>JABGWD010000022.1 GCA_018645725.1 Opitutia bacterium
GGCCAGCTTCGAGATGCAGACTTGAAGAATCAACTTGGGGAAAGGGGGCATCCAACCATTGCTGGGCTTTGGTCAGTCTGACCTCGGTATCCCGAACCGAATCAAGATACTGCTGAAGAGTGTCCTGGTCATGCCTGGAAAGTTTTCTCCCCAACGAACGGGTATCGTCGATCAGCAAATCCAAGGCGCTTTTGGTCCTGGCCAATTTCGCGGATGCATTCTTGTCGCCTACAACAAAAAGCATATCGAAGATTTGCTTGGGGCTATTCATGGCAGGAATGGCACGCCCTTCACGGTTAAAGGACTGGGTCTGGGCGCCACGAGGACCGCCGATCCCTCCGTTTGTGGACATGACCAAAGAGGAATGCCGTGTTTCATCACCGATGGATTCAGCGTATACCTGATCGAGCGAGATCGAATTCTTGTACGGACCGTGGCCCTTCGTGTCGGCCCCCGTCAAATACTGGTCGGCATTGGAATGCCCGTGAACGCGTCTTACTGCAGGATGGGAAAGGCCTGCATAAACCGTGACGTCACTTCGCAGCGGCTCGAGAACGTCCAGGACCTTGGTAAATTCGAAATCCTTTTCCCCGCCATGGGGAAACCAGCTCCAATCCTTCCAAGCCGGGTCTTCCTTGAGGGGAACACCCACTCCGTCCGGGTGGTATATGCTTACGAATCGCTTTGGGGTCTTGCCCGAAGGTTCACTTCCGGAGCCAAAGGATTCGAACCATGGCAATGCGAGAGCAAGGCCGGCACCATGCAAAAAGGTTCTGCGTCCCAAAGAGTCTGGTTTGTCGTATGTATTCATCCGCCGCTTTTATTTCAAAATAAACCAAGGAGGGATTACTTCGAGTTAAAAATCCCGCTTTGAGTAACTAAAAAAACAAGGTCTACCAGGCGGTCTCCCTTTTTCCTGAACTTCGCCGCCAAGTCCTCAACCTCGGCATGATCGGAAAAGGAGAGTGGGCGACCGAGGGCATAAGTGGTCATCTTTCGGACCATGGCGCGGGCAAATTGATCTTGTCTTTCCTCCAGCAAATAACGCTTCAGTCCATTCATTCCTTTCAGGGACTGCTTGCTGAAAAGAAAGGACGTGGCATCGACTGGTTTGTTATTAATCTTCGTTCGGTAGGAACCGAGGGCATCATAATTTTCGAAAGCAATTCCCCAAGGATCGATTCTCGCATGACAGGAATAACAGGCCGGGTCGCTTCGGTGGTTGGCAATCCGTTCCTTCAAAGTCATTTTTTGGATTTCGGGATCGGCAAGGTCCACTTCCGGAACATTTGGCGGAGGAGGTGGCGGAGGATCATCCAGGATACTTTCCAGCATCCAAACCCCGCGTTTGAGAGGATTGGAATCCTTTCCATCCGAGTTCATGGCAAGAACGGCGGAACCCGTCAAAAGACCCCCGCGGTTGAGATGCGGTTCAATGGAAACTTTTCGAAAACGGGATCCAAGCACATCCCGGATCCTATAGTGCTTCGCCAACCTCTCGTTGACCACGGCATAGTCGGAATGGATGAATTCGAAAACACTACCGTTTCGCTTCAACAGATCGTCAAAAAAGGCAACGGGTTCATTCCGCATCGCGTCCTTTAGGTCATCGTCGGTGACGTGCGTAACGCTCTCCATCCCGTCCAGGCCAAGCCATTGCTCGACAAAATGCCGGGTAAACCGATTGGAACGGGAATCGGCTAACATACGTTTGACTTCGGCCTCAAGGATGGCGGGTTCCTTGAGCTTTTCTTGTTCAGCCAATTGTTGCAGTTGAGCATCGGGAATACTCGACCATAAAAATACGGCAAGACGCTTGGCCAACTCCCAATCACTGATTCGCGCTGGCTTGAGTTGCTTGCTTTCAGGCAAGCGTTGAGTAAGGTACAGGAATTCAGGGTGAGCGAGAACCGTTGCCAGCACTTCCTGCATCGTCTCTTCGAAAGTATCGACGTCTGGTCGGAATTGCTCGAACAAGCCCATGAAACGGTCGATCTCCACGGTACTGGCAGGGCGACCCCAGGCACGCTTTATGAACAGGGAAAGAACTTCGCCACCGTATTTTTTTTCGTTTTTCTTGTCGTTGCTATCGAAGAAAATTCTTTTGTGGGTGGCAGGAGGCCATTGAGCATAAAAGGGCGCGGTGATTTCAATTCGATCAAGATGGACTTGAAGGGGTTCCGTGCCATGTGCATTCGAGATATTTTTAATATGCAGGAATTCATCCCTCCTGGGGAAGGTCGTGGCAAGTTTGCGAAAGGGGTTTCGTTGAATGTCTTCGAGATAGACGTCGAAATGAAGGAATTGGGGATTTTCCACCGTTCCCGTAACGGGGATATCTCGTTCACTAATGACGTTGGAAAAGTTGGCGTTGTTACTGGTGTGGGCACTAAGCCCAAAGCGCAAGCCCGCATCCTCATCCGGGTTGCCTGAAGAACGCCAAGCACGAATACTGACCCGCATTACTCCATCGTCGGGCAGAAAACGATCCAGGTTCCATTTTAACTCGTTCGATCTTGGCAAGGCCATGAAAACCCCCGAACCCGGGGAAGACGGACCGGCAACGGCATCCGGTTTAGGCTTCAATTTACCTGCCTTGTAAGAAGTGCCCCGTCCCGTCAGGGTATTAAAAAGATGCATTGATCTCCGACTCTTTTCATAGCTTTTGTCCCCAGTTTCGAAAAATTTCGTCTTGGGGTTCTCAGCCAACTTTTCAAACTCTTCCTTCATCGAAACAAGATAGGTAACCGGCTTGGGGCGTTCCCCGGTTACGGTAGCCCGCTTCAAGGCCTTCAATCCAATTTCCCGATAGGCCTGGAATTGCATGGGGGACATCTGCAAAAGTTCGGAACTGTTTTTAAAGCCATCTTCCGACGATGTTTCGGGAGGGAGGGTTTCATCGACTGACAATGAGACACCCAGCAAGTCTTCAAGCGCATAATTATATTCGTAACGGGTAAGCCGACGGAAAGAAGAGCTCCCCTGTTCACTGCGGGCTATCCTCGAAGCTCTTTGAAGTTCCAAGGCAAGCCAGTCGATCGTTGCGGAGCGGTTTGCATCGGACAGCTCCACCTGGGCATCATCGGGAGGCATCTCTCCATTGCTCAGGACGTCCATTACCTCCAACCACCAGTCCTTGTCACCACCCTTGATCAGGTCGGGATCAAGAGCGTCGATTCGGAATTCACCTTTCTGCTTTTCAGGGCCGTGGCAATGCAGGCAGCTTTGTTCCAATGCGGGCCGGATGGAAGTATGAAAGACGGAAAGGTTCGCTTGGGTCGATTTTTCAGGCAAAAGCCCATTTTTGCTTCGCTCGTCCGCGTGACTCGCAAGCAAGGCTGATTTGCCCCGCCCCGCGTCTTTCGCTTCCGCCAGGGTAAGAGGAACCAAGGGAGTCCCGATGGCATCGATCTCGAGCAGGGAGGAGTGCCGAACGTTTTTGGGGTGAAGGTCGTCTCCTGGATTGCGAAAGACAAACCTAAGATCAGTCACTTTGGTCAAGGAGCAAGGAATGCGTGTCAAGTTACAGGCTCCGTTTTCGGGGGCCAGAATACGCTTGGCCAGGGAAACGAAGGTTTTTCCCCGGTCCGTGCTGTAGGCAAGATCGAAGTCCTGCTGGGCCCGATGATCCCCATTCCAGGAAAACACTCGGATCTCCTTCAGTTCCACAATCTTTAGGTTCGAAAAAGTAATCACCCAATCCTCGACGTCGTCCCGGGCGAAGGTCCGAAAGGCCGTGTTGGTCTTACTCCCCAAGCCATCGGTCAGTTTGAGAAAATCTCCTGCAGCCAGTCCGAGATTGGACTCGAATGGAACCCCCGTCAACAAGTCGTCCTTCGCTACCTGCACCTTGAAAGACGAGCCCGACGAAACTATAAATTCAGACGAGGGCGGAGAAGCAGCGAAAGTGACCAGGCTCAAAAAGGGTATGAGCAGAAAGAATTTCAAACGAATATCCGAACGCATCCTAAGTAAATTTTAAATAAAACTATGCCAAACAATATACGGAGTATGGCCGCTTGGGACAAAACAGTGAACAAAAGAAAGCCCTTCCCGCAAAGAAGGATAAAGCGGGAACTCCTGTGATTTGTTTATTTCTTTTTCTTGCGGGGTTGCTTGGGCGGGCCGCCCGCAGGTCGCTTGTTCTTGGCCAGATCTTCCTTGTGGGCGGCTAACAAACCACCGAGGCGCTTGACGACCTCGGGGTTATCGCCCGCAAGGTTTTTGGTTTCCCCGACGTCCTGATTCAGATCGAATAATTCCCTCCCTTTCAATTTCCATTTTCCGCTCCGCACGGCTTCCGTACCGTAAAAGAAAGCCTCGTGCGGGCTCTTGGCTCCTTCGCGGCCCTCCATCAAAGGGAGCAGGTTCTTCCCGTCGATCATGCGGTCGTCAGGCATCTTGGCCCCGGAGATAGCCGCACAGGTCGGGAGGAAGTCCATGCTGGCGCCAACTTCGGAGCACTCCTTGCCGGCAGGAATGCGGCCCGGCCACCACATCACGGTGGGCACGCGCATTCCGCCCTCAAAGCGGGAGAACTTGTAGCCTTTGAGAGGGTGAGCAAAGCCACCGACCCGACGGTTCATGTTGCCCTTCACCCACGAGTTGGATGCCAGTTTCCAGGGTCCGTTGTCCGAAGTGTAGATGACCAATGTGTTCTTATCAATTTTGAGCTTGCGGAGAGTCTCGAGAATTTGTCCGGTCGACCAATCGAGTTCTTCGATGGTGTCGCCGTACAGCCCGATCTCGCTTTTACCCTCGAACTGGGGGGTGGCGTAGAGGGGAATGTGTGGCATGGTGTGCGGCAGGTAGATGAAAAAGGGGTTCTCCTTGTTCTTTTTGATGAAGGAAATGGCTTCCTCGGTGTAGCGCTTGGTCAAAGTGTTTTGGTCGGTCGGGTATTCGATAATCTCGGTATCGCGCATCAGAGGCACGAGGTTTTTCTTCACCCGGTTCTTGATGTTCTCCAAGGTGACCCCTTCTCGTAAAACGACGTCGTTAGCCAGTGGTTGAGTCGGGTCGATGGTCATGTCGTTGCTGTAAGGAACGCCTAAGTAGGTATCGAAGCCCTGGCTGGTGGGCAGAAATTCCTTGAGGTGCCCGAGGTGCCATTTCCCAATGCAGGCAGTAGCGTAACCCTTGGTCTTGAGCAAGTCCGCAATGGTAATCTCATCGGGGTTGAGGCCCCGCTTGTCGCGGGGAAAGAGAACGCCCAGGCCACCCACTCGTTTCGCATAGCAACCAGTCAGTAGAGCGGCCCGTGAAGGGGTGCAAACCGAAGCGCCGGAATAAAAGTCAGTGAAGCGCATGCCTTCCTTGGCCATCCGGTCGATGTGGGGAGTCTTGATCTTGGGTGATCCGAAGCACCCGAGGTCCTGGTAGCCCTGATCGTCCGCCATGATGATGATGACGTTGGGCGTGGAGGCAGCTTGAATAGCACAAAAGGACATGACTGCAAAACAGGCGGTTACGGCAAAAGAGAGAAAGCGTTTCATTTTCATTTCAGGGGGTTCGGAGTTATCAATCCCAAAGGGTTATGGAAACAAAGCTTTGGCGTTAAAATGATGATGGCAATCAGGAACCCCCTCGGATGAGCAGTTTGGTTAGGGGCACAACCGATGCAAATAACCTCTCGCACTACTTAAAGGCTGGTACGGGAGGCGGGATTCGGGGTCAAGCCACAAGCCTCGCGAAAGGTGGCTTCGGCAAATCGCGGATGGATCTCCAGCAATTGCTGCAATGTGCGCTTGATCGGTTCCTGGCTGACGCTTAAGTAGGGATCATCGGGTCGCTGCCGTTGTTGGACCGCAGCCATGCAGACGCTGACTGCCAATCTTCCGCATGCCATGGGAAAAACCACGGCCAATTCATCCTCAGTCAGAGGGCGAACACCGTGATATCCCTCGACGATATGCGTGGCAGCCTGCAACGGATCGGTCTTGTCGAGCATCGCGTAGGCAACGGCGATGGCCAGACCACAAACCGTATGGCTATGGACCATGTCGCCGAAATCGATCAGGCCGGCAACTTGCTGTTGGTCGATCACAGGAGATTGAACAATGACGTTATGGTCATTGGCATCGTTGTGAATGACACTTTGCTCAAGCAGAGACAAACGAGGCTCGACGTATTTGGCAAGATTTGCCCGGACCGCACCGACCTGCAGGCACATCCGGGAATCCTCCACTTGATCCAGATAAAGATCGATTACCGCCGATGCGTTTGCCAGATCCCACGGAAAATCTTCACGATGCATCGCCGGATGGTCAAAGCCTCGCAAAGCATCATCGACCTCGGCCACACAAATCCCCAAATTCCGCAGCAACTCGGGCCCTTGCCATTGGAAATGGGCCAGTACTTTCCCCGACATCCATGTGATTAGACGTCCGGCATAGGTCGAACGGTTGGACGCGACGTCAAAAAAATCAGCCCCTGACTGGGTCTGTATCAATTGCGGGCAATAGCTAACGCTCCGTTCATGGAGTCTTTCCAGGACCTGATTTTGGGCTTCCAGAAACGAACGGTCTTCTTCGCCATTGGCGATCTTCAGGACGAAGGAGCACCCACCCTCGTCCCGGAGGCGGAAATTCTGGTCACGATCGCTTGGCAGCGCTTCCGCCGTGACCACCAGACCGTATTCATCCTGAGCAACCTTGCAGGCCTGCTCGCAGGTCAAGTTAGGGGACTGGGAAATAATCGAGGTCACGAAGGAGCTTGCAAGATGGAAAATGGATGGGGATTACATTTTTGGATTGCAGCAAATTTAGGTTGGAAAAAAGCAGTGTCCAAGGAATTACACGCCAATTCCAGAAAAATCATACTTCTGCGCATATGCCTGTCTCTACATGGAAGAGGTCAGATTCCCAGGAGGTCAATCACGAGGCGAATGACGTTGCCAGTGGCCCCGGCTTTCGGACCATATGGTTTTTCTTTCTCCCCCCAGGCTGAACCGGCAATATCAAAATGAACCCAGGGAGTATCATTCTCGACAAATTCCTTGAGGAAGGCACCACCGGCAATCGTGCCCGAGTTGCGACCTTTGCCCAGATTCTTAACGTCGGCTATCTTGGACTTCACCTCCTCGCAATACTCCTCCCAGAGCGGAAACTCCCATACCTTCTCTCCAGTCTTTTCCGAGGATGCCTTGACCCTACTGATCAAGTCCTCATCGGTGCCCATGATTCCAGTTGTATGGTGCCCGAGGGCAATCAGCACGGCCCCCGTCAAGGTAGCAAAGTCCAGGGCGTACTCCAGGTCATGGTTGGTAGTGACGTAACTGAGTGCGTCGGCAAGGATCAGGCGGCCCTCGGCGTCGGTGTTGAGCACCTCGATCGTCTTGCCATTGTAGGCCTTTAGGATATCGCCGGGCTTACAGGCCTTTGCGCCCAACAGGTTTTCCGTGGATGGGATGACCCCGATCAGGTTAAGTTCCGGCTTTAGGATCGAGACCGCCTGCATGACGCCCAGCACGATCGCTGATCCACACATATCGAATTTCATCTCGTCCATTTGGGCCGAGGGTTTGATGGAGATACCCCCACTATCAAAAGTCAGCCCCTTGCCAACAAGAGCGATCGGCTTGCGGCCACCGGGATCACCCGCGTACTCCATCACGATAAACTTTGGCGGTTCATCACTCCCCTGGGCCACACCAACCAAGGCACCCATGCCCTGTTCCGCAATCTGTTCCCTCTCCAGAATCGTCACCTTCATGTCGCAAGACCCCCCGATTCTCTCAGCCTCCTCAGCCAGTCGTGTCGGGGTGGCTACATTTCCCGGATGATTGCCTAGATCCCGAGCGAGGCAGACGCCACCGGCAATGACAGACCCCTTGGCAAGGTCCGGGGCATCCCCGCCGAGCACCGTGATTGTTTCAATGTCCGGACCGTCATCGTCCCCTTTGCGATGGTCGTTGAAACGATAACTCCCCAACACAAGGCCTTCCGCAAGTGCCTGACAGTCGGGTTTATCGGAACACGCGCAAAAGCATTCCACGACCAGGGTGGTCTGCTTGCTGGCCAGAGCAGCCTTGGAAATGGAACCTCCGGCCTTGCGGATGGCCTCGGAATCAAACTTATCCCGTGGTCCAAGACCCATGACCAGTACCACGCGGTCGTCATCGTAAAAGGTTCGGGCCTCACCGGGCTTGCCCGTAAGATCGCCCAGGGCCGACGCCTTGGAAATGACACCATCAAGATGTGTGTCAATCTCTTGCCCAAGCGTGGTCAGTTCCTGGTTTTCAAATATTCCCACGACCAAAAGTCGGGCATTCGTTTCAGACCATGGACGATCCGTGTTGGTTACTTCTTGAAGATATGACATGATTTCAACTTTGGAGGTACGTAGGTGAAGGGAAAGCGTAAAAGAATATCACGGACGGCGTTTTATTTGGTCGGGATTAGAGAAGGGGCAACTCCAATGCAACCGCAGATACTATTACCGCTTTAGCCATCCGCTGGAGCGTAACCAATCTTCCATACGGGCGGGCCAGGTGGATACCGGGTTGGGGCTGGAACGAAGGCCGTAGCCGTGCCCGCCCTTGCTGTAGATATGGAGCTCCGCAGAGACCCGATGGCGCTTGAGTTCGGCGTAGTAGAGAGCGGCAAAAATGGCCCGGTCACTGTCGTCATGGGTGATCGCGATGAAGGTTGGGGGCGTCTTGGCGTCAATCTTGACCAACGGATCGAGCGTGGTGGCATCCTTCCGGGCATTGCCCAGGTAAGCGGGATAGATCAAGCCCACGAAACTGGGACGGGCATCGAGCTTGTCGATCGAATCGATCGCCTTGTAGGAGGATTCGCCATAGTAAGAGGAAGCCATTGCGCAGAGGTGCCCCCCCGCGCTGAAACCCATGACGCCCACGCGGTCGGAATCGATTTTCCATTCGGTTGCCTTCGAGCGGACAATGCGGATGGACCGCTGCAAGTCCTGCAGAGGCCAGGGGTGTGGCTTTTCACGATCCCGGCGTGGCACGCGGTATTTGAGAACTACGGCCTCTACGCCCAACGTGTTCAACCAGGTTGCGATCTCGGTGCCTTCCTTGTTCCAAGCCAGCTTGCCATAACCACCACCGGGGCACACGATGATGCAAGTACCGGTCGCCTTGTCCGGAGAGGCCGGGAAATGAAAGAGTTCGGGAGTATCGACGTAAGGGATTCGGATCACCCCATCGGAACCCGTGACGGCCTTGGCTTTCTTTGATTCGATCCCTGTCGGTTCGTCCGGCGCTTCACCCGGCCAGACACGGATAGGATCACTGGTCTGAGCCGACACAAAGGTGATAACCAAAAGAAAGACGGCAACGCCGAAAAGAATGAGTTTTTTCATTTTTATCTCATGAAGGTAATTGTCGAGAAAGGCTTGAAAGAACCCCCCAGCCAAGGAAAAAATGGATTAACTTAGCGAATAAAAAACACTCTATTTTCTTTTTTTCCGAACTGGCCCCTGGGATTGCACCTTCCTCAAGAACGTAAATTGACAACTTTTAGAGATGTTTTCTTGCTGAATGAACAGGGAACTTACAATCTCATTTCAACCCTTTGACCCCATCCCTCATCACCTCATGACATTCGACACCTCAAAATACTTGCGCCCGCTCGGAATTTTGGTTGCCATGAGCGCTTGGGCGCTTTGGGCCGACGCACGAACGGCACAACCCAATTTCATCGTGGTGTACTGCGACAACCTTGGCTACGGGGACATCGAACCTTTCGGTTCCAAGCTACATCGTACGCCAAACTTGAACCGCATGGCGAGGGAGGGTAGAAAATTCACTCACTTTTGCGTAACCGCAGGGGTTTGTACACCTTCACGAGCCAGTTTGATGACCGGTTGCTACGCCCAGCGGGTGGGTATGCATTTCAATCCCCGCGACGGTTGGGTACTACGACCGCTCTCACCCTATGGCTTGCATCCGAACGAAGTAACGATTGCCGAAATTCTCAAGCAACAGGGTTACGCAACTGCAATCGTTGGGAAATGGCACTTGGGCGATCACTCGGATTTCCTCCCGACGCGCCAAGGGTTCGATTGGTTCTTCGGCCTACCCTATTCCGATGACATGACTGCCCGGGTCTGGAAGAAGGACGGCTCAAGGTGGCCACCCTTGCCCTTGATGGAAAACGAAAAGGTAATCGAGGCTCCCTGTGACCGCAATACCCTGACCAAACGATATACCGAGCGGGCGATGGAATGGATCGATAGTCACAAGGACAAGCCCTTTTTTCTGTACCTTCCACAGGCAATGCCCGGAAGTACGAGAACCCCTTTCTCCAGTTCCGCATTTCGTGGAAAAAGCAAAAACGGGCCTTGGGGCGACTCGATCGAGGAGCTGGACTGGTCAATGGGAATGATCTTGAATCAATTGACGAAGCTTGGGATCGACAAACAAACCCTGGTGATTTGGACATCCGATAACGGAGCCCCCGTAAACCCCGATCGCACGGACCTTGGTCGTGGTTCGAATCTCCCCTTGCACGGACGTGGCTATACGACGGGAGAAGGAGCTTTCCGCGTACCCACCATCGTCTGGCAACCGGGGAAAGTTCCTCCAGGGACGATTTGTGAGGAACTGGCTTCCACAATGGACTTGCTGCCAACTTTTGCAAAACTTGCCGGTGGTCGCGTGCCCGTTGACCGGAA
Source organism: Opitutia bacterium (assembly GCA_018645725.1). GTDB lineage: Bacteria > Verrucomicrobiota > Verrucomicrobiia > Opitutales > Seribacteraceae > Seribacter. Next base: position 10,642 of record JABGWD010000022.1, read on the forward strand.
AATCGATGGAAAGAACATCGCTCCATTGCTATTCGGCATACCCGACGCCAAAACACCTCACGAGAAATACTACTATTATCATCAGGATCAGTTGCAAGCAGTGCGTTCCGGTCCATGGAAGCTTTTCCTGCCCATCAAGCCCACGGGCGGACATCCTCATTTCAAGGGTGGGGAGAATGAGACCCTGCTCTTCAATCTGCTCGATGACGTCAGTTGCCAGTCCAACGTCGCCAGCCAACACCCCGACATCGTGAAACGACTGATGCATTTCGCAGAAGGGGCTCGAAAAGACCTGGGAGACAAGGGCAGGCGAGGAGAAGGGCAGCGCCTGCCAGGCAAAATAACGATTCCCGAAAATTAGCGCAGAGTTGAGCAGCCTGATACCCGGCTCATCCCGATGAAGTCGAGTCCAAGAATAAAAAGGCATAAACGACCGGTTTTTCCTTTTGCGTAGGGTTGGGTTGGGATAGGGTTAAGGGGAGTGCTTTTGTACCGAAAAACAAACTTTTTTTGGATGCCCGCTTGCTTGCTGACCAGTGTTTTCCTGTTACAAGCAAAGACCGGGCAGGAATCCTCGTACTCATACGAAAAGGACGTCCGTCCTATCCTCGAGGCCCACTGCTTCAAGTGCCATGGACCGGAAAAGCAAAAGGGAAAGGTTCGTCTCGATACGCTCTCAGCCGATTTCCTCAATGACCGGGCGGCGGCAGAGATTTGGCACGATGCCCTGAACATGCTCAATCGCGGGGAGATGCCGCCCGAGGAGGAAGAGTCTCTAAGCTCCGTGGAAAGGAAGGTCCTCACCGAATGGATCGACCGTAACTTGACGGACGCCTTCAAGAAGATGCAAGGCGGGCAGAACACCTTGGTCATGCGACGACTTAACCGGGCGGAGTACCAGCACACCATGACGGACCTGCTGGGCTTCGAGATGGACTACAGCGAGAACCTGCCTTCCGATGCCCGATCCCCGGAGGGCTTCAAGAACAACGGCGCTTCCTTGGGCATGACTGCCCTGCAAGTCGAAAGCTACCTAAAGACCGCTAGAAAAGCCTTGGACTTTATCCTTGTGGACGGTGGGCAGGAAAATAAGGAGGTTACCGAAATCAAGCGAAACAATGATGGCATGAAAGGTCCCAACAGCAAGCGTTTCAGCGGGCTTTCCTCGGACCGTTTGGGCCGGGTGAACTTTTGGCATGGTTCATTCAAGGGTTTGCCGCGGACGGGCAAATTCAGCATTCGCATAAAGGCCTCCACTGATCGCAAACCCGGTCAACCCGTACCCGTTCTCTACGCCCAATATGGATATTTTGTTTCCGGGCTAACCCTCAACATAATGGGCGATGCCGGAGAAATTGCGGTTGGCTCGAACACTCCGAAGTATTATGACATTCCTGGGTGGCCCGAGTTCTTTCCCAAACCGGAAGCCCGTGTGCCGGATGACAAGTTGAGCGGAATCATTGCGTTGCAAAACGCCCTTTTTGACGGCGAAGCACCACCCAAGGTAATCAACAAGGAAATCGAGGAGGAGCTCAATGCGGAGGCCACCAAGGAGAAAGTGGGCAAGTGGGAGAATACCTTGGCTGAACTTGTTGCCCAACGCGAGCGCTTCGAGGAAGACGAACTTCCCGGACGCTTCGATGAATGGTTGCAGAAGTTGCCGATAAAACCTCCTGCTCCAACTGATTGGGCCATCCTCGGCAACGCCGAGCCAAAATCCCTCGAGGGGGCAACCTTCGTCCCGCAGGCAGACGGTTCCTTTCTCTTGGCCGGTCTCAACCCGAAGAATGATCGCTGGGTGGTGACGGCCAAGGCGGATTTGCCTAGTGTCAGAGCCATCCGAATCGAGGCGCTGACCGACAAGTCGCTGAAGAAAAAGGGGCCGGGACGAGCCGGTAACGGAATTTTCACCCTCAGCGACCTGCGGGTCTTCGCCAAGCCAATCGGTACCCAAGGCAAAGGCAAGCCGGTCAAGTTGATCAATCCCCGGAACGACTTGTTGCAAAACGACAAAAAATACTCCGCGGCCTTGGCCATTGACGCCAATCCTCGTGAAACCGGGTGGGGCTCGGGCAACCTGATAGGTCAGGACCATGCCTGTCTCTTCGAGTTTGCCGAAGTGGTTGAAAACGAGGGTGGAACGGTCTTCACCGTCGAACTGGACTACATGCAGAAGAACGCCTTTCGCGTCATCGGAAGACCCCGTTTCTCCGTTTCTTCCTCCCTGCTTCCACAACTCGATGGCGAGTCGAGCAGAATGGAATTGATCAGGTTGCTTGGTAACGTGGAGACACTGGGAGGTGTCGAGTCTCTCGACGAAAAACAGAAGCAGGCCTTGGTGCCCGAATATCGTTTCATAGACTCCAAATGGATTGCCCTCAGCGCGAAACTCTCCGCCCTGGCAGCCCGCAAGCCTCAGCCGAGGATCAAGAAGAAAAAGGTCAAGGTCTACCCCGAGGACCCTGATTTTCCGCGAATCATCATCGAGTCCGTCGAGTTCGTCCGCAACGACTATCCGTCTTGGCCTCCCCCGCTCCATCGAAGAATCATTCACGAAGGCGAGGAGTTGTCCGATCCGCAGGCGGTCAAGAGCATATTGAGCCGTTTCCTGCGCCGTGCCTGGAGACGGCCGGTCAACGAAGAGGAAGTCAAAACATGGCAGACCCACTTCGAGGTCATTTCGAAACAGTCGGACACATCCGTCTCGGCACTCAAGGAAACCCTCTCGGCCGCCTTGGCTTCCTCCCACTTTCTGTATCTCAGCGAACCTTTCAAGTCGGACAAGCCAAGAAAGCTCAACGCTCATGAACTGGCCACGCGCCTGTCCTACTTTCTCTGGAGCTCGATGCCGGACAAGGAACTATCCACCCTAGCGGATTCCGGTCGCTTGCTCGACCCCAAGGTTCTTGGTCTACAATTCGAGCGTATGCTAGAGGATACAAAAGCCGATCGTTTCGCCGAACAGTTCAGCATGCAGTGGCTAGACCTTGAGGGAGTCGACCGTGTGGCCATCAATCCACAATACTACAAGGATTTCGACAACAATTTGAAGCCGGACATGGTGGGTGAAACCCAAGCCTTCTTTCGGGAAATTCTGCGAAGCAACACATCGGCCCTGCAATTTCTCGACTCCGACTTCACCATGCTCAACGCCACCCTGGCCAAGCACTACGGTTTGAGCGGACCGAAGTCCCAGTTCTTTGAGCGGGTTTCCCTGAAAGGCACGAATCGACCAGGTGGTCTGCTCGGTCACGCCTCCACTCACTTGGCAGGCTCGGACGGGGCGGACTCCCACCCGATCAAGCGGGCGGTTTGGATTAGGGAGCATCTCCTGCACGATCCGCCCAAACCACCACCGCCCGACGTTCCCGGCATCGAACAAAGCGTGAAGAACTTCGAAAAGCTTTCGGTCCGCGAACAACTGGAAGTTCATCGTAACAAGGCAGCCTGTGCGGATTGTCACCGCAGCATCGATCCCTGGGGCATCGCCTTGGAACGATACGACGCGATCGGGTTGCCCAGGGAAAAAACGGCTACCCAGAAAAAACCGGTTTCCCCCGACACGGTGCTGCCCGGCAACCATCCAGTCACTGGTTTGCCCGACCTGCAAAAATATCTCCTAAATCAAAGACGCGGGCAATTCGCCCATGCCCTTGTTTCCAAAATGCTGATTTACGCCCTGGGGCGCTCACTCGAACTGACCGACGAACCCGTGGTCAAGGAATTGAGCGAAGGTTTCGTCAAGGAGGATTATCGGTTATCCGCCCTCATGAAAAACATCATTCGAAGCAAGCCTTTTTTATCGCGTTAATGCATGATAGATTGCATTGTTTCATAACAGAATGAGTAGGAATAATTTCCAAATGAATCGAAGGGCCATGCTCCGGGCAACGGGCATAGCCCTCGCATTGCCTTGGATGGAATCGTTCGCGGGGCCCAGTGCCACAGTCCCCCCAAAGCGGTTCTGTTCCATTTACTTCCCCTACGGGGTAAGCCTTCCCAGCCAAGATGGCGAATACGGCCAATGGAATTGGTTTCCGAAGGGCGAGGGCAAGGACTTTACCTTCAACAAGTCGCTCGAGCCACTTGAGCCCATGCGGGATCAAATCACTGTGCTGGGCGGACTATCCCATCCCAAGGTTCGCCGAATCGGCGGCCACGACAGTGGAGACACCTTCCTCACCGGTGAGGAAATGAGCTTGGGCACGACGGGCTTGAAAAACTCGATTTCCCTCGACCAGTTCATGGCCCGCACCCATCGGCTCGGTGCCAAAACGCGCTTCACTAGCCTGACCCTTTCCTCTGATGGAGGCGTGGGCATGCCAACCCGAGCCAATACCCTTTCCTATTCCCGGATTGGCCAACCCATTCCTTCCCTGAATCGACCGGCCTTTCTTTTCGAGCGCTTGTTTGGCCTCAAGGGAGATTCCATCGATGCCCAAAGAAAAGGTTTCACCCGCACGGGTAGCCACCTCGACCTGTTGCTCGACGAGGCCAAGACCTTGCAGCGCAAACTCGGCAAGGCGGACCAAGGCAAGCTCGATCAGTATCTTACTTCGGTGCGCGAGATCGAGCAGGACGTCGAGCGCTCCGCCCAATGGCTCAACGTGCCGCGTCCCAAGGTGAATGCCGAGGGATTGAGCCTGGATGCCGACAACGAGACCCCGGGCAAGCTGATTCACACCATGCTCGACTTGATAGCCCTCGCTTTCCAGACCGATTCGACCCGCTTCGTCACCTACCAGTTGGCCAGCATGCACGGAGCGATTTCGATCGCCAACAAGTTCCCCCTCCTGCTCGGCTTTCCCAAAGAGGCTCATGGCCTGGCTCATGGAGCCGGCAAGGGAGCGGGGGCTGAGAATCGGGGGAAATGGGACCGTTACCAAACCGAATGCCTGGCCTACCTGATGAAGCGCTTGAGTGAGATGAAGGAAGGTGACGGCAGCGTGCTGGACAATACCTGCATTTTTTACGGGAGCAGCAACAGCAAGACCCACAACAACAACAATTATCCGCTGATCCTGGCTGGAGGGAAAAACCTCGGCTACCAGCACGGACAGTACCTGAAGTTCGGCAGCGACGTACCCTTGGCCAACCTTTTCGTAACGATGCAGAAGAGCTTGGGTGCGAAGGCCGATTCCTTCGCCGACAGCACGGGCGAGATGAAGGAAGTACTCGCTTAGTTCGCTGTGCTCTCCAGGTAGGCAAGAAGATCAAGAACCTCCTGCTTGCTCAAATTGTTCAACAAGCCCGGCGGCATGATGGACAAATCGGATCGCTGTCTTTTCAACACCTCGACTTTTGGTATCTTGACCGCTTGATCAGGATTGAGAGGATTTTCGGCAAACAAGAGGTGAGGAGCCCGGTAATCCAATGTCGGAACGATTTGACCGGTCAAGTTCCGTCCATCGGCTAATTCAAGAACGTCGCTCCGGTAATTTTGAGCGATCGATTCGGAAGGCAACAGGATAGCCCGCAAAAGATCGTTTCTCCCGAGTCGGTTAGCCACGCCGGTTAGGTCGGGACCCACCGCATAACCCGACCCTTGAAAACGATGGCAGCGGTTGCAAAGAGCGACCTCGAACGCCTGTCTCCCCGAAGTAATGGTCTTGGCGGCAGACTTAAAGCCGAGCTCCCCGGCAAAATCATCCGGCTTCCAATTCTTCACGAACTTCCTGCCCGTGAGGTCAGGCATAGGAGGCATCTTGACTTTGCCGGCGGCCAAAGCTTCGTGCTTTTTTCTATCGCCCTCGGGCAAGGTGGCCAAAGCGTCTTTGCTTATCCTCTTGAGGCTGGTGGGCAGACCACGACTGTCCCCGACGTAACCGGTGGCCTCACCGAGTCGGCGAAAGTAGGTCTCCCTGCTTGCCTGGCTCCACCCCACCTTGGCGTGTCGCAAGTGGTAAAGATAATGAACCGCTTGAACGGGATCCTCGGTCGAGTTGAGCAATTCGATGGTCCGGCCCACTGCTCTTTCCGGATCAAGGGTGATGAGGAGCGGAGCGAGCGACCAGTTGAGCTTGTCCGATTGATTTGGGTACAGGGGATGAAGTTGGGCAAGGATCGCTTCCTTGAACAGTCCGGGACCGTCTACAAGACAGAGGCTATACA
>JABGWD010000229.1 GCA_018645725.1 Opitutia bacterium
GATTTCCGTCCCCGGAAGCCCACCTTTGTGCTTACCCATGCCACTGTTGGCAAAGAGGAACTGCTTGACGGCATTTTCAACCTGAGACTGTCGATTGCGCACCGAGTTTTGCGAGGCGGCCAAGGAGGAACTTTCGGAAACATCTATGGTGATCAAGTCTCCCACCGCATAAGCGCGTTTCCCTACAAAAAGCCCTTTCTGGTTATTGGTGCTTTTCATCCATAGGGATACTGCGTCCACCTTGGCGGTGGGCAGTAATGCGATTGTAAACAGGGCGAGAATAAGTGATTTCGTCATATCAAAGATGAACCTTTACGCTGTTTTCATTTAGAACTTTTGCAGGAAATTCCTTCTTGGAGGAGAGGTTTCTTATGTTCACGATGCCCCCGGCCACGCCATCGCCAAGAGCCATTCCCTTCATCGTGACGTAAATCCCGTTTCCGGAAGCAAAAACGTCTACGATCTGACCTTTTCTAACGAGGGTCACCTTCGACAAGTTGCTCCATTTGATAGGGGTGTTTGCCTTGATGTTCGCGCTAAGTTGATAACCGGCCAAGCTCGATTGGGCAGGAACCGAACCGGCATGCTGCTTGAGGATGTCCACAAGACGGAAGGAAAGACCCGAAGAATTCAATCGCGTTCCGCGATGAAGCGGGGACTTCGAATAGAAAACCTCGACGTAGTGAGCCATGCGGACGGGCTCCGCGAAACTTCCGAGTTCCTTGCCTTGATCCCAAATGCTGAAACGGACAAAACTGCTCGAAGTCAACTCGTCGGGCGAGCAATCCTTGATCTTCACCATGAAGTTGGAACCCGAACGAAGATTCCGCCATTCCCTCGTGAGAAAAACCGCAACTTTGCCGGAGGACTGGAAGCGGTGGGCCAAAGCCTCGCTCAGACGGGCTTCCATCAACGGTCTGTCCAAAACAATGGAAGCCGTCGCGGGCAAGGCTTTCTGCATCTGGGGCCTCGAAGGTCGAGGCGAAACCAGGGCGGAAGATTTTACCACGTAGCGCACCATCGAAGGTTTCGGACCGATCTGAATGGGTTCAAGAAAGCGACCGACGTCCGCCCCTGCCGAAAGAGCGGCAAAAAAGATGCAAAAAGACAAAAAGGGTCGCATTCCTACCTCTTGAGTTGGTTGACCCTGGAGAGCATGTCGTCGGAAGTCTGAATCGACTTCGAATTGATCTCATAAGCCCGCTGCGCGATGATCATGTTTACCATTTCTTCCACTACGTTGACGTTCGACATTTCAAGGTAACCTTGCTGCAAAACGCCAAATCCATTTTCCCCCGGGGCCCCGATCTCAGGAGCTCCACTGGCCTCGGTCTCGATGAACAAATTACCCCCCATTGCCTTCATGCCGGCAGGATTGGGGAAACGCACGAGCTCAAGCTGACCGATGATTTGCGTGCCATCCGCGGTTTCAACCGAAACTTCTCCCGTTGGGGAGACGAAAACGTTGGTAACCTCCGGGTCAATTTGCAAACCGGCTGCGAGCGGAAGCGCGTCAGCCGTAGTAATCTGCCCATCAGGACCTACTTTGAAGGCTCCGTCCCGGGTATAGGCCTCGGTGCCATCGGGGCGCTCGACCTGAAAGAAACCCACGCCATCGATTGCCACGTCCATCTTCTCACTGGTTTGAGTGAGTTGTCCTTGAGTGAATATCTTCGCGGTGGAAACGACTTTCGTACCGTTCCCCATCTCGACCCCGGTCGGTATGACGTTGCCAGCTCCGGTCTGACCACCGGCTTGGCGGGGGTTTTGGTACAGCAAGTCTTGAAACTCGATCTTGTTCTTCTTGTATCCGGTGGTGTTGACGTTCGCAATGTTGTTGGAAATCACGTTGAGGTTGAGTTGCTGGGCCTGCATCCCAGTTGCTCCGGAATAAAGAGAAAGATTCATAATTTTTTAGTAGGTTGAAATTACTGGGTTTGACCGAGTGTGCCGATGGCCTTGCCTATGTTTTGGTCGAAAGTCTGGATCATTTTTTGGTTCGCTTCATGAGCGCGGGAAACCTCGATCAATCCGATCATTTCCTCGATCGCCGAAACGTTGCTGTTTTCCAAATATCCCTGCATAATCGTAAACTGCTGTTGTTCGGCCGGTTGGGGTTGCGTTTCGGCCTCTTTGGCAACAAAGCCTCCTCCAACCTTTTGAAGATCAAGGAGCGGGTTCTCGAAAACAAACACCCCGACTTGACCGACCGTCTGACCGTTTTGAAAAACCTGCCCTTCCTTGTCGATGGTAAGATCGCCTCCGCCTGGGATCGTTTGAATGCTTGCCCCTCCGGTGTCCGCAAACTGGTGCCCCATGCTATTGACCATCTCTCCATCGGCATTTACGTAAAATTGACCGTCCCGGGTATAAACGGAATCACCGTTCTCGTTAAGCAAGGCGAAAAAACCATCACCACGCAAAGCCAAGTCCATGGGGTTGTTGGTTTCGCGAAGCTCTCCCTCGTGGTAATCGACTTGGTTCTTCATGACTGGAAAAGAACCGGGCATCTCGTTTTTAAGTTTGTCGTGGGTGCTCCTGGCAATCTCCCCACCCTCCACTGCTTCGAAACTGACCGCCACTTTCTTGAAACCCGCTACATGACTGGCGGCTATGTTGTTTGCTATGACGTTTTGGTACTGCTCCAATCCTCTCAGTGCAGATGCGTTTTCGTATAAAGACAAGTTCACGCGTTCATGAAAGCAAAAAACGCGCCACAAGAAGAAAAAGCAGCAACGAAAAGGAAAGCGGCAAGCCGAATGACCGGCTCAATACTCGCAGGATATCTCGAGGAGCTTTCCGTCGGGAAGATGGATCACGATTCGACAGGGTTTCCCTTCGACCGAGACAACCTCTACCTTGGGACAATCGGCTTGATCGTACACGACCTCGACTTGCTCGTCCTGTTGGGAGTCCGAAGCATCAACGGGAACCGCTACCTGCTTGGGCCCGTCATCCAAATAGGAACGGAAACCCGGATCCTCGAAGGAATCACTTTCCGAAGTATGACCACGACCTGCCAAATAGTTTTCCATAACGTCAATTAAGCAATTCCCATACCCAAAGCATCCTATTCGCCGTACTGCTCCAAGTCTTCCTTGCTCATGTCAAGAACAAGGCTAAGTTCGACCCGGCGGTTTTTTTCAGGTTGATCGGGATAACGGTCCTCGTTGGGTTTGGTTGATCCGTGCCCGGTAATTCTCTCTAGTTTCCCGCCTAACTCACCGCCCGAGTAATGAATGAGGGCATCGGTTACTTCCGTTCCCTGAGCAAGCGACCTAGGCCATGAACCGAACTTCGAATCCTTTCCCGTGACATCGCCACTGGCTCTGTCCATCTCGATTTTTTCACCAATCCATTTTCTGAGAGTGGAACTGCCTTCTCCGAAACCGCCCGGCAATTCGAATTTATCCTTGGTTTGAACTTGCGGAGGATCTCCCCAGTGCGGAGGAAAATGATTGGCGTAAGAATCAACGCGGAAAATCAAAATGTGCTGAGACAACAACCAAGACATCCTTTGCATGACCTTCTTGCCATGATCTGTGAGGGCGTTTGAAGCCCTCTCGAACAAGGGTTTTTCATCTCCATGAAAAAGAGTAACCTTGATACCATCCGTCGTTGCTTCGATCTGAATGGTCTCGTCGTCTATCTCGTGCAACCTGAGCCGCTTATACCAATCTTGGGCAATTCGATGCAAGACGTCTATGTCAATGGAAGTCGAATCATCCGTATTGCGCATGGTCGTATCCGAACGCCCCACGATTTGATCAACCATGCTTCCCGGTCTAGTGTCCTTTTGCTCTACGGGCGTGGACTTCGGTACGCCTGCCTTGTAAGGATCGCGAAAGAAACGGGTGGTCGCGATGATCACCTCTTCGTCCTGAGACAGGATCCAAAGCACGAGAAAGAGCGACATCATCCCGGTCACGAAGTCGGCATAAGCTACTTTCCAAGCCCCTGCGTGAGCCACCGCCTTTTTTCTACGCAAAAAGAACCTGGAAATAGTCGATTTCACTTGATCGGGGAAAAGCGCGTCATGCGCCCTTCGCAGCTTCCTTGCATTTTTCCTCAAGTTCGTCCGCTGTGGGCTGAATCAACTTGTCAAGAGATCGACGGCCAATTTCCACGGCCATGATCGGTGACAGGCCAGTGGCAAAACCGGAAACGGACCTTTGCACGATATGATAATAGAGAAATTCCTGCGTTTGGTTGAGGGTCATGAGCTGCCCCACCGGAACCCCGATGCCATAGGCCAGGAAAATCCCCAAGAACGTGCCGCTGAGTGCGGCTGCGACCTTTTGACCGACTGATTCGGGGTCCTCAAGGTTGGACATGGTATTGATGATTCCCAAAACCGCTGCAACGATTCCAACTCCCGGCAACGCATCCGAAATCATGGCCACTGCTTTGATCGAACGACCGGCTTCCGCTTCCCGGCTTTGCAACTCGGCCGTCAAAATTCCACCGATCTCGGCAGGTTTGCATCGACCGTCAACAATCGGGCGAAGAGAATTGCAAAGGAACTCGACCAAGCCCTTGTCGTTTAAAAAGGAAGGGTACTTGGTAAAGATCGAACTGTTTTGAGGATCACTGACGTGCTCGTCCAAGGCAGGGGTACCTTTGCGCCGTCCAAGCATGAACAACTCGTAGAGCAAGACCAGCAGGTCGATAAATTTCCCCTTGTTCGCAACGCCTCCCTTGAAAGCCTTGACCAAGTCGTTCTTCAAACCCATCAGAACACTCTTGGGACTGGAAACCACAAGAATACCCAATCCAATCCCACAAATGATCATGATCTCCCCTGGGTGAATCAAAGTGATCGGACTTCCGCCGGCCAACATGAAACCTCCGATACAGGACGCGAAAACGATAAAAATTCCTACTGCAAGAAGCATGGCAAATGAATGATTCTAATTAAGGTTTTGAAAATGAGTTCGAAGAGAAAGAATGGAATGTGAAAGAATTTGACTGATTCGCCCTTCGGTCAAGCCAAAGATTTGAGCAATTTCAGAAAGTTTAAGCTCTTCGTAGTAATACAAAAGCAGTATTTTTTGCTGTTGATCGGGAAGTTGCTTGATTTTGTCGCGGAGCAAAAGAACCTTTTCCTTCTGCTCGGTTTTGTCCAAAGCGTTCTCCTCGGTCGGATCGGAAAGAGTCTCGGACAAAGGCAAACCCTCCCCTTCCGCCTGACCGCGATCAACCGAAGAATCAATGGGAACAAAGGTAATCGGCTGAGTCTCCTTCAATAATTTTTCGTACTCCGAAGGGGTAAGGGAAAGTTCTTTCCTGATCGCATCAACCTCAGGGGGGCGCTTGTCTCGAGCCTCCATCTCCGCAATGGTAGCTTGCAGTGATTTGGCCTTGGCCCGGTTTGCCCTGGGCAAGGAATCGATCCGTCGAAGTTCGTCAAGAAGGGAACCTCGAATTCTCAAGGCGGCATAATTACCGAAGGACTTTCCCTTCGAAGGATTGAATTGATTGACGGATACAACGAGAGCTTTGGCCCCGATGCCGTACATATCCTCCATTTCGTAACTGTCGGGAAAATGATGGCGCATACGAGAAACGATCGATTTGACCAAGGGCAAGTAATCCTCGATCAGGCGCTCACGATCCTTTTCGTTGGCCATGGCCTTGCGATACCGTTCCGCCGCCTGTTTCATCCGGTCCAAATCACAGTCATTGGCCGAAGAATCTTCCACGGCAGCGTTGGAAATTGCAGAACTCACCTATCGAATCCTTTCCTCAAACCTTGGCCTCCACAACGGATTTCTTGGGGTTGGCGACAGCCTCGGTCATTCGTTCAGCCGTAATCTTTTCTTGCGTCAGAATACTCGATTCCTTTTGAGACGAAACCTTCGCTTGGCGATTTTCAGGAGGGGCAATTCCTTGATCGACGACTCCCTTGATGGCAAAACCAAGCAAAAATCGACCGGACAATGAAAAAAGGAGGCATCCCGAGGCTCCGTAAAACAACGCTTGGAAGGCATCACCATGAATAAGCAAGGCGACCAAAAAGAATATCGCGAAGCCCAAAAAGCCGCTGATGCAAAAGAAAAATTTGGCGAAATCGTTCATTCCGTCAATTTCTCCGGTAAGAGGCAAAACCCCTCGAGTAAAGTTCCTCAGGGAAAGTTCTGGCAATCATTTGATTCAGAACGTTGGTCGTAAAGTCACCCGTTACGTTTTGACCGTTGCAGATACAAAGAGGAGATAGTCCTGAACGAAGAATGATCGGCCACAATTTCGTCGAATTCGACAGTTCGTCAAAATGAGTAAAGGCGACGTGGGTGGCCCCGAGATGCTTTCCGGAACTTATGTTCTTCAAAAGAACCTGACGATCATATGCCCCGTTCAAAACCAGAACCCGGGTCTGAACTTCAAGGTGGTCAAGCGTTTCCTTCGTTTCGACCCAATCGTCCATGTGAGAAAGCGAGAGCCCGGGGAAATCAAGATAAAGAGGAGATGCATCGCTTATGACCGGAAGGTTACCCGGTTCACGGAAGAGAGTGACCCCGATGACCTCGCAAAAGATTCTCAGTGCGTCGTCAGGGTTTGGAATCCCGTTCTCAACCTTCAGAACGTGTGGCGTCCGCTTGTTCATGAATACCTCATGAGCCAAGAACTTGCACAAGGTAGTGGTTTTACCTACCCCGGGAGCACCCAAAAGAGCGACCCTGTCAGTTGTTTCGATCACGGAAGTCGCGCGAAACCTGTCGGAGAGTCCGATCGTGATCTCCTTCAAGGCATCCGCCAAGGGCAACTCCAAAATGCTTTTCCAATTGGCCCATGATTGTATTTCGGAAAGCAAATGGGGGTCGAACCCGGCCTTGGAAAGAATTCGTTCGGTTTCTCCGATGGATTCTAGCCTGGGTTGCCCTTGCTCCGCCTCCGGTTGATCGGCTTGAGTTTGCCCTGAAGACGGGTTTGCCTGAGCAGTGCCACCATCAAGTGCCTCCGTCCCAACGGGATCCGAAGCAGGTTGAACTGATTCTTCGCCCAAAGCGTTTGCTTCCTCCAAATCCTTTTGCTCCGGAGATGGAATTTCAGCGATGACCTCCAATTTGGGGGAAGAAATAAAACGTTTCAGTCCCTCGCCACCCACCTGCTTGACCGACAAGACTCGGGCGTCCTCGCCCAGTTTCTCCCGAATGACTCGAACGGCTTCCTCCGCAGAACGCACGACAAGCCTGAAGCGCTTCCCTGCCTTTCGTTCCAATTTGTCTTCGGTCACCACGCTCATTTCTTACTACGCGGCGACGGCTACGCCTTCGTCGGGGGTTTGAGAGGCTTGCTGAGCCTCCATTGCGTTTACGATTTCATCGGGAAAAGACTGCCCGGGAAGAGCAATGGCTCCAAAAGGCTCGATTTGCGTTTCGCTTGGCAATTCCTGATAAGCAAGAACCACGAGCTGGGGGTAGGATGGTTCCATAAAACGCCTGAAAGCAAGCCTCAGTTCGGAAGTCGTGACAATTACAGGGGAAAGGCCTTTTTCCGTCATTTCCCGTATCTTTGGCTCAATTTCTCCGATAATCCCCTCGGTCAAAGTCGGATCCATGACCATGCCTATGTCGAACTGACTTCTCTTGACCCGACTGACAAGAGTCTGCTCAAGCTTGGGTTCGAAAGTCATGGCCAAGAGCTTGTTGGGTTCGACTTCATACTCCTTGACGAAATACATCCCCAAACGTTTGCGGGTTTGCTCGGAAAGATCGTCCGGATTCTTAGTGAGAGATGCCATGTCGGCAATTGTCTCAAGAATCAGGGTCAGGTTCTTGATCGGGATTCTTTCCCGGAGAAGATTCTGCAAGGTCCGTTGGATAATGCCGACGTTTACCAAATCAGGAAGCAACTCGCTCACAAGAGTGGGGTTCTTGTCCTTGATCAGATCCAACAGTCTCTGGGTTCCCTCACGCTCGAGAATCAAGTACGCCATCCTCTTGAGCACGTCGGAAAGATGGGTCACCAAGACCGAAGAAGGATCGACCACCGTACAACCCTCCACTTCGGCGTTCCTTTTCTCCTCTTCCGGCACCCACATCGCCTGTATCCCGAAGACCGGCTCGATCGTTGGAATCCCATCAAGC
>JABGWD010000230.1 GCA_018645725.1 Opitutia bacterium
AACGGAGGAGAATCCTGGCTGCGCTACATGGTTTTCGAACCAGGCGAGAACAAGATCAAGGTCTACACCTACAACCCCGCCCTTAAAAAGTTTCGCAACACTCCCTCCAGCCGGTTCGATTTGGAATACCAAATGAAAAAGGCAGAGTAGATTCTCTGGAAAGACATTCACCCGAAATTCTTTCAAGCTACCGAATCGCATCGACCAACGGGGCAACGTCCCTAAATATGATTTCCATGAATCGATTCGCGTGGATTGTATTTCCCTTGATGCTGCCATGGCATGGAAAGCCTCTGCTTGCCGAGGCAAAACCGGGGGATCTGGTGACCCCCGTCATGACGGAGGAGGCACCCGCTCCGGGCAAACGGGTGCGCCAAGTCGCCCCCGAGTACGAAGGCACGCAGGTCTATCACACCCTCTACCTCCCGACGGACTGGCAAAAGGGAAAAACCTATCCCGTGCTCGTCGAGTACACGGGCAACAAGGCACCTTTCTGCGGATCAACCGGCGAAGTCAAGGGTGCCAACTTGGGCTATGGCCTGAGCGGAGGGAAAGGATTCATCTGGATCTCCATGCCCTATGTTCAAAAAGGCAAGAAGGAGAACGCCGTGACTTGGTGGGGCGATCGGCAAGCAACCATTGACTATTGCAAGGTCAACCTGCCCCGCATCTGCAAGGAATTCGGTGGGGATCTGGACAACCTCTTTATCTGCGGATTTTCCCGCGGTGCCATCGCTTGTAGCTACATCGGCTTGGCAGACGACGAAATCGCCGCATTTTGGAAGGGAATGATCGCACACGATCATTTCGACGGGCAAAAAAAATGGGGCTACCCCGAAAGTGACCGGGCATCGGCTCTTAAGCGCCTCGCTCGCCTCAAAGGGCACCCTACCCTGGTATGCGGGAGCGCCAACGACTATCTCAAGGAACACCTCCAACTCGGAGCCTTCACGTTCCTCCCCGTCCCCGTGGGAAAGATTTTCGATATTCCCGACGGCCCGGTCATCCACACCCACACCGATCTCTGGGCTCACCGAGACAGCCCGACTCGTCAAAGAGCCCGAGCTTGGTTGCAAAAACAAATAAGTTCAAATAAATGAATAAAACCAACCCACTCATCTTTCTGCTCATGTCGGTGTCCGTCACCATCTGGGCCAAGCCTGCCAAACTGAAGGTGTTCATTCTGGCCGGCCAGTCCAACATGGACGGACAGGCCCATGTCCGTACAATTGACTTTCTGAACGAAGATGTGGACCCGGCTCGGACCGCCTTGTTGAAGATCTTCAAGCCGGACGGAAAAGAACTCATGACACGCGATGATGTCTGGGTATCCAATGCCGGAGTGCACGACAAGCTGCAACCCGGTTTCGGTGGGCGCAGGAACTATGACAAGCTAGGAAGCAATATCGGTCCGGAATATGCCTTCGGCCATTACGTCGGCGAGGCGTTTGAAGAGCAGGTTCTGCTGATCAAATATGCGCCCGGAGGACAGAGCCTTTATGTCAACTTCCGTCCCCCGAGCGCCGGCAAAACGGGAGTCGAGAAACTGGATGACAAGATTTTGACAAAGGAAGTGGCCGACAAATGGAATGAAGGCCGGATCGAACCGATCGTCGGTCTGCAATACCGCAACATGATCCGGTACGTCCGCAAGACACTTGAGAACCTAAAGGAGCATTACCCGAACTATGACGAGAAGGCAGGATACGAAATCGCCGGATTCGTATGGTTCCAAGGTTTTAACGACATGTTCGACGTCACCGGGCGCAAGCAGTACGGAGCCAACTTGGTCCACTTGATCAAGGACGTAAGGTCCGAGTTCAAATCCCCGGACATGAAAGTCGTTGTCGGGGTCATGGGGGTGAATGGTCCTCATAACGAACATAACCCCAAGCAAAAGGAGGTCCGCGAGGGGCAGCGTTTTATAAACCGCGTGTCCGAGTTCAAGGGGAACGCCAAGGCCATTGAAACCGCTCCCTTATTGGACCCAAGGGTCGTGGCCCTCACTGCGGGCGGCTGGTTGCCCGAATACGATCGTGACTTCAAAAAGGATCCTATAACCGAAGAAGAACGCGCCATGTTGGGTCGGGCAATGTCCAACAAGGGATTTCACTACAGTGGCGAAGGTCGGTTCTTCATTCTGGTCGGCAAGGCCTTTGCCGAAAGCATGCTGGAGCTTTTGACGAGCGACGGGTAAAGACGCCCAAATCTACCGAGCACCCCTAAAGCGGGTTGCCAAAAGAGTTCAATTTGGAAAGACTTCCGAGCCCATGAGAAAAAGAAAAAACATGCCTTTCCTCAAAACATGCCTCTCCCTATTCGTGGCCTTGGCCATGACGAGTGGCCCCGGGCTTTTCGCCCAATCCTCCAACCTGAGGGTCAACAACGAGAAGCCCGAGAAAGGTGGTCAGTCCAAGCGTATTCACCCGCACGGTCTCAAGCTCATCCTGCAGGGAAAAAAGAAGGAGGCCATTGCCTATTTGAACAGGTACAAGGACGGCAAGGTCAACCCGGAGCAAACTCAAATGCTCATTGACCTTGCCCTCGACAAGCCGAACGCATGGAAGTTCGATGCCAAGACCTGGCCCTGGAAACGTACC
>JABGWD010000231.1 GCA_018645725.1 Opitutia bacterium
GGGGGGGCAAGCCTCCGAAGCTCCCGAAATCGCTCCCATTGCGACTCCCGTCGTACGGGACGCGCCCAAAGTCGGTCGAAACGATCCTTGTCCTTGTGGAAGCGGAAAAAAATACAAGAAGTGTTGCGGAGCGGGGGTCGCTGCCTAGCCACTTCCTCGCATTGCCAACCCGAGCCATGCTTCGGGCTCGATTTGCTCGGGTCGGAGTGTTTGGGCCAATTCTTTCCTTTCCAACCAGTCCAGTATTCCGGATCGCGTGGCATCGTCTTCCTGCCTGGCAATTGAGCCGATTTGTTTCCGTCGTTGAGTGAATATCCGGCGGATCAAGGCCCGGTCGGGGGCGGAAAACAGGAAAGGATTGGGCAGGATGTCCATTCTTGCGAGGACGGAGTCTACCGAGGGAACGGGATGAAAGCATCGCCTGGAAACCAAGTGAGACTTGTGATGACGGAAGGCAGCGTGCAGGAAGATGGAAAGAGCGCTATAGCTTTTAGTCCCGCATTTGGCCCACATGCGGTCGACCGCTTCCCGCTGAAGCATCAGAACCATTCGGACGGGGAGCCTCTCGGTGGCGAGAAGAGATTCCAACCAGGCCGAGGAGATGGCATAGGGCAGGTTGGCCACAACCGCATAGTCTCCTTGCTCTTTCGGAAGGGATGCGGTCGGGAGTTTGACGGCATCACCGTGGGTCAGGGTCAGCCTCTTGTTTTCCGTGTATGATTCAAGTGAACTTTCGAGGTTCCCGAACAAAGTCTTGTCAATCTCCACGGCATGTACTTCATGGCCGCCTTCAAGCAATTTTCTCGTAAGGGTTCCCAATCCGGGGCCGATCTCGACGACGGGCATACCGGCTGGCAAGTCCGCCATGTCGATCGATTTTTCGACGATATTCCCGTCGATGAGGAAATTCTGTCCCAGCTTTTTTTTCGGGTAGTGCCCTAATTCACCCAAGAGTCGCGTTGTTTCAGAAGGCGTCAGTGGCATCGGGTTCCTGTTTGTCGAGGGTGGTCTTTATTCGCGTTCCTTCATTTCATGGACGAAGCCCTCGGGATCACTTGATCTCATGAGAGCTTCTCCACAGAGTACGGCATCCGCTCCTGCTGCCCGTACTCTCCACGCATCCTCGGGTTCGAGGATTCCGCTCTCGCTGACTTTGACGACTTCATCCGGAATAAGAGGGAAGAGGCGTTCCGTCGTTTCCAAATCGGTTACAAAACGGGTAAGGTCCCGGTTGTTGACGCCGATTATTTCCGGGTCATGAGCCAAGGCTTTTTCGAGTTCCTCTTCTTCGTGAATTTCATAAAGGCAGTCCAAGTTGGCCAAATCCGCCGCTTCGCGAAGAGTTTTCAGTTCATCGTCATCGAGAGCCCGGACAATTAAGAGGATCGCTCGAGACCCTGCCTCCAAGGCTTCCATCACCTGGATGGGGTGAATCATGAAATCTTTTCTTAGTGTCGGAATGGTCCGTTGGTGACTACGGATGAAGTCATTGACCTCCCAAAGGTCCTCCAATTCTCCCCCAAAGTATTTTTTGTCGGTCAGGACGGAAAGGGCATCCGCATCGGCATTCAGGTAGGATCTTGCTTGATCGACGGCAGAGATGTCTTCGGCGATGCTGCCTGCGGAGGGGGATTTTCGTTTGATTTCGGCAATGACCGAAAGTTCGTCGCGGTTCGCCAAGGCATCGTGAAAAGAGTTTTTATCACCCATTTTCGAGCCTAGGGAGCTTAGCTCTCCAGGGCTTACCGGCCGTATTCGCGAGGCAAGTTCCTTGCGTTTCCAAGCCATGATCTCTGTTAGTTTGTCCATGATGTCGAAAGGTTTTTTCATTCTTGAGATGGAATGATTTGCCAAGAATGCTATGAGCTACAGAATGCGCGAGAGTGAGCGAAATTCAACGACTAAGAGACATCGTTTCAAAACTGCGGGCACCTGACGGTTGTCCATGGGACCGAGAGCAGACCCACCGTTCGCTTGCCCGTTGCCTGGTGGAAGAGGCTTCGGAAGTGCTTGAGGCAATTGATGGCGATGATTCCGAATTGATGGAGGAAGAATTGGGGGATCTTCTTTTGCAGGTGGTCATGCATGCATGCCTTGCCGAGGAAGTCGGGCGTTTCGATTTGGAGGACGTTGCCCGTGGGATCAATGAAAAGCTTGTCCGCCGTCACCCGCATGTCTTTGGAGACGATGCTCAAAAAGTCGATTCATCCTCTGAGGTTTTGGATCGTTGGGAGCAAATCAAGGCAGAGGAAAAAAAGAACAAATCTTCCGGCGATCGCCCACCGAAATTGTTCAAGGAATTGCCGCCGCGCTTGCCTGCCTTGCTTTTTGCTCATGACGTTTACAAACGCGCCATTAAGGCGGAGCTCGAATCGGGTGGCGAATGGGATGACGATCAGGCAAAGGAATTCTCCGACGGTCTGGATGCAGACTCGGCTGGCCGGGCTTTGTTCCAGTTGGTCGGAGCATGCAGAAGATCGGGCATTGATCCGGAGGCAGCTCTGCGGCGGTTTGCATCCCGCCAAGTTTCACTTTTGGAGCCCGTGCTTCCGGAAGAAAGCAGGGATGGCTGAGAAGATTGAAAGAGTTCTGCTCGATGGAGAGCAAGGATCCAGGTCAGTCGAATGCGTTCTTCGAAGATCTGCCCGGGCTCGTCGGATGAGTCTGCGCGTTACCTCCCGGGAAATGGCGATTCTCACTTTGCCCCAAAGGATGTCTTGGGCAGAGGGTTTTTCCTTTCTCGCAACTCAACGGGAATGGTTAAGCGATAAAACCCTCGGTTATCCTTCCGTCACGCGTTTGGAGGAGTATTTCACCGGGGGCGGCAAGGTGTGGTTGGACGAGAGCGCAAGAACGCTGGAATGGAATCTACCGGATGTTTTTCGGACGAGTTCCGTTTCGATATCGATAGGGCAAGAGGTCATTGCCCTTGATCTGCGTGGAGAGAAGACCTTGGATACCGAACTGATGGAGAGTTGCTTTGCCATGGCGAAGAAGAATCTCCTTCTCAGGTTGACGGAAATTTCCTCCGTTCACGGGCTGGATTGGAAGAAATATCGAGTCGGGAACCAAAAAAGCCGATGGGGTTCCTGTTCGAGTGCCGGTACGATTTCCTTGAATTGGCGATTGATCCTTCTGCCTTATGAATTGGGTAATTAC
>JABGWD010000232.1 GCA_018645725.1 Opitutia bacterium
AAGTTGCCAACCAAGGCCAGGTAGCGGTCGGGGTTGTGCTTCACCAAATCGAGCACCCATTGGTTGTCCTCCACCCGGCTGCTTGCCTCCACGATCACGGTGGACGGAATGCCTTCCCGGTCCGCCACTTCGTCAAAGTGCTCGGCAAGAACCGGACGGTACAAAATCTTGTCCGTAACCGGAGGCCAATCCACGCCCTCGGATCGATTGGTATCGTACAAGTGGATATGGGTATCGATTACCTGCACTTGATCAAGGTGCTGTTGAGGTCCAGGGGAACAACAGCTCGAGAACAAGAGCGCCCCGGCAAGCGAGAGCAGGGGCCATCCAACGAGGGAGGGTAATTTCATGGGAGCGGTTGTCTCAGCCAAGCTTCCAACCTTTGCGGTAGGTGCGACCGAGATACTTCTCCGCTTCCGGCGCATTGGGAAACTTCATGTTTTTGGCATCCCACTCGAGCTTCTTGCCCGCCCGATAGGCGACGTTACCCAGATGATTGGCCTCGGTCAGGGGACCGGCATAGGCAAAATGACACAAAGCCTCGGGACCTTCGCCCTTGCAGGCTCGAATCCATTCGGCCATCTGGCCCGGAGAAGGTTCGATCCATTCTTTCGGTCTTTCAAAATTCTTGAATTTATCCTCGGGGAGAAGCGCGTGTTTTCCGTAATCGGAAATGACCATGCCCTTCTCTCCGATGAAAAGGGTTGCATCGCCCCACTGTGGGATTTTCTTGTCACGCCAGATCTTCGGCTTCTCCGTTCCTTGGTACCAGGTGTGCTCAAGGGCAGGGTATCCGTCGCCGCGAGCGGCGAAGGTATACTTGACGCTCATGGAGGCAGGCGCGATATCGTGATGCGGTTTGGGTCCGGTAAGAGGCTCGATGGTCAGAGGGGCATCCAATTTAAGCGCCCACCAAGGCAGGTCGTTGCGGTGACTGCCCAAATCAGACATGGTGCCGTTCCCGAAATCCCACCAGCGATACCATTTCGGTCCCGGAAAATATACGTTGTTGAAGGGACGGAAGGGAGCGGGTCCAATCCACAGATCCCAGTCCAGGAATTCCGGAATGGGATGGGCTTCCTTGGGGGTGTCATCGGCAGGAGTTTTCCATCCCCAAGCCCGGCTGACCCAGGTGTGGGCTTCGCGAACCTCTCCGATGGCACCCGACTGAATGAGTTCGACCACCCGACGGAAATTTTTACCGGCATGAATCTGGGTACCCATCTGGGTCTGGACGCCCGCCTTGGCCGCGGCTTCGGTAATGATCCGGCATTCATGAACGTCACGGGTAAGCGGTTTCTCACAATAGACGTGCTTTCTCGCCTGCAGGGCGGGAAGCGTGGCGAACGCGTGGGTATGTTCGGTGGTGGAAACGACCACTGCATCGATGTCGTCGATCTTCTCGTAGAAATCACGAAAGTCCTTGTAGGTCCGAGCTCCCTTGCACCAGGGAAAACGGGCTGCTCCATCGAGGTTTTTCTTATTTACGTCGCAAAGGGAAACCACTTGTTCGCTGCGGCATCCCGCCACGTGGCCGCGACCGCGCCCCCCTACCCCGATGAGGCCGACTGCCAACTTGCCATTGGGCGACTTGGACTGGGTGATGGCTGGAAAACCCAGAACGGCGGAAGAAACGGCCGCCCCCTTGACAAAGGTACGGCGGCTTAAGGACGAGGAAGCGGACTGATGATTCATGGCAAACTAATTGTTATTCGTTTTTTTGGGTGATGCTTTTTTGATGAACCCATTTTTTGCCCAATGCAACCGTTCATTTGAAATCCTGGAAATTTAACCAAATGAACGGGCGGGCAAAATGGGCTGAGCCTCAAAAGCTACAGGGAAAGAGCTTGGGAGATTTCCTTGGCCACGGCTTGGCCGATTTTTTTCGAGCCTTCGGGCTTGTAATGGACGTCGCCCGGCTTGACGAAGAGTTCCGGAGGGAAATCATCGGTCAGGGAATTGAGGTCGTTCATCCGGATGCCATGTTTCTTCATCACGCGGGCGGCGGCTTCATTGTATTTGTCGTCGTCGCCTACCTTGCGCCCAGCCTCCCCTTCCGGGACGGTGGAAGTATGGGCCCAGATCAGTTTGGCCTTGGTCTTCTTCAAGCGGGAGGCCAGCTGGTCCAAATTCTTCTCGTACTGCTCAAGGGAAGTAGTCAGCGTTCCGCGAGCCTTGTCCCGACGGCCTTGCGACTTGGATTGAGGATGACGATAGCAGAGATCCCACAACCCCCAGTTGAAATGAATAAT
>JABGWD010000233.1 GCA_018645725.1 Opitutia bacterium
CAGGGGCGTTTCCCCCTTCGCCAACGGTATGGCCACGGCTGCGGATTGGATGTCGGCCGCCACTTTCATTTCAATGGCCGGAGGGATTGCCGCAGCTGGTTACGGGGCTTCGAAATTTCTCATGGGTTGGACGGGCGGGTTCGTGCTCCTGACCACCCTGATGGTTCCTTATCTTAGGAAATTCGGGAAAGCGACCGTTCCGGACTTCGTGGGCGACCGGTTTTATTCGAATGCCGCCAGAATGGTAGCGGTGATTTGCGCCATTTTCATCTGCATGACTTACATCATGGGGCAAATGAGAGGAGTCGGCATCGTTTTCTCACGGCTTTTTGACATAGAAATTTGGCAAGGGGTCTTTATCGGCGGGGGCATCGTTTACTTTTATGCCGGTCTTGGAGGCATGAAAGGGATTACCTATACCCAAGTTGCCCAATACTGCGTCATGGTCTTTGCCTACACCATACCGGTCATTTTCATATCCATGATTATTACCGGAAACGTAATTCCGCAACTCGGTCTGATCGGAGATTACGTAAAAGAAGGTCAGGAGCATAGCCAACCTCTTTTGGAAAAGATTAACCAGATCTCCACCGATCTGGGATTCAAGGAATACACCGAAGGGTCCGGCAACACGTTGGACTTATTCTGCATAACGGCGGCCTTGATGGTCGGAACGGCAGGGCTTCCGCACGTCATCGTCCGTTTCTTTACCGTGAAGAACGTCAAGGCCGTGAGAAAGTCCGCATACTGGACCTTGAGTTTCATTGCCATTATCTACCTGACCGCACCGGCCCTCGGAATGTTCGCCAGGACCAATTTCATCGAGGAAATCAACGAGAAGAAATACCAGGAGGCGCCCGACTGGTTCAAGAACTGGGAAAACCAGGGAATGATTGCGTGGGTCGATAAGAATGGGGATGGAATCATGCAATACCGGGCGGGTGACGTCTTTGCCAAGAAGCCAGCATTTGATGATTCCAAAAGAACCGAAAACGGGCCTCGAGCGGTAACGAACAAAATCGACCAATCATCGGAGAATGAGGTCTACTACGATAAGGATATCATCGTTTTGGCAAACCCCGAGATGGCCGGATTGCCCAAATGGATCATTGCGTTGGTGATGGCCGGGTGCGTCGCCGCCGCCTTATCCACCGCCGCCGGCTTGCTCCTCGTGCTCTCCACTTCCGTATCCCACGATTTGATGAAGAAGATCGTGAAGCCCGGCATCTCGGACAAGCAGGAGATGCGGTATGCCCGATTGGCTTCTCTGGGAGCCGTTCTCGCGGCGGCTTATTTCGGCATCAACCCACCATCGAGTTTCGTCGCAAAAACGGTAGCCTTTGCCTTCGGACTGGCCGCCTCCTCCTTTTTTCCCACATTGATCATGGGAATTTTCTCAAAAAGAGTAAACAAACAGGGCGCCATAGCGGGAATGATTACCGGGATCGGGTTTACCTTGGGCTATATCGTTTATTTTCAATTCCTTACGGACAGCAAGGAGTATTGGTTCGGCATATCGCCGGAGGGAATCGGTTTTGTCGGAATGTTAATCAACTTCTCCGTCGCCTTCGTCGTGAGCCACCTTACTCTTCCTCCTCCCCAAGAGGTTCAGGACATGGTAGAGAACATTCGAATACCCAAGGGCGCGGGCCAGGCGTCGGACCACTGATTTCATGAAAACCCTCCCTGCCCTATTTCTTTTTTCCCTTGCTTTCTGCCTTTGCGCAGCCGAAAAGAAAAAAGAAGAGGGCTTCGTTTCCCTTTTCGACGGGAAGACCCTCGACGGGTGGGAAGGAAAGAAGGAATTCTTCCGGGTGGAAAAGGGTGCCATCGTGGCCGGTTTTCTCGACAAGAAAGTCCCCCACAACGAATTCCTCGTGAGCAAGAAGGAATACGCCGACTTCGAATTGCGCTTCGAAGCCAAGCTGGTCGGAAAAGGAAACAATGCCGGGGTTCAGTTCAGGAGCCAGCGCATCGCGAACCATCACGAAATGATCGGCTACCAGTGTGATATCGGAAGTTGGAGCAAGGGAACGATCTGGGGATTCCTCTACGACGAATCACGCAGGAGAAAAATGCTCGCCCAAGCGCCCCAGGAAAAAGTCAACTCTTGGGTCAAGCCGAAGGGAGAATGGAACAAGTTGAGGTTTCTGGCCAAGGGTCCCGTCATAAAAATTTGGCTCAACGGCAAACAAACGGTTGACTTTACCGAGTCCCAAAAAGACATTCCCCTGACCGGCAGGCTCGGTCTGCAAATCCACGGTGGCCCGCCTTTGGAATGCCATTACCGGAAAATTCAAATCAAACAGTGGTAATTTCCACGGAATCACGTACCAATAACCGATCAACTTCTACAAACGCAAACGCACAATGAAAACTTTCTTTTCTTCCCTTGCCCTTTTACTCTTTTTTCCGGCCCTCTACGCTCAAAACGACCGAACTCCCGCGGCATCCGCAGAAATGGATTATCATCTCGGCTTCAGAATCGCCCCTCGCGTAAGCACTTTGGGGGGAGGGATCGAAGTGGCGAAAGGGCTCAGTCCCAGGTTCGGCCTCCGGGGAGGGTTCAATTACTTCAGCTACCAATACGATGCAACCGAGGAAGACGTGTCCTATGATCTTGAGCTTGAGTTGAAAAGCTTTGGCATCTTTGCCGACTATCATCCCTTCAAAGGGAGTTTCCGGATCAGCGGCGGTCTGCTGTTAAACGGAAACGGTCTTTCGGGCAAGGCCAAACCCAGTGGAAGTTTCGATATCGGAGACAAGACTTACACCTCCGCTGAAATCAATTCGATTAACCTCGACGTTTCCTACAACAGCTTGGCTCCCTACCTGGGAGTGGGTTGGGACACGACCTTCGGGGATCACGAACATTGGGGCTTCACCTTCGACGTCGGCTTGATTTATTCGGGCGCCGCGAAAGTGGCTTTGGGCGTAAACCACAATTTGACCAATACCACCCCAAACACCGACACCGACTTGGAAACAAGAAAACAAAAGGAAGAACGGGACCTTCAGGAAGAATTGAACAACCTCGAATGGTGGCCCGTTCTCAGCGCCGGGATCGTCTATCAATTCTAGCTTCCGGAAAATCTTTTCGGATCGGGCACATTTTTATTGCCCTGGGATCGTTTCCTTCTGCTACTATGTCTGAATGAATCAAAGCAGAAGATCCTTCATTCGTCAGTCCGCCCTCGCCTCCACCGCATTCGGGGCCTTCACCATCAGCGGGACAAAATCATCGGGCAAGGTAATCGGGGCCAATGAGCGAGTTAACGTAGCGGTTTGCGGAATCAAGGGACGGGGAGCTTCCCACATAGGTGGGCACGGTCGCCAAAAGAACGTAACGATTTCACACTTGGTCGATCCCGACTCCAGCCTCTACGATGGCCGCAAGAAGTTTGTCACGAGCAAGTTCAAGAATACCCCGGATTGCGTCCAAGACGTCCGCAAGGTTCTGGACAACAAGGACGTCGACGTCATTTCCATCGCCACACCCAACCACTGGCACAGCTTGATGTCGATCTGGGCATGTCAGGCAGGCAAGGACGTGTATGTCGAGAAGCCCCTGAGTCACAATATTTTCGAGGGCAAAAAATTGGTCGAGGCAGCCAAAAAATATGGACGAATCGTCCAGCATGGCACCCAAAACCGCTCTGTCCAGAAATGGGCCGACCAAGCGCAGGACATTGCCGCCGGAAAACATGGCAAGCTCGAGGTTGCTCTCGGAACCTGCCACAAGCGTCGTGGTTCGATCGGGTTCAAGAATACCGAAAAGCCTCCCGCCGCACTCGATTTCGATATTTGGACAGGACCGGCCCAGAAGGAAGACTTTCATAAAAACCTCGTCCACTACAATTGGCACTGGTTTTGGAAATATGGGAACGGGGACATCGGAAACCAAGGGGTTCACCAAATGGACATCGCCCGTTGGATGATCCCAGGCGCCCGTTGGCCCAAGAGCGTGGTGAGCGTCGGTGGCCGGTTCGGATACGAGGACCAGGGACAGACTGCCAATACCCAACTGACCATCTTCGATTACGGGGAATCCCTCTTGGTATTCGACGTGCGTGGATTGTCCGGCAAATCGAACATGGGGGTATCCAACAAAGTCTACTTTGACAAGGGAGCGTCCCAGAAGACCTCCAAGAGTTATGATTTGAAAGGAATCAGGAATCCATTGTCCGACCGCGGCAAGGGAGACATTTTCGAAAACTTCATCCACGCAGTCCGCAGCAGGAAGACCGAAGACCTGAATGCTCACGTTTACGAAGGACACGTTTCCAGCGGTCTTTGCCACTTGGCTAACGTTTCCTACCAGTTGGGAGAGAAACAAGGCTTCGACAAGAAGACCAATGCATTTGGCAACAACAAGAAAGCGTCCGAGTATTTCGAGCGCATGAAGGAACACTTGAAGGAGAACGGACTTAAGCTCGAGGATACCGACTACGTCGTTGGACGAACCCTCGAATTCGACTCCAAGACCGAGTCGATCAAGGGCGATGACGAAGCGAACAAATTGCTTACCCGAGACTATCGGGCTCCGTTCGTAGTACCCGAAAAGGTATAGGCTTCCGGAGCGTGCCCAAAGGTCCACGTCACCGCACCCTCCTTTGGGCAAGAGGAGAGCAAAATTGGGGTGCGGGCTTAAATCCATCGCTCACGCTTGCGTTTTCACGCGGAGTGGGACTATGTTCATGCAAGCCCTAACGTTTTCATGAATCGTATTCTTCTGATTTCCCATCTGCTTTTCTGCGCGACTTCAGCTTGGGCAGCGCGCCCGGAGCCGGCTCCCTTCAATCCATCCAAGGAAAAAGTCGGGATCATGCGTACCAGCGTACGAACCATCAACGCAGTGATCGACCGGAAACTCGCCGAGGAGAAACTGACCTACAACTCGGCCTTGAACGATTTTCTGTTCGCCCGTCGCGTTTACGTCGATCTGACCGGAACCATCCCGACTTACGAGGAACTCGTTCACTTCGCCAATGACAAGCGGTCGAGCAAAAGAACCTATCTCGTCAATAGGCTCCTCGCCTCCGAGGGATACGTCAGTCACACCTTCAACTACTTCGCCGATCTTCTTCGCATCCAAACGAAAATGACCGGAAGCAAATCCACTTCCGAAGTTTTCACGGGTTGGCTGAAAGACTCCATTCATCAGGACAAACCCTACAACCGTTTGGTTTACGAAATGGTTTCCTCCTCCGGTTCGATGCAGGAAAACCCGGCCACCGGGTATCACCTCCGGGACAAGGACATGAAGCTCGATCACGTCGCATTCATGACCAAGGCTTTCCTCGCCAAGGACATAGCATGCGCTCAGTGCCACGATCATCCGTCCGACGACTGGACTCAAAAACAATACTACGCCTTTGCCTCCTATCTCGGGGAGCTTGAAATCGGGCAAGGCAAAGACTTGGGCAAACAAAAAGACAGAAAGATGATGTTTGCCGAGAAGGAAAAGCTTTTTCATCGACCGCCGTTCAGTTCGGCCGTGAAAGGAAAATATGGCAACAACGAGATCGCCCAAAGGAAAATCAAAGCGTTTCGCCAGGATTTCAAAAAACTTGCGGCAGGTGATATTGTCTCAGTTTTTGACGACAAGACTTCAAGCCTTGTTTTGCCTGACGATTATCAATACGAAGACGCCAAACCGGGAGACAAGGTCAAGCCGGCATTTATCGTGGGCAAAGCCTTGGGAGGGCCCAAAAACGCTTCCCTGCGGGAACAATTGGCTTATTGGTTGGCCCACCCGAACAACGGCTGGTTTTCTCTCGCAATTGCCAACCGGACGTGGGCCCGTTACCTGGGAAAAGGAGTGGCCGAACCCTTGCACAACGTCGACATAAGGAAAGCAAGCAACCCACTCCTGCTCAAGACCTTGTCCGAAGTCATGGTCGCCTTGGATTTCGATCTGCGGGCCTTTTCATGGGTCGTTTTGCATACCAAAGCCTACAACAGCCTGGCCTCCCGCATCCAAGTCAAAGAAGGAAAGCCCTATCATTTCTCAGGCCCGATGCTAAGAAGAATGTCGGCCGAGCAAATTTGGGATTCACTCGTTACCCTCATGGTAAAGGATCCTCTCCGGTACAGACAGCCGGGGCCACCCAGTTTGCTCGACGTTTACGACGGGCAGTCCGCTTTGGACTTCATCGACCGGAAGGATGACGGCAAATACCGGCTCATTGATTCCCAAACAGGCGAGAGCGTCCTGATTGACGGAGACGACCGGACGGCATCCTATTCGCAGCAAAAGATCAGCGTATCCTCCGGCCAAGGCAAAAAAAAGACCAACCTTATCTTGGCCCGAGCCTCCGAACTTCCTCAACCTGCTCCCTCGGGTCATTTGCTTAGAAAATTCGGGCAATCGGAAAGACTCTTTGTCGTCGGGGCATCCAGTCGGGTCGGATCCGTGCCTCAGTTAATGGAATTGATGAACGGCTTCCCCACGGAAGTTCTCACGAGCCAGGATTCCCTTCTTTTCCGAAAAGTCCGCTCCGTTTC
>JABGWD010000234.1 GCA_018645725.1 Opitutia bacterium
AGACACGGGTTCGAAATCGGACGGAACCGCAGACACCGGTTCGAAATCGGACGGAACCGCAGACACCGGTTCGAAATCGGACGAGACGAGGGACACCGGATCGAAAACCGATGAAACCGGGGGCGACAAGAACGCCAACGGGAAGAAAAGCCAAACTGGTTCGTCCAAATCCAAGGAGGATGGGATAACCGAAAGCCCGGCCAGAGAGAATTCATCGAAGGCCAATGAACCGGGTAACGAGAAAGCCCGTGATCAAAAGACGGGAGAATCAGGCAAGGAAAGCTCGAAGACCGGGAAGGGCAAGCAGGATGCCTTCGTTGCGATCGTGCGTACCCTTGAGGCGAATGCCGAAAAGGACGGAAGCTATCTTTTCGGGGGCAAGATTTTGGCTGTCGAGGAAGCCACTGTGTCGGAAGCCGGAGTCGAGCTGAGCCTGAGCATGAACTTCAAAAAATCAACCGCTCTACCTTTCACCCTCAAGGCCGGTCAATCGAGCTATCGCGTGAAAGCCAAAAACTTAGAGCCTGGATCTACCTATTTTTACCGGGCTTACGTCCGCAACCCGGTGGGGCGGAACGTTGGTTCGGTCAAGAAGCTGAAAGTCCCCGCGCTTGCGGGCAAGGGCGGATGGTGGAGCGAGGGAGACAAGTTGGGTGCCGGTTGGCGCAAGTCGAAGTGGTTCGGCACTTTCAGGAAGCAAGAAGGCATGGACTGGGTATATCACGAAAAACTTGGTTGGACATACGTGGTGAGCGATCAACGGGATGGGCTTTGGCTCTGGCAGGAGGAAAACGGTTGGACCTGGACGCAACCAGGGGCTTGGCCCTGTCTTTGGCGCAACAGGACGGGCAGTTGGCTTTGTCTTCTTGGTGCATCCGAGGGGAAACCCGTCTTTTACGATTACGCGACCCGGAAGGTAAGGAACCGGCCTGAGAAACAGGGCAAGACCGACAAGTCGAAGCCAACGGAAGAAAAGGCCAAGTCCTCCAAGGAGCAGGATCGAGAGACCGAGCAAGCATCCAAAGAGAAGGCAGGCGACAAGGTTTCCGGAAAAACGACTGATCCAAGCAAGCCCGTTGATTCGAAGACGACGGAATCGAAAGCGAAGGCTTCCGTCGAAAACAAATCGACTGATTCCGAACCATCGAGAACCGAGCAAACCGGGAAAGCGAAGGATTCCGATGGGATTGATTCTTCAAGGGAACGTGAATCGTCTGATTCGAAAAGGGAACAAACCGATAGCAAGGACAGGGAGTCGGATGCCAAGGTTTCG
The DNA here is from genome assembly GCA_018645725.1 of Opitutia bacterium. Classification (GTDB taxonomy): domain Bacteria; phylum Verrucomicrobiota; class Verrucomicrobiia; order Opitutales; family Seribacteraceae; genus Seribacter. The sequence goes on from JABGWD010000234.1 coordinate 1,274, forward strand.
GACGGGAAGGGAGCGACTGAAACCGGTGACCGCAAGAACGACGACCGGGCAACGCAGCCCGCAAGCTCGGATTCGAAGACCGGGGACGGCAAGGCCAGGGATTCAACGACGAACGGGCGAGATCCCTCCGGTTCGAAGAGCGGTGATTCCTCCCGGGGCGAAACAACCCAGTCGGGTGACAAGGCAGGGGATTCCCGTGCGGACGATCCGGCCAAGGCAGATACCCAAGCTGGTTCCCGGTGAAAGAATTTTTAAGGTTCTCTTTCTTGGCGGTCCTCCTCGCCCCCTTCGCTTGGGGTGACCAGAACGCCACCTTCCTCGACAAGGTCATTCCTTCCGACGCTGTCAATTCGGGTCATTTCGGGGCAGCGGTCGCGGTTTGGGAAGACCTTTCGGTGGTAGGGGCCCCCAATGCCGATGCCGTTTACGTCTATCGTGAGGAACACAATGGCAGCATGACCAAAATTGCCAAGCTTACGCCTTCTGACGGCGGATCGAACAGTCAGTTTGGGGTGTCTGTTTCCATGACCGACGGGATCATCGCGGTGGGAGCCAAATGGTCCGACCAAGGCGGGCATTCCAATTCCGGCGCGGCCTATCTTTACCAAGTTGTGCCGGATGGTACGGTACACTACCTGCATAAGGTTACGGCGCACGATGCCAACGCCACTGACTATTTCGGTACTTCCGTTTCCTTCTCCCACGGGATTCTTGCCGTCGGAGCGCCCTCGGATAATCATAGTGGACATACCGACGCCGGCTCGGCCTATGTCTATCGTCTGGAGCATAATGGATCGCTTTCCCCGCTGGGCAAGGTCACCGCATCGGATGCCAATGCGTCCGACAAATTCGGTTCTTCGGTTTCCCTTTCGGGCAACTTGCTTACGGTCGGGGCATATGATGATGATCACGCAGGAGGCGTTAACGCCGGTTCCGCGTATCTTTTCCAACTGGAGCAGAACGGTTCGGTTGCCGAGTTGGGCAAGGTTACGGCATCGGACCCCAATGCGTCCGATAAATTCGGTTCTTCGGTTTCCCTTTCGGGCAACTTGCTCGCGGTGGGGGCAGAGGGGCATGATCCCAATGGTCTGAGCTCAGCCGGCGCGGCCTATCTTTTCCGACTGGAGCAGAACGGATCGGTTTCCTTCCTCGACAAGGTCGAGGATGGGCCTGCCGGAGCGAAACTTGGCTTTTCCCTTTCTTTGGATGAAGATCTTCTTGCCGTCGGGGCCTATCAAGAAACGCACGGAGGCCAAGTGAACGCAGGCGCCGTCTACCTCTACCGAGTCGAGCAGAACGGATCCGCCACCCTGCTTGACAGGATCGAGGCTCACGATGCCAACGCATCGGACGAATTCGGGTCCGCGGTATCTTTGTCGGGCGGCGTCCTTGCAATTGGAGCTCCCCGTACCGATTACTGGGGCAACACGAATGCCGGCACGGTCTTTTTCTATGACGTCGGGCCCGCCGCCAACCGGGCCCCGGTCGATATCCGTCCCGATCCTTTCCTCGGGTTCAGCCAGGGAAAAGAGGAATTGATCCATAACCTCCAGAACGGTTGGCTGAAGTCAGCTGAGGATCTTGTCTTCAACGCCTACGGCTATACCGTGGATGCGACCGACGACTGGAACGTCACCGTGCACGAACACGGTAACGATCCCAATCCCCTCTATTTCCTTTTCGAATCAGGGAGCAACAACGAGGTGGACGTAACTTACCTGAATTTCAACCTGCCCGCCCTTCAACCTCATCTTGATGCCTCAATGGGTAAGTTTCTTCTCGCTCGGGAGACCTGTCGTATGCTCTTGATGAAGAATTCGCACTATGAGGACATCACCGGGGATGGGGTCAGCAATGGATCTTGGTTCAAAAGCGGTTTGATTGATTTTCTAGTCGGGGCGGATGATCGGGTTTATCAAATTTTGGGTGCGGAACCGACCGATGCCGAGATCGATGCCCTGCTTGCCGAGGTTGGGAACGGAGAGACGATCGACACGGATCAGCGGATAGCGGCGGCCTGCCTGGCTGTACGCTACTTGGATTTCAAACTCAGGCAAATCGGGTATCCTCAGGGCATCGGGCAAATGACTTACGCCATGAAGTCCCAGTTCGACAGTGGCGGGGGGGCCGCGGGCAGTGGAATCAACGGCTATTTCACGGCGATGCAAAACGCGGGCCAGCTCGGTTATGCGAACATGCAGGCCTTCCTTACCGATTTCAAGGGAGTGAATGGACGGAATTTCATACAAAACGAGGTCGTCTCCAAGCTGGACAACAACGACACCGGGTCGGTGCTGGGCTCCGACGTCACGGGCGGTCCCGCTCTCTATTGGCATGAAGTTGTTCCAAGCATACAAGGAGCTCCCCAATCCAACGTTTTGTACGAGATCGACGAGTGGGCGGACGTGTTGGAATTCGACGAGGACGAACCCGTCGGCACGGTTGTGGGCAAGTTCAATGCCTTCGACCCCGACGATCCGCACATCGGATGGAAGGGCTACGATTTGATCGATCATGAAGCCAACGTCACTTGGGGTGAGGCCAAAGCGGCGGCCGATGCGGCCAATGCGGCCGATCCTTTTCATTGGGTCTATTTGGCCACTGTTACGAGCGAGGCCGAGCACAACCTGACCGCGCATCTTGTTGCCCAGGCGGGGGTGAATGCCTGGCTGGGGGCAAGCGATGCAGCCGTGGAAGGGGAGTGGCGCTGGACGGAGGGCCCGGAAGGTGAGGAAGGCGAGGAACATAGTGGGCAAGGCCTGCTGTTTTGGCAAGGTAACGCCAATGGCAATCCGGTCAATGGGTTGTTTGAGAATTGGAGTAATGCAGAACCAAATAATCTTGGAGGTTTAGAGAATTGGCTCAAGCTGAGACCTGGTTCCAATTGGAATGATAATCCCGACAACGGTCTTAATGTCACGTCCGCCTACCTCCTCGAGTCCGACCAAATTCTGACTCACGTCTACAGCCTGGTTTCGGGTTACGGAGATGATGACAACTATCTCTTCAGCCTCGATCCCGACGGAACCCTCCGCACGGCGGCTACATTCGATTACGAGGTTCATTCCAATTCCTATTCGGTGCGCGTCCGGGTGACCGACGAGCTCAATGCCTCTTTCGAAAAAGCCTTTTGGGTGGACCTTCTCGACGTCGACGAGGATCCCGACAAGGACGGGTTGCACAATGACGTCGATTTGGACGACGACGGGGATGGATACTCTGATGCCGAGGAGACCGCCGCCGGCAGTGATCCGCGCAACTCATGGTCTCTCCCGCCCGTGACCAAGGTCATTTACGTCGACCTGGATGCCCAAGGCGACAACAACGGGAGCTCGTGGGCCAATGCCTATGATAATTTGCAAGCCGCCCTCGCGGAGGCCGACGGGGTCAACCGTACCCAGATTTGGGTTGCCGAGGGGGTCTATCGTCCGGACGTCGGGCCCGGACGGACCGCGGGGGACCGAACCGCTTCCTTTCAGCTCAAGAACCGGGTCGAGATCATCGGTGGCTTTCAAGGCCACGAGCAGACTGTCGATGCGCGGCCGATGCGCGGATTCATTACCTATTTGAGCGGGGACGTCGGGGCTCACAACTGGCCGGGCGACAATTCCTATCACGTGGTCAACGCTTCGGGGGTCGACCGGACGGCGGTTCTGGCGGACTTGGGGATAGGACGCGGACAGGCCGACGGGCCAACGGAGTGGGACAAGCGCGGGGCGGGCATTCTTGCCAACAACGGGAGTCCCAGTCTGCAACACCTTCTCTTTTTTGACAACCATGCCACTGGTTCGAACAGTGGGGGCGGAGCTCTGTGCGTGTACAACGGGGGTTCGCCGGCGCTCTTTTCCTGCGTCTTGGACGGGAACTCGGCCGAATGGGGCGGGGCGGTCAAGCTGAGCGCCGGGAGTTCGGCCGTTTTCTACAATGCCCTCATGCTCGGAAATCAGGCAGTACAAGGTGGCGCCATGGTGGTCTGGGAAAGCAATGCCTCGATCACTCACTCGACCATCATCGACAACAATGCGAGCAATGGCGGGGCTTTTTACTTGGGCAACGAAGCGAACGCATCGGTGGCCAACTCCATTGTCTGGGACAACAATGCGACGAGCGCCCCGAACCTTCGAAGGGATGCGCAAAGCAATCTTTATCCCGATCACTCCATCATTCAAGGAAGCTTGGGTGACTTGCCCGACGGGGATCCGCTCTTCGTCGATCCGGCTTTCAACGATCTCAGGCTCCGCCTCGGTTCACCTGCGATCGACGCGGGCAACCCTGCCCAGGTGGGTGCCCTGCCGGTCGGTTACCGGGGAGTGAACCGGACCCATGACGCCGGGCCTGATCTCGGGGCGTTCGAGGGTGCGGTCGACGTGGTCAACTTGGGCGGACTGGTAAGTTATTCCGGATTGATCGATACCGGGCCCTTCCGGGTCTGGTTGATGGACGAACACGGCAACCGCATCAAGGAAGCCGAGATGGAACAACCCGGCCCCTTCGGCTTTGTGGTCGAACGCGGGCATAGTTTCAAGGTCAAGGCCTTCCGGGATGCCAACGCGGATGGGTGGCCCAATCAGGGAGACCCTTGGGCCTATCATCATCACAGTCCGATTCAAATCAACGCCTCGCGCAATGACTTCGACGTGCATTTGGAGGACGCAGTCGTGGAAAGCAACGCCACGGTTTCGGGTACGATTCAATACCAAGGACCGGTTCCCGGTCCGGTCGTGGTGTGGGTCTTCGACGCTCAGGGTCAATTGGTTCGCAATTTGGTTTTGCCCAATGGTCCGGGGCCCTATTCGGTGTCCTTGCCCAAGGGGGCGGCTTACGACCTGAAGGCTTTTCGCGATGGCAACGGGAACGGTCTGCTTGATGCCCAACCCGAAGTGGGCGAACCTTATGCCCATCATGGAGACTGGAACAGTTCGACCCAATCCCACGATTTGATTTTCGTCGACGGGAATTTGAGTGGTGTGGATATTGTGATCAATTTTCACGGGGATCAGGACCAGGACGGGATCACCGATTGGGAGGAATACGTCGCCGGATTGACCGGGGGAGGTGGCGATCCGCAGCCGCCTGAGCCGACAAACGATCTGATTGCCGTTTATTTGCTCGACGGGAATGCCAGCGATGAGTCCGGCAACAACCTGCATGGGGTGATCCACGGAGCCCTGCCCGGGACGAACCGGTTCGGTGAAGAGGGCATGGCACTCTTCTTCGACGGGGAGGACGATTACGTCCAACTGCCGTCCTTGGCATTGGGAAGCTCTTACACCTTGTCGGTTTGGATTCTTCCTCATGAAGCAAAGGGAGGTGGCTACTTCAACGTCCTGTCCAACAACGGCGAACCGGTTTGGGGGGTGCGCGAAGGCAACCTGCAGCAATACTTTTTCGGGAGGGTCGAAGGTTCCGCCGTCGAGCGTCACGCGTGGACACACTTGGTTTTGGTCCGGGACGGCCCTTCTCACAGCCTTTACAAGAACGGTCAATTGGACGCTGCGTCCGACGTCCCTGCGGACAACGACGTTTTCTCGGTGATCGGAGCCTACCTGCCAACCGCCGAGGCGTTGGAAGACCGCGAACCCTTTCACGGGTCGATCGATGATTTGATCGTTTGGAACCGGGCCATGCCGGTCGCGGAGGTAGCGGATCTTCACGAAATGGAAAGCCATAGCCTCGATCTTGGTTTGATTGGTTTTTATCCACTCGATGGGAATGCATCGGAAGAGCTGGATCATCAAAATAACGGAGTTGCCCATGGAACCGAGCCGGGGCCCAACCGTTTCGGCGAGGAGGGGATGGCCCTGCGGTTCGACGGAGAGGACGATTACGTCGAACTTCCGTCTTTGGAATTGGGAAGTGCTTACACCTTGTCGGTTTGGGTTCTGCCTGCGGAGGAAAAAGGAGGCGGTTATTTCAACGTTCTTTCCAACAACGGCGATCCGGTTTGGGGCGTGCGCGAGGGCAACCTGCGGCAATACTTTTTCGGGAGGGTCGAGGGTTCCGCCGTCGAGCGGCATGTCTGGACGCACTTGGTTTTGGTCCGGGACGGTCCTTCCCACAGCCTTTACAACAACGGTCAATTGGACGCTGCGTCCGAGGTCCCTGCGGACAACGACGTTTTCTCGGTGATCGGAGCCTACCTGCCAACCGCCGAGGCCTTGGATGACCGGGAACCCTTTCACGGATCGATCGACGATTTGTTCGTTTGGGAGCGGGCCCTGACTCCTTCCGAGGTATCCTTGTTGCATGAGTTCGAGAGCCAGCGTCCCGAACCGCATGAGCATGAGGGACAACGTCCCGGAGCACATGAGAAGGAGGAGCAACAACCGGGCTCGCATGAGCCTCATCCCCATGAAGAGGAGAGCTTGATCCCGATCGTATTGACCGGGTTTCACAAGGAGGATCCGAGTGGAGATCATGAGTTCGGAGGCCAAATCCTGACCGAGGGTAGTTCCCCGATCCTCGAAGTGGGCATTTTTCTCAGCCAAAGCGTGATGGGGGAAAACCCGAGGTGGGTACTGGCTCAATTAAATGAGGAAAACCTTGAGTTTTCCGTTTCCGTTGCCGATCTTGAACCGGGCGCCAGGTATTACTACCGGGCCTATGCTCGAAACGCGGTGGGCGAGAACCACGGAGTCCTGAGGAAACTCGTTACCCGGGAGAATATCCAACTGGGTGCGTGGTGGAGCGATATGCCCGAGACCGGAGGCGGTTGGCGCTCTTCGGAGTGGTTCGGAGAATTCCGGAAATTCGAGCAAACGCAGTGGGTTTACCACACCAAACTCGGTTGGGTATTCGTGGTGTCGGACGTGGAGCGTGGTTTGTGGCTTTGGCATGGGGAATTGGGTTGGCTATGGACCCAGAAGGGCACTTGGCCCCACCTTTGGAGAAATGAGGTTTCGGCTTGGGTTTATTTCCTCAAGAATCATGAGGGAAGGCCTGTTTTTTACGATTATGCAACCTCGGACTATTTGATTTTGCCCTAGCGCAAGCTGGGTTTCCCTTACAAATCAGGCTGATTTTTGTAATGGATTCCTTCCATGAATTCGTGCCATAGTGGAACCATGGCATTCGAAGGACTGGTCACTGAATTGAAGAGGTTGATCAAGGATCGTGTGTCTGGATCTCAAGCGAAGGAAAGTATAGAGTCATTCGGACAGGAAAGGTTCTTGCTTGATCTTCGTTTTGTTTCCTCCTCCCGGACATTCGGTTCGGACGTTGGGAAGGAGTATGAGGCAGGGAAAACCGTAATTTGCGATTGGATCGGGCATGACTTGCAAGTTGCCGTGAGGATGATGCCTTCGACCAACGACTGGGTGAAGGAGCTGCCAAAGGGGGAAGAATTCGAGCTCTGGGGATACCTGTTTTCTTACGATACGCTTTATGACCGGGCGATATTCGGGCATGCCTTGGAAGGCGACCCCCAAGAACAACCACACTCCGAATCGGAACCCATTTCCGAGCAACCGCAGGCTGTATTGCCGAAAAAAGCGCCGCCGCTTCAGCCTCAGGAAGTGATCAAGCGAGAGGTTCGCCGGACGAAGCGCGTAAAGTTGCCCAAGCAAGCGAAGACCCGAAGGGCTTCCGAGAGGAAGCTTTACCGGAAATCCAGTGATGCGGCGGCCCCGGGACGGGACAAGAGGATGTTTTGGGGCAAACCTCGAAACCTCAAGATTGTCAAGAGACCTGGTTCGAGCCCCAAACGGGTTGGGCATGCGGTTCCGTCCAAGAAACCGCTCAAGCGGACCTTGAAATCCGCTCCCAAGGCCGATCATCGAAGGAGCGGGCAAAGCGGACCGCCCGTTGATGGGCCGAAATTTCGCGTTTCCAATCAGGCTAATCCGGTTGTTCCTCCGAATCCGGCGGCCATCGTCCGAATTCTGCAGAAAAAGAATGCCGGAGGAAATGCCGCCATTTCGCCGCTAGAATACCAAACTTTAAAACTCGCTGGCTTGGAGAGTATCGGGACAAAACCCTTTGGATGCTCGGAAGCTTCCCGTAGAAGCATTGCCATTTTGCTTCTTGTGATTTCATTGCCCGCCTGTGTCTTCTCGTCGGGAAATACGTTTGGCCTCGTTTGCCTGTCCTGTGCAATTGTCCTTCTTCTTCCTGATTTTTTGGCAAAATAACAATAGTTGGAGCCGTCGTTTTTATTTGATGAAGTACCAAGAATTGATTGAGACCCTGACTTACCTGAAGGAAAACAGAAAACTTGGTTCGGAGGCTGATGCCCTCGTGGCCCCCTTCAAAGCAACCGTTTGTCCCGTGCGGTTCCGGTTCGAATCGATGTCCAGGACCTTTGCCAATCCCCACGACCCGGCCTTCGAGGGTGGACAAACCGTAGTGGGCGAAATAATTGGTGAAAACTTGGAGTTTTCCCTTTTGCTTCCTCCGGTCGAGTCCGAGTGGGCCGAATCTCTGGAGAAGGGCGAGCAGTTTGACGGTACGGCAAAATTTCTTGGATTCGATGGTCTGTATCAGCGTGGGATATTCGGATATCAGGGAGAACTTGAAGTCGAAGAAAAAGACGAAGCGACTACCGATGAGCCCGAAGGGGAAACCGATGAGCCTGTCGTCGAGGAAGATCCGGTGCAAGATGAGGCAGAACCCGTTGAAGAACTTGAAGACCCTATGGTTCCATTGTCCGGAGAAAAACCTGAAGGAGATCTGGAAAACCTTTCCGTCGAACCGCAGGCAGGGCAAGAGGAGGAAGCTCCCGAACCGAATCCCGTGGCAGTCTGGGATGTTCCGCAGACGGAACCGGGCGAAAAGGCTGAGC
>JABGWD010000235.1 GCA_018645725.1 Opitutia bacterium
TCATCCGTCTGCGTGACACCGACGGGGACGACCGTTACGACGAGCGCGAAGTCATGCTTTCGGGATTCGACGACCACGACACACACCATGCCATCTCCGCTTTTTGCGCCGATCCATCGGGTGCCTTCGTCATGTGCGAAGGGGTATTCCTTCACAGCAACGTCGAATCCGCCTTCGGGCCTCAAAGGGGAACCAACGGTGGTTTCTTCCGCTACAGCCCGCAAAAAAAGACCATCATCCGCTATACCCAATTCAGCATCCCCAACCCATGGGGCGTCGCCTTTGACGATTATGGTCAGGATCTTTTTCTTCACACCTCGGGCACAAGCTTTTCCTGGATGTTGCCCGGCATGGTCAAGGCACGCTACGGGGCCAACCTGAAGGCTCCCAGCATCTTGAAATCCAACCAAGTCCGTCCTACGTCAGGCGTGGAGTTCGTATCCAGCCGCCACTTCCCCGATGAGGTACAAGGGGACGTCCTGATTAACAACAACATCGGGTTCCTCGGGACCAAGCAGCACAGGATGATCGAGCAGGACCCTGGTTTCAGCACCCAATTCAGGCAGAATTTAATCGTTTCCAAGGACTTGAATTTCCGTCCCACCGACTTGGAATTCGCACCCGACGGTTCGCTCTACGTGGTTGATTGGCAAAACGCCTTGATCGGACATATGCAACACAGTGCCCGCGATCCGAACCGCGACCATGCGCACGGTCGCATTTACCGGGTCACCTACCCGTCCCGCCCTTTGGTCAAGCCGGCCAAGATCTCAGGGGCAAGCATTCCTCAATTGCTTGAAAATCTCAAGCTTCCCGAATACCGCTCGCGCTACCGTACGCGCCGCGAGCTTCGTGGACGCAATGCCGAAGAGGTCGTCAAGGCTACCTTGAAGTGGGTAGATTCATTGCCCAAGGGAGCAGACGAACGCCTCCAATTGGAAGCCCTTTGGGTAACTTGGGGAGCCAAGCAAACCGACTTCGGACTCTTGCGGAAGCTTCTGGACTCATCGGACCACCGGATCCGGGCAGCAGCCGTCCGCGCGCTCCGTTTCAACATGGACAAGAACCCCTTTTTCGGGAACCGTAAGAAATTGCTCTTGGATGCGGCGAATGATTCGCACGGACGGGTACGGATGGAGACAGTCGTCGCAGCTTCCCACCTGAACAGAAAAACGGGCTTGGAAATCCTGAAAACAGCCCAGAAAAAAGCAATTCACAAGCATTACAAGCAAACCTATGAATTCGCCAAAGGTGTTCTCGAAAATGCCCCCGTCCCCGTAGATGCCGACAAATACAAAGTTAATCCGCCCAAGCATTTGTCGAAAAAAGACGCCAAACTGTTCGTCCAAGGAGCGGAGATTTTCAACCGTGAAGCCCATTGCGTGACCTGCCATCAGGCAAACGGCAAGGGTCTGCCCGACTCGGGGCTTCCTCCGCTGGTCAAGTCATCATGGGTCAATGCAGATGCGGACCTCCTGATCAAGCTTACGCTCAAGGGATTGATGGGACCGATCGAGGTAAACGGCAGAAAATACCCGGGACAAGTGCCCATGACTCCCTTCGAGTACCTGCTTAAAGACGATGAAATCGCATCCGTCCTCACTTACACCCGAAACGCCTTCGGAAACAAGGCAAGTGTGATTCAAGCCGAAGACGTGGCGAGAGTCCGCAAAGAAGTCAAAAACTTCATCGGCTTGTATCAACCGGAAGACTTGCTCAAGAAGCATCCGATCAAATAAACTTTTTCGACGGAGAGGTAACTTTTCGGTTTCAAGGGGTGTAAGATAGGAAACGGTTTCATCACTCATTCAACCCAAAGACACCTTCCCATGAAAAAAATCCTCACCCATCTCGCTTTGCTGAGCGCCTCGGCTTTCCCCTGCCTATCTGCCTCGGTACCCAACCCGAAGCATATTTCCAAAGAAGCCAATTGGGTTGCCCATTTTGACTTCCAATCCATCCTACGCTCGAAGATTGGATCCGCCCTCTTGGCAGAAGCCCAAAAAGACCCCCAGTTCACGCAAAAGCTAAATGGAATGAAGGCGGTCTTCGGGCTCGACCTCGAAAAGCTTGGGTCAGCAACCGCATACGGTTCGGGCAAAAAGGATGAAGGCGTCGTCATTGCCAAAGGCGGAATCAATTCAGTGCAAATCGAAGGGTTTGCCGCCTTGAATGAAAACGTATCCGTTCAGAAAAGAGGGGAAAAGACTTTGTATTCTTTCAAAAAAGGAGCCTTTTGTTCCCTTGGTCCGGATTCCATCATAGCCTCCACGAGCAAAAAGTTGCTCGTCCCTGGTCTCGACGTGCTTTCCGGCAAAAGCCCGGGCCAGAAAAACAACCAGATGATTTCCCACCTTTCCGCAATGATGGAAAAACCGATGGCGATCATTACGGTTCGGGTGCCCAAGGTTCTTGCCATTTTGCGGGATGGTCAGCCTGTATCGGCTCCCGAGGCGGCTATCATGAAAAAAGCCGACCTGGTCGGATTCGCCGTGAGCGAAGAAGGTCCGGCGATGCGGATGGCTATGGCCATGCAAGCTGAAAACGAGGAAACGGCTGAGCATCTCGAAAACGTTTTGCGGGGAGGCTCGAGCTTATTGGCCTTGGGCGCCGGCATCGATATCGACCGTAACCTCAATGAAATTCTTCCCCATATAAAAACTTCCGTTTCCCGGGAAAAGCGAATCGTGGGGCTTCAACTTGAAGTCGATTCCGCTTTTCTTCTAAAAAAGATTCGCGAAGAGATGGCGAAGAAAGAAGGTTCGCGACAAGAAAACAAGGTCGAATAATACAAGCCCCGAAGAAAACAACAAAACCGTTGATCTCCGCGACCATCAGCCAAGCTTCTGCCACCAACCACTCTGCCCAGTCGGACGAAGAACTTGCGTCCCTCGCCCGGTCCGGGCAAATACGGGCCTTCGATGAACTGGTCCGGAGACATTGGGCGGGAATCCGTCGTTTTCTGCTAGGCTACCTTCCTCACGGATCCTCCGATGACGTTGCCCAGGAAACTTTTCTACGGGCTTATCGAAAGATCGAGCAATACGATGGGAACCGACCCTTCCTGCCATGGCTCTTCACCATTTCCCGCAGGCTTGCCCTCAATGAAATTCGTAGCAAGACCCGCAAAAGGGAAGTTTCTCTCCCGGACTACTCGCTTGAGAAAACCCCGGAAACCGAACCTCCTTCTTTCGGCCCGCTTTGGCAATTGGCCAAGGACCGACTGTCTGCAGATTCCTATGCCGTCTTGCGCCTTCATTACGCGGAGGACCTGTCCATTGAGGAAGTGGCCAAAGTCTTGGGGAAGGGGAAAATCGCCACCAAAGTCATGCTTCACCGGGCCCGTCGGAAACTGTCGACGTTCTCCGAACAATTGAAAGACAACTATGAAAACCTTGCTTGAAATTCTAGGAATCTCCTCCCTTGGCGAAAAGGAAAAGAAGGTCTTGCAACGGTTGCGGGACGAAGCCGTCCAAGAGA
>JABGWD010000236.1 GCA_018645725.1 Opitutia bacterium
AAGACAACAAGCGGGCAAGCTTGCCGAAATTGCCCATGAATTTTCCGTTCCCCACGCTTGCCTCGAGAACCCAGACAAACGGGACGATTCCTTTCCCAAAGGAACGGAGCTCCTGGTCGGGCAGGAAGGAATCGAAACCTTGGCCGCTCTTCCCGAAGCGGACATTGTAGTCGTGGCAGTAGTCGGAGCCGCCGGATTGCTCCCCACCCTTTCCGCCGTAAAAGCGGGCAAGAATATCGTTCTCGCAAACAAGGAAGCCCTTGTGGTCGGAGGGGAATTGGTCACGCAAGCGGCAACCCGATACGGGGCAACGATCATTCCCGCGGACAGCGAGCACAACGCCGTATTTCAATGCCTTCACGGACAACCCGAAACCTCCCTTGATTCCATTATTCTTACGGCTTCGGGCGGACCTTTCCGGGATCTGCCCATCGAGGAGTTCAAGAACGTGACCCTCGAGCAAGCCCTCAATCACCCGAATTGGTCGATGGGAAAGAAAATCACCATCGACTCGGCCACCATGGCCAACAAAGGACTCGAACTGATCGAGGCCCGTTGGCTTTTCGATCTTCCTCCCGAAAAGCTGGAGGTTGCCATTCACCCCCCCAGCCTTGTCCACGCGATCGTCCGCTTTGTCGATGGTTGTTGCCTTGCCCAGCTCTCCCCCCCCTCAATGACCTTTGCCTTGCAAAACGCCCTGCTTCATCCCGAACGGGCTCCGGGAGTCGAACCATCCCTGGATTTCTCTCAACCTCTCGATCTATCCTTTTCCCCTCCTTGCTACGATAAGTTTCCCTGCCTGCGGTTTGCCAAGGATGCCCTAGCCCATGGTGGAACCGCCCCCCTTGTTTTCAATGCGGCCAATGAAATTGCAGTCGAAGCATTTTTACGGAATCGAATTGGCTTTCTGCAGATTTCTGACATTATCGACCATTCCTTGAATACGAGCAGCAACAAGCAAACGGGTTCACTCGACGAATTACTGGAATTGGATGCGGAAGTACGCCAACTGGCTTCCGCCCGTATCGAGCAATTGGCTTAGGCTCAAAAATCGTCATGGCCCTTCTTTACGACATCGCCTTTATTTTCGTGGCTCTTTTCGCCCTGGGTTTCACGATCTTCATTCACGAATTGGGTCATTTCCTGGCAGCCCGCAACCGAGGACTCGTAATCAAACGGTTTTCGATCGGTTTTGGTCCGAGAATCTTCGGTTGGACAAGAAACGGCGTTGAGTACCGTTTGTCCGCAATACCCTTCGGAGGGTACGTCGCCCTCCCTCAGTTGGTGGACATGGGACGACTGGAGGGGGCCGAAGGCGAAAAACCGGAAACGGACAAACCTTTTGCCAGCAGGGACGAGTCGGTGGAGGAGGAGGAGGAAACAGAGGAGAACGAGCAAAACATAGAGGAGAAACCGCTTCCCAAGATTAGCTACACCGACAAAATGATCGTCTCGGTCATGGGAGCCGTTTTCAACGTTCTTCTTGCCCTTGTCCTCTCTTGTGTCCTCGGGATATTCGGGTACGACGTAGCCGATTCCCAATTGACAACCAAGATCGGCTTCGTTTCGGACACCGTCGAGCGATGGAACCCACACGTTGAAAAAGGCGAGGTTATTGCCGGACCTGCCAAAAAAGCCGGACTGTTGGCGGGTGACCGGATCAAATCCGTTGACGGAGTGGAAGTGGAAGACTTCATGCAAATCCAAAGCCTCATCGTTACCGGCAAGGGCATGACCGATGAAGGCAAACGGCTCGTAACGCTGGCCATCGATCGAAACGGCAAGGAAGAAACCGTCGAAGTCCACCCCGAAGTCACGGGAAGCGAGGAATACCGGATCATTGGCATCGAACCGGAAGGAAACTTCACCATCGACGTTTTGTCCGAAGACATGCCTGCCATCAAGGCGGGTCTGGAAGTCGACGACCAACCCGTCTCCATCGACGGGGAAAAAATCCATTGTTTCTCCCAACTTCAGGATTACCTGCGAAAAACCGATGACAATCAATCAGTCTCCCTCACCGTTCTCAAGGGAGGAGAAAAAGGCGCCGAGCAAACCTATTCTCTCATGCCCGTTGAAAAAGAAATCGAGATCGGCGGGGTTCCCACTCCACTCAAGCTCATTGGTTTCAGGCCTAGGGCGAACATCGTCACGACCTACCCCAACCCTTTCGTCTTGATCACTCACAGGGTGAAGGACATGTACCATACTCTATCCGGACTCCTCAGTCCAAAATCCGACGTCAAGCTGCGCAATATGAGTGGCCCCGTGGGCATCGTCAACCACTTGAGCATATTCGCCAAGATAGGATTCAAGAAACTCCTTTGGTTCGTCGTCTTCATCAACGTCAACCTGGCAATCCTCAACCTGCTTCCCATCCCCGTTCTCGATGGCGGGCACATGCTCTTCGCCACGATCGAAAAACTTCGTGGAAAACCTCTTCCCTTGGCCTTTCTCGAACGTACTCAGGTCCTGTTTGTCGTTCTTCTTTTTTCCTTCATGCTTTACGTCACCTTCTTCGACGTTCAGCGGCTCTTCCCCTAGCTTCCCATGGGCACGGCGTCCCCTTATTGCGCCTCGCGATTTCATCCTGTCCGGCGGAAGACGCGAGTTGTCCAGATAGGAAACCTTCCTACCGGTGGCACTCACCCCGTACGCATCCAATCGATGACCACAACCGATACGCTCGACGTTGCGGCAACCGCTCGTCAAACGATTGAACTGGCCGAAGCGGGGTGCGAGATCGTCCGCATAACCGCTCCTAGCGTCCGGGCGGCCGAAACCCTCGCTCCGATCGCGCGGGAAGTGCGGGAAGCGGGTTTCGATCTTCCCTTGGTTGCGGATATTCACTTTCTTCCCGACGCAGCCATGGAAGCGGCCAAACACGTCGAGAAAGTCCGGGTCAACCCGGGCAACTATGCCGACCGCAAAAAGTTTCAAGTCCGCGAGTACAGCGACTCCCAATACGAAGAGGAACTGCAACGCCTGCACGAATCCTTTTCCCCGCTTGTTCTGCGTTGCAAGGAACTCGGACGTTCCATGCGGATCGGAACGAACCATGGCTCACTCTCCGACCGGATCATGAACCGGTTCGGCGATCCCCCGCGCGGAATGGCGGAATCAGCCCTCGAGTTCCTGCGGATCGCCCGTGCTCACGGATACCATGAGATTGTCCTGTCGATGAAGGCAAGTAACCCGAAGGTCATGATCGAAGCCTACCGCCTCGTGGTATCACTCATGAACGACGAGGACATGGATTATCCACTGCACCTCGGTGTAACCGAAGCGGGGGACGGAGAAGATGCCCGGATCAAGAGCGCCATCGGAATCGGATCTCTTTTGTTGGACGGACTGGGAGACACGATCAGGGTCTCCCTGACTGAGGATCCGGTGGCGGAAATCCCCGTCGCCCGCGACTTGGCCCGCCGGGCGGAGAGTTGGTGGGCCGAATCACCCCCGGCAAATCTCCACCCGACCGAAGCGATCGATCCCTTCGCCTTTCGAAGACGGGCATGCCCGGAGAGCAAGCTGTCGCAAACGATCAGAATCGGCGAAAAGCACCCTCCCGCCGTTCTTGCCCATGCATCTCATCCTCTTGAGGAACCCGAAAAGATCATTCGGGAAGTCGCTCAAATACAAAGCGTTTCCAAGGATGCTCCGGTTGAAGGTCTGGTTGTCGAGCTCAAGGATCCAGAGGGACTGGCCCATTTGGAAACCTTGCGCGACTCGCTCGTCGGAGCCGTACCCCTTATCGTTGTGGAAAACAACGTTCCCGACCTGCCTCCTCCTCCATTCCGGGAAGATTCACCCTCCATCGTTTGGCTCTCCTCAACCGCTGGCGCGGATCGCGATGCCCTGACCGGTTTCCTCCACGCTTGTGAGGAGTCGAATTGCGTGCCCGCTCTTGCGCTTCCGGCCAAACCGATGGAGGACGAAATCGTCCGGTTGCTTGGTCAATCGTCAACCCCGCCAATCATTACCATCTGGCCAACCGAAGGGATGAATTCCGTTGCCGGGCATCGGGCCTTGGTTGCAATTTTGGATGAACACGGGCTCGGATTGCCCATCTGGATTCGTAATCGGGACCAAGGAAGACTCTTTCCCGAGGATGACTCCTTCTCCGCTCGACTCCTTGATTCTTCCATCCTTTCCGGTTCTTTGCTTTGCGACGGAGTAGGCGACCTGATCTCGATCGAACATACCGGCAACCTCGATCGCAACCGCGGGCTCGCTTACAACGTCTTGCAAGGCGCCCGGGCCAGAATATCCAAGACGGAATTCGTGGCCTGCCCAAGTTGCGGGCGTACCCTGTTCGATCTGCAAAGCACGACCCAGCGCGTGAAGGAAGCAACCGGACACCTCAAGGGAGTGACCATTGCGGTGATGGGATGCATCGTGAACGGACCGGGTGAAATGGCTGATGCCGACTTTGGTTACGTTGGGTCCGGTCCGGGAAAGATCGATCTTTACGTTGGAAAGGATCGTGTAAAATCAGCCATCCCCGAGGCCGATGCCGTTGACTGCCTCGTCAATCTCATACAAGAAGAAGGAAAATGGATCGAACCCTGACTAACCTGACGCCCGACCTGTCCAACGCAGACCCTGAACTTCGCGAAAGAATCATGCAGGGCCATTCCGCAGTTTTGTCGCAGGTCGACTACTTTCGCGAAAACTTCGGGAAAACGGTAAGCTCTTGGAAAAAGGACGGCACCCGGGTCACGGTGGTAGACGAAACCATATCGGAAAACCTCTTTCTTCCCTTGAGAAGATCTTTCCCCTCTGACGATTTTTGCTCGGAAGAAGAAGCCGATACCCCCGAACCCGTCCCGCTGAAAGCCGAATTTTGCTGGTTACTCGACCCAGTCGACGGAACAAACAACTATGCAGCCGGAATCACCGAATGCGGGATCTCCCTTGCGTTGTTGCACTATGGCACGCCCATTTACGGGTTCATTTACGATTACAGCCGGGACATGCTACTGCAAGGAGGTCCCGGGCTTGGGGCGATCGAAGGGACTGTCCCCGTGCAAGCGGCAACCGAACTGGTAAACGAAAAGCTTACCTTTTGCATGCACTTCCCCATTCCCACCGACGATCTCGATACCCTGCGTCCCAAGCTCATGGAATGGCGCATACGCTGTCCGGGCTCGGCCGCCATAGGGTTGGCCAACGTCGCAACCGGACGCATCGACGGGTGCTTGGAGTTTCGCCCCAAGCCTTGGGATTGCGCTGCGGGTTACCCGATTTGCGAAGGGGCCGGGGCCACTTTCGGCTTCGTGCGGGATTCCTGTTTCCCCATGACATCCTTTACCCCATCCATGCCCTCCTTTCCCTTCCGGGCGGGTTCAAAGATCTTCATGGAGGAAACCAGTCGGGCCCTCGGGTTGGAAGCACCCTAATAAACCCGGAAACGGGAAAGAGCATGCTCACCGGTCGCGGTCAGGCAGAGCAGCTCGTAACGGCCCGATCCGACCATCGTTCGTCTGGCCTCTTCCCTATCAAGTGGCCGGCCATTGAGAAACCAAAGCAACTCCCCCTCTGCGTTCGCTTTCGGACGAATTTCGAAATCTTCGCCAACTCTGCGGTAAACGCTCCCGGTCTCAGGACGCTGAATGGACAGGACGTTCTTTTCGGGAAACGGAATGGGAAAATCAACCTTCCAGGGAACGGGTGCAGGCGGGGCATCGGTCCGTCGTATGCGGGCCAAATTGAAAACCCCGGCCAAAAGGGGCTCGGCTGCACGTGAACCGAC
>JABGWD010000237.1 GCA_018645725.1 Opitutia bacterium
ATTGGTCTGGTTGTTGTCGGTCGGTGGCGAAGTATTGTTGTTCTCGGTTGGTGGTGTGTTTTCCAACTGGTAGAGGGCTTGCACCTCGGCTGCAGACAAGGCCCGGTCGTAGATGCGGACCTCGTCGATGGAACCCTTGAAGAAGTTATTCCCTTCCCGACAACCAATGCTGATGTTTGAAATGTTCAATGATTTCGCAGTGCCTGCGGCCGTCGCTTCGTTCAATTGACCGTTAACGTAATATGTCAAAGCATTCTCATTCATGCTTACGGTAAGCATAGTCCATATACTTGGTGTCAATCGTCGTGATTCAGAGAAATACAACCCCCTGCCAGCACCCCAAACTTCTATCCAATCCGACTCCATGCCAATGGAAAAGGTTTCATCGTTTGCCCCACCTTTGGCATGAATGACATATGGGAATGAAAAGGAGGAACCTGCGGGGGAAAGCAATTTTACCCATGCGGAAATGGAAATTTTCTTTCCTGACAAGTTGGGGGATAAGTTTGCGCTCAGATAGTTCGCGGAGCCATCGAAGCCGTAAGCCTTGCCGGGTCTGCCGTGCCGGTCCGTTCCCAAGGTCGCTCCGTGAACCGTCCCATGGTTGCCGTTGCCCGATAGGTCGTTGGCGTTGCCGTCGAAGGGGAACCAGGCGACCAGTCCGGTCTGCAGGGTCGGGTTACTGGCATTGCCATCGCCCGGCGGATTCGGGTCGGTCTGGTTGTTGTCGCCCGGTGGGTTCGTGCCGTTGTTATCAGGCGGCGGATTGGTCTGGTTGCCATCGCCCGGCGGAGAAGTGTTGTTGTTATCAGGTGGCGGAGCGGTGTTTTCCAACTGGTAGAGGGCTTGCACCTCGATCGCGGACAAGGCCCGGTCGTAGATGCGGACCTCGTCGATGGAACCGTTTAAGAACCGTGTACTCGTTGGCCATGACCCGATAAACAATTTACCTGTTCCGGAGGTAACATGTCCTTGCGCTGGTTGGGCGAAGAGCGGGGTGCCGTCCATGTACAAAGTTTTTTTGGTACCGTCGTAAGTACCGCTGACCAAATGCCAATGACCGTCGTCGACTGGAGGGCCGGAGGCGGTCCAATGCGGATTCGAGTCAAGTCGGCCACCAAATTCCAAGAACCCTGCCTTGTTTCCGCGTTCCGGTCCAAATACGTTCAAGGCGTAATTTGCGTAATTTGCGTTTGTTACCGAATTTGAAAGAATCGTGGAGTCCGAGTGGTAATATTGCATGGAACTCTTTCGAGTAAGCCTTATCCACGAGCATAAACTGAAGGACTGGCCGACAGAGGGCGCGTTCTGGACGAGGACGTAATCATCCACCCCATCGAAGCCGAAAGCCTTGCCCGGTCTGCCGTGACGGTCCGTTCCCAAAGTCGCTCCGTGCACCGTCCCATGGTTGCCGTTGCCCGATGCGTCGTTGGCGTTCCCGTCGAAGGGGAACCAGGCGACCAGTCCGGTCTGCAAGGTCGGCTTGCTTGCGGGGGAATGAGGATCGGTCCCGGCCGCAAGTTCCTCGGCATTGGAAAACCCGTCCCCGTCGATATCGGGATCGAGGTGATCCGCAATACCGTCCTGATCCAAGTCTTCCACAACGTCGAGCACGTTGAGGACGAATTGACGGACAAAGGAATAATTGTGCTCGTCCAGGGCCTCGACCCGGACGTAAAGAGTCGCATTGGTCTCGTAATCGAGCGGGGCCGCCGTGACCAGTGATCCGTTCGCATCGATTGAGAAAAGGTTGTTATGGGTCGATCCGTTCCCATCCGCGAGGGCGAAGCGCAGGGTCGAATTGGCATCGGTATCGGTCGAATTGAAATCCCCGACCTTCGTGCCGACCGGCGCGCTCTCGAGAATGCCGGCCAATCCGCTGAAATCAAGCCCGGTGGGTGCCCGGTTGCCCAATGAATTGGGGTCAGTCGGATCGCTCCCGAACGCGACCTCCTCACCATCCAGATACCCGTCCCCATCCGTATCGGGAATCGATGCATTGGTCTCGTAATAGATTTCCGCTTTGTCCGCGAGTCCGTCCCCATCGGTATCGACGTCCACTTCGATGGTCTTGAAAAGGACCTCCCCCCAAGTGTTGTTGTTATCTCGGTAGCGCACGCCCACCAGGTAGGTCCCGACCGGATACCCGGCCATGGACAAGCTCGTCGGGAGGGTACTTTCCACCTCGGAATCGAACGCTCCGTCCTTGGGTTGCAAAGCGGTGGCATTCCCTTCGCCCGGATCCGTACCGATGAAGTACTCGGCCGCCGTGATGATACTGAACCCACCCGCTCCCGAGCCTCCGCCTCCGCCACCCACCGCTGGGTTGGGATCGTAAACGTGAATGGTCTGGAAAAGGACTTCTCCCCAAGTGTTGTTGTTCTCCTGGTAGCGTACGCCCACCAAGTGCGGCCCGATTGCCAAGCCCGTTACGTTCAGGTTCTTGGGCAGGACGGATTCGACCTCCGAATCAAAGGCCCCGTCCTGGGCCTGAAAGGCGACTCCATTTCCTTCACCCGGATCGGTATCGACAAAATACTCAGCTGCCTTGATGGTTGCAAACCCGGACGAACTGCCACCTCCGCCACCACCACCCGCTGGGTTGGGATCGTAAACGTGAATGGTTTGGTAGAGGACTTCTCCCCAAGTGTTGTTGTTCTCCTGGTAGCGCACGCCCACCAAGTGCGGGCCTATGGCCAAGCCCGTGACGTTCAAGTCCTTGGGCACGATTGATTCGACCTCGGAATCAAAGGCTCCGTCCTGGGCCTGAAAGGCAACTCCGTTTCCTTCGCCCGGGTCGGTATCGACAAAATATTCCGCCGCCTTGATGGTTGCGAAGCCGCCCGATCCTCCGCCACCTCCGCCACCCGATGGGTTGGGATCGTAAACGTGAATGGTTTGGAAAAGAACTTCTCCCCAGGTGTTGTTGTTATCCTTGAAACGTACCCCGATCAAGTGCGGCCCGACGGCCAAGCCCGTGACGTTCAAGTCCTTGGGCACGATTGATTCGACCTCGGAATCGAAAGCGCCGTCGGCTGCCTGCAAGGCGGTCCCACTCCCTTCTCCCGGGTCGGTGTCGACGAAGAACTCGGCCGCGGTCAGGGTCGCGTTCGCATCCGCGAACAAACCCTTTGCCCCGAGGACAAGAAAAAGAAAGATGCTTAATTTTTTCATAATAAGAAAATGATAAAAGTTACTTCACGGTGGCCCCGGTGGATTCGATGGTTACGGTGCCGCCCACCTGCACGGCTTGGGGAGCGATGGAAAAACTGATCGGGATGGCCTTGTCCGTGGTGCGTCCGTTGGGAATATAGTTTCGACCGCCGTTGGGCCCGATGTCGTTGCGCGAACCGTCGTGATCCTTGTCGGCGTCCTTAGGCGAACCGGCATCCTTGCCGGCTTTTTGGGACATCAATCCACTCGGGGAAACTAAGAAGTGTGTGTGGCTTTGCGACTGACTGCTTACTATCGAATATAAGTTTATTGCACCACCTCTAACTTCGGATAGATTATCATTGTGCCTTACTAAGGAGTTATGTTCTACACGCACTGACGAATCTGCCCATATGTTGACATTACCAAACTCAACGTAATTCCCATTATTCTGGTGCCCTCTTTGAACAAAATTATTCCAAATTTGGTTTGATGATATAGAGCAAGCCGATGAATCTTTGATATAAATGCCGATTCCACTAAAATATTCAGTGCCTACATCCTTGAAATCGTAACAATTGTAAATGAAGTTATTTTTGATATGAACTTTGGCTTGCCCATCCACTTTGATTCCTATGCATTCATTTGATATTGGAAAATCATAAGTTCCGCTATAGTTCTGAACGATGTTGTTATGCACGTTCGCCATCGTGGAGCTTCCGTTCAGATCGATGCCAATTCCCCCTAAGTTTTCTCCATCGAAAATATTGCCCACGATCTCGACCTGTCCTTCGAAGTAGCTCTGGCGCAGGTCGGAATACCCGACCCAGGTTCTCGTCAAGGTGGAGCGGAGTTTGCCCGAGAGATTGGACTGCACGACAGCAAGCTGGGTGTTCGCATTTCCCGGGTTGGTCGCGTTCACTTCCTGACCCATGGTGCAACGCAAAAGGTTGAGGTTTGAATCGCTCGCGCTTACGGGGCCTGACACGCTTAGGTTCTTGAAGGTCACGCTCTGCCCGGCGGGAACGGCCGAGATCGTTATGCTGCCCGTAACGTCGTGGTTGTTCCTGTGCAAGCTGACGATGCGCAGGGCCTTGCCCGCAATAGTCACGTTTCCATCGTAGTCGGCTGGCGCGGTCAGGACGATGGTATCCCCATTGGCGGCCCCGTTTACGGCCGACTGGATGCTCTGTCCTGCCCCCACGTTGTGGGTTGCCCCGTGGGCACTGATTCCTCCGAGAGCGAAAGTAAAAAGAAAGATGCTGAATTTTTTCAGAATAAGAAAGAGTTACTTCACGGTGGCCCCGGTGGATTCGATGGTGACGGTCCCGCCGACTTCTACGATCTGTGGGGCGATGGAAAAACTGATCGGGATGGCCTTGTCCGTGGTGCGTCCGTTGGGAATATAGTTTCGACCGCCGTTGGGCCCTATGTCGTTGCGGGTACCGTCGTGATCGAAGTAAGCCGCCTCTGGAGGTCCGGCGTTTTGAATGGCCCTGCCGCTGGCAAGTCCAGCTGGGTTTGTCAGGAAATGGTCATTGAAAGTATTGTTGGCTATATCCGTTATGAACGACTGGTTTTGCACACCGCCAGCCACTAGGTTGGAGGGACTGGTTCCGTTCCCCGTGTCTGCGCGCATGGCGTTGTAGGTCACCGTTACGTTCTGAGCGGGGGCCCGGATGTTGGCATGACCGGTAGGCGATCCATCCCTAACATAGTTGTTGAATAAAGTATTTCCGAGAATTTTGGTTTCGGCGGTGGAAGCGACGAAAACCCCCATTCCGACGTTCGTTTCGGTACCACCACCGTGTCCATCATGATTATCGTGAATCGAATTGTTTCGAATGTAAGCTCGAGCCCCCGATGATATGCGAATTCCTATGTATTCATTCTGATTGCTAATGGAACTCGCCGACTTGAAATTAAAAACTCTGTTGTTATGGACGTGAGCCACCGTGGAGCTTCCGTTAAGATCCAGTCCGATCCCGCCCAAACCTCGTCCATTGAATATATTGCCCACGATTTCGAGGGTGCCTTCCAAATAAGTTTCCTCGAATGTGGAATACCCCAGCCAGGCCTTGGCCGCCCGGGAGGTGAGCTTCTCATTGATCGTACTTTGGAGGATTACCAAACGGCTGGGGTTGCCGCTCCCATCCTGAGCACTGGGCATGGTGAGGGTTCCCGTCACGGTCGAGCGCCTGATAAAAGCATCGGTGGTCCCGTTGAGCTCGAGGTTGGTGCCCACGGTTGCATTGGTCAGTACGATCTTGCCAGCCCCTTGGATGAGCATCGATCCGCTGACCGTGAGGTTGTCGAGCGAGACTTTCTGGGTTGCGGAGAGACCCGAAACGTTGAGGTTGCCGGTTATGCTTGCGAACTGCGGATTGAGCGAACGCAGGGTGAGTGCTTTTCCGGTTACCGATACGTCCCCGGCGTATGCGCTTGGCGCAGTTAGGACGATCTCGTCCCCCGAGGCAGCCCCGTTGATGGCCGACTGGATGCTCTGTCC
>JABGWD010000238.1 GCA_018645725.1 Opitutia bacterium
AAAATACCTGTTGAGCTTAGGATCCGGCGTAGCGGCCAATGCATTCTCGAGTTGCATCCACTGAGACGGAAAACTGTCCAGAAATCTTTCGATTTTGGGATCCTTGAGCATGCCGTCGACGATCTGAGCCAAAGCTTTTGGGTCGGCCAATTTGCCCTCTTCGGCGGCCTTCAAGAGCGCATCGTCCGGGCAACTACCCCAAAGGGAATAGGACAATTTGGAAGCCAAGGCATAGGGATCGTTTTTTACAACCGTTTCGTGCCGGAAAAGAAACAGCGGAGATGAGAGGATGGCGGAAGCGACTTTTTTCATGCCGGTCGTGAAGGATTCCTCGGACTTCACTTGGGCGTGAGCATAGCGGACATACCTGTCCTCGACCTCTTTTTCAACTGCCGAGCGGAAGGCCAGGCGAAGGAAAGGATTGAGGCGGTCTCGGATTTCCTTTTCCAGGTCAGCAGGGTTCTTGGGTTCGGCAAAAAATTCCTTCCAAATACCGACCGTTTTGTCATTGAAATCGGGGCTTTGCAAAATGGAAACGCTCAGTTTAAGAAAGGTATCGAGAAGGAGCGGCGAAAGAGTCAGTTGATCGGACTGATTATCGAACCCGTGAGCGGCCCGCAAATCTTTGGGGAAAGGCCTGACTTCACGGAATCCTTTGGCCCGGTTCTTGGCGGACGCCCGGACGACATCGGGGATTTTCTGATCTGCCGACGATAGGTAATTGTTATGACGGGTCATCATCTTTTCGGAGAGCTCGAAAACGTCGGTCCGGATCCCGAACAAATCCCTCAGGGAATTGTTGTATTGAAAACGGTTGAGCCGGCTGAGCCTTGGCTTTTCCTGTTTGGCTCCTGCGACCGCTTGCCGCATGAAATCCTTGAGTAACAGAACGGTTCTGTCCCGTTGCTCGTCCGAAAGCGGTTTCTCGTCCTCCGGAGGCATATCGCCAAAATCAATGACCTCGATCAATTCCTTGATCAAGGCGGGCTTGGCCAAAAAATCGGCTGTCTTGCCAATTTCCTTGAGGTTGACTTTCCCCTTGGTCTTTTCACCCCCGTGGCACTTGACGCAATTTTGCTCGAAAAGGGGCTTGAGGAAAGAATTGAAGTCATCGCAAAAAGCGGCGGAAGAACTGACTAGAAAAAGACAGGCAAGAACGAGACCCCGTCCGAAGGAGGTTATCGTAAGAAGGGTTGTTTTTCCAAATCGGTTACTTTTCATCGGGCTTGCTTAAGGTTAAGAGAACAATTCGGAGATCGTCCCGGTGCTGTTCGAGAAACGATTCATTTCCAAGCCCAGATGACCGGCGATGCTCAACCATGCGTTACTGATCGGGGTGCCATTGGGACATTGCAGATGCCTCCCGTTCTTCATCTTGGGGTTTGCTTTGCCGGCCAACATCAGAGGCAAATCAAAGTATTGATGAGTGGCTCCATCGCCCAAGCCCACACCGCAGGCAACGACGGAATGGTCGAGCATGGAAGATCCGTCCGCCTCCTTCAAATTCTTCATTCGGGATAGGACGTAATCATATTTTTCCATGTGGAAGAGATCAAGCTTCTGAAGTTTGGCATACCCGTCCCCACGTTGACTGTGAGACATGGAATGATGAACGACCGGTTTGTCGAAAACGCTTTCGTAAAGCATGGGGGCATTCCATCTTTCCGGCCCGATCATCATCGTGGTCACGTTGGTGATGCCCATTTGCAAAGCCGCAATCATCAGATCGCATTGCAACTTGACGTATTCGCCACGAGGCAGAACCTCGTCGGTCGGCCGGTCAATTCCGGCCTCCGCGACCAGTTTTCGAAGACGAACCATCCGGATTTCGATGTCCCGAACCATGGTCATAAATTCATCGAGGGTACCCTTGTCGTCGCGGCCAAGTTTTGCGGACAACGATTTCGCATCAGCCATGACCAAGCTGGTTACCTCGTTGAGGTGATCGTTGTACCTCGCGTCAGCCGACAAAAACAATCGATCGTAGAGAGCTTGGGGGTCCTTGATCGATGGGGCCACCTGATCGACCCCGGACCAGGAGATGTTGTCGAACCTCGTCGACTCCTTGCCCCGGGTGAATCCGTTGCAACTGATCTCGAGTGTTTTGAGCGGGCTTTCACGGCCGAGCTTATCGCCGATTACGTGATCCAGGGTACGCCCTTGCAAAAAACGCAGTTTCTTCTCCGCAGCCTCCTCGGGTGATACGCTGCTTAGGTAACAGGAAGCTCCTTGCTCGTGAGCATCCCCACCCAACTTGTAAGGCCGGTCGAGTCCCGTCACAAGGGTCAGGTTTTCGAGGTGCCCCGAAAGAGGTTTCAAGGTCGAGGTCATTTTCAGCGGACGCATGCCAGAAGGTGTAGAATCGGAGTTTGCCCGAAATTTCTCTGAACCTTTGACCGTCTTAAATCCGGGAGATGAGTTCTCTTCCTCACCTGGAATGAAGCAACGCCTCACAAGACCGTTTGGCAAGTACATCATGACAAACCTCTTCGCCGACGCGGAAAGCTTCCCTCTCCTCGCAAGCGAAGGCAAAAAGGGTAAAGTCAGTAGACCTCCGTTGCCCACCAGAAATTTCCGTCTGGACAAGTTTCTCATCCCAATATGCTTAGGTCCACAAATCGGAAATCACGGCATTGCTGTCGGCAAAGCTTTCGATTTCCAAACCCATCAGGTTAGCCAAGGTGAGCCAGAGGTTGGAATTCAAGGTTCCGCTCTTGCACTTGATGAAGCGGCCTTGCTTGATCTGCCCTTGGCCCTTTCCGGCCACAATCATGGGAAGGTCGAAAAACTGGTGAGTAGCCCCATCACCCAGACCCGCTCCATAAGTGAGGAGCGAATTTTCGAAAAGGGAAGTGCCATCCGATTCCTTGATCTCCTTCATTCGGGTGATAACGTAGGACAACTGCTCGAGGTGGAAAATATCAATCTTCTGCAACTCCTTGGCCACTTCCTCTTTTTTCTGGTTGTGGGTCATGTTGTGGTGTTGCACGGGCTTCGGAAAAACGCCCTCGTACATGAGGGAGGCGTCCCAACGCTCGGGACCGATCATGAAGGTACTGACGTTGGTGATGCCCATTTGCAGGGCGGCAAGCATCAGGTCGGCTTGCAACCTGATGTATTCCCCCCGTGGTAATATTTCATTGGTCGGTTGGTTGACGTTCGCTCCCGAAATCATCTTCTCGAGTTTTTCGATCCGCAATTCAATCTCACGGATCATGGTCACGAAACCATCCAAGGTGTCCTTGTCCTGATTGCCGATTTTGCGCGCAATGCTCTTGGTGTCGGCCAGGATCAAGTCGGTAACGTCCTGAACGTGGTTACGGTATGAATCCGCCATGAAAAGACGGTCGTACAGTTTACGGGGATTCTTGATCGAAGGGGCGATTTTTCCGGGACCGTACCAGGAAATGTTATCGAAGAATATGTCTTCCTTGCCCCCGGTGAATCCATTGCAACTGATCTCAAGTGTATTGTAAACGGAAGTATGTCCTACGTTGTCACCGATTATCTGGTCCAAGCTACGCCCATTGGGATGCCTCATCCCCTTCACCGCCGCCTGCTCGGGGGAAACGCTCGTCAGGTAACAGGAGGCTCCTTGCGCATGCACGTCCTGCCCATTCTTAAAAGTTCTGTCCAGACCGGTGACCATGGTGATGTCGTCCTTGTGCTTGAGCAAGGGCTTCATCGTGGAGGTGAACTCAAGCGGATAAATACCAGGTTCGTTCAGAATTCTCTTGGCGTCCTTCATCTTGTCCGCATTGAACCCACCGACGAAACCAGGCAGAACGGCTTCTTCCTCACCCGGGAAAAAATAACGACGCAGAATCCCGTTCGGGATATACATCATGACAAGTTTCTTGTTCGGCAAGAGCGCTTTTGCAGATGCGCCCGAAAGAGATGGCAAAAAAGGCAAGACAAGGGTGGCCCCGCTAGTTGAAATGAATTGTCTGCGTGATAACTTCATGACTCGTTTAACAAAACATTATATAGAATTTCTACTACTTGACAACTTCACTATTTCCGCATTTGGAATCATTGTCAAATATGGAGACTTGAAGTGGCCACTTTTTTTCAGGAGGCTTAAAGAATAAAAAGTGACTCCTTGAAATCTTCATTAAATAAAAAGTTATGTTTTGAAGACCGTTTGGCAACCCGATTGAAGACTCATTGACGAATTTTCCCTCAAGGGAAGTCCATACCCGAGGATTTCTAAAGGTCCAGAGCTTCGGCTATTTTCACGGCAACGGCTTGACCAAGTTCCTTGGAACCCTCGGTCTTGAAATGTACGTTGCCGGGCGCAGTGAAAAGTTCCACAGGAAAAGAATCGGTCAAGGTATTCAAGTCGTTTATCTCTATGCCATGCTTCTTCATCACGCGGGCGGCGGCTTCATTGTATTTGTCGTCGTCGCCTACCTTGCGCCCAGCCTCCCCTTCAGGGACGGTGGAAGTATGGGCCCAGATTAGTTTGGCCTTGGTCTTCTTCAAGCGGGAGGCCAGTTCGTCCAAATTCTTCTCGTACTGCTCAAGGGAAGTAGTCAGCGTTCCGCGAGCCTTGTCCCGACCGCCTTGCGACTTGGATTGAGGATGACGATAGCAAAGATCCCACAACCCCCAGTTGAAATGGATAACGTCCCATTGCGTTTTACCGACCCAGCGATCGAGCATCTTCAGGCCCGTACCAGTGTGCTGGGCATTGCCACGATGACGTATGACTTCGACCTGCCCCTTCAGGGCAGCCACGACGTGCGGGGTGTAGCCAATCGAAATGGAATCCCCAATGAGGAGCGCCTTGGGCAAATCCTTGGCCCACAAAGACGAAGAAAGGAGCCAAAAGGACAAGAGCAACCCAACTTTCTTTTTCATATCGATGGTTTGGGTAAAATGATTACTTCTTGAACCAGGGCGAGCGGGCGTTTTGGGTAATCTCGGCGTCAAGCGCCTTCAT
>JABGWD010000023.1 GCA_018645725.1 Opitutia bacterium
GATGACCGGGGTCGGTGTGGCATAGCTGTTCATCGGGTGACAGAATTGCGGAGTCTTGTTCTCAAAAACCAGGACCTTGTGGAGTTGCTTGCCTGTTTCCCAGTCCAGTTGGATGGCCCACATCTTGTGTCCGTCCTCCTCGGCATTGGTCAGCCAGATCTTGCCGTCACTGACGACGGGTGAGGACCATGCCTTGCCAGGCATTGGGGTCTTCCAGGTCAGGTTCTTCTTTTCGGAGAACTCAACGGGCAAATTGGCATTTCCGGCATCCCCATCCCCGTTCGGTCCACGGAACTGATTCCAGTGATCAGGTGAGGCTTGTGCCAAGCCGGCTACGAAAAACAAAGTGAGTACTAAGCGCATGATAGGATCGATTTATAATTCTTTGATATACAGGTTGCGAAATTGAATGAGTGCGGAGGCGGAGCTCCAGGTTTTGTTCTTCGCGTTGTAGCCGCCGTGGTGTTGTAACACGATGGGGCCCTTGTTTCCGACACCCGGCATCTTCGATTGGTCGAGTACGGTCTTGCCGTTGAGGACGACGGTTATGGTTTCTCCCTTCATGGTGATTTCCATTTTGTTCCATTGCCCGACCGGTTTGTCTGCGTTGACCGTGGGAAGGGCTCCTTTTCGGATAGCGGGATCCTTGCTTCCGTGAAAGGCCCAAAGCTGACCCGATCCGCAAGGCCAGCACCAAAGGTTGACCTGGGACTTTCCGCTGCCTCGAACGAAAATTCCCGAATCCGCGTTCTTTACCGGCTTATTCCCGATGACCTTGCCATCGGCATCGAAGAGCTTGGCGTTGTACTTCGGTCCGGCGGTTCGCTTGAACCTCCAGTCAAGCTTGAGGACGTAGTCGGAGTAGCTTTTCCTTGTGACTATGTTTCCACCCTTGGCTTCGTAGTCAATGACACCATCAACGACTTTCCATGAGTGTTCGCCTTTCGGAAGGATCCATTGTTCAAGATCCTTCCCGTTGAAGAGCGAGGCAAAGTCCTTCTCCTTCGCATAACCGAAGGCTGGGAAAAGAAGGCAGAGCGAAAGGATTAGGTTGGCTTTGGATGTTGGGGATTTCATGTGGAAGGCAGTTATTTCAGACGGGCAAGACCACGGTCTGCGGATTCGCGGAGGTACTCCTCGTGATCTCCGGTACGGGTTTTCTTGATATTCAAGTAAATAGCCCGAGCTTCTTTGTTTTTCCCGTTTGCTTCAAGGTTTTCGGCAAGTTCCAGGCAGTAGGCCGTGGCCTTGATCCTGCCCCATCCGCTTTCCTTGGCCGATTGGGCCAGGAGTAACTCGGCATCCTCGGCGGATGCGATCCGCATCAATCCCCAGAGTCCGGCAAGACGGATTTCCAAATCGTTGTCTTTGGTTGCCTTTCGGAACGCTTCCCTGGAATCCTTGTCCCTCTGTACGCCCAATCCTTGCAGGACCGTCAGGCGCGGAGCACCCTTGGCTTTGGGGTAGGCCTTGCGGAAATGGGTTACCGTTTCCGGGCCGATGGCTTCGAGGGCTTGGGCTGCGTATTCGTAAATATGATCATCGGGATCGGTCAGAAAGTTTGCGATGGCAGAGCCTTGCTCGATCCCCCCGCAAACCTGCAACTGACGAATGACGAATCCCTTGACCGCCTTGGGTCGATCGTCGGACAGGGTACTTGCCAAGTGGGAGGCAAAGGCCTTCCTGTTTTTCTCGTTGCTTGGTCCGCCCACCCGGATTGCGGTGGCATGGAGCGCGTGTCTGGCTTGGATGTCCTCGCCTTTTCCGGGTTCGACAATGAGCTCGACGATTTCTTGAACGGTTTTCTTTCCACCGGCTATGATTTGCTCGACCGCCTTTTCACAGGCTTCCTTGTCAATGGTGCGGAGAATCTTTCCCTCTGGTTGGGGAAAGGCTTTGAGTATGTCCTTGGTATTCATGTTTAAAATGCGTTGAGGGGGTTAGACTCGCCAAGGGGCGCTCATGGGGGGATTGAGAAAACGGTTGGCCTCCTCATCATTCACGAAGACTTCCTTGTCCGGATCGTAGTTTAGCTTTCTGCCCAGCCGAATAGCCAGGTTGGCCAAGTGCAGAATACAGGCCGCGCGGTGAGCCGCTTCCGGGTGCCCACCGGCTTGCTTGCGCTGCTTGACTGCTTCCCCGAAGGAGAGGAGTGGTTCGGGATCGGGCATGGCCTTGATCTTTTCCTGATCTTCTTTAGACAGGTCGTCGATGGAAACGTCGCGCAAGGGTTGCCGGTCGTAAGAAGGTCCCCACTCGCCACTTTCCATGACGAATTTGAAACCATCCGCATACTTGAGTTCGACCCAAGCCCACATGCCCGTTACCTCCGGATGGGATGGAGGGGCGAACGGAGTGATTTCCACCGGACTGGTGTGATCCTTCGCATAAGTCCATTGTTCGGGGTCGTAGTGATGTTGTCCCATGTCGCACATCCCGCCACCTTCGTAGTCCCAGTATCCACGGTGGGTGCCCGTGACACGCCTGCTCTCATAGGGTTTCCATGGGGAAGGCCCGCAATACAGGTCCCAGTCCAATTGTTCGGGAATGGTCTGGGGTGGAATGCCTGGTGTGCCACTCCATTGCTTGATCTTCAGGCCACCCTTTTTCATCCTCACGGATTTGCAATCCTTGAGCAAACCGCTGGCCATGATTTTGTGTTTGAGTACGGATCCCTTGTCCTTGCTCCTGCCGAAGCGACCAAAGGTACCGATCTGGAAAACACGGCCATATCTCTTGAACGCATTTACCACGGCGCGTCCTTCGGCGACAAAGCGGGTCATGGGTTTTTCGCACAGTACGTCCATACCTGCTTCGGCCGAAGCAATGGAAATACTGGCGTGCCAATGAGGGGGAGTGGCAATGGCTACCAAGTCCAGGTCCTTGCGCTCGAGAAGTTTTCGGAAGTCTTGATAGACCTCGGCTTTTCCCTTGCTCCTGGCTTGAGAGAATCTTTGAGCGCGGTTGAGGTCGACGTCGCAGGCTCCAACGAGTTCAACGTCCAAGCCTTTGCATAATCCGGAATAGGTTCCTGGGCCTCTTCCGCCACATCCGATCAGGGCGGTGCCGAATTTTTCCGACGGAGGGACGTGAGGAGCTCCGAATATATGACGGGGCAGAATGGTGGCCGCAGTGGCTCCGGTCGCCGATTTGGCCAGGAAACTGCGACGGGTATTTTTACAAGGTGTTTTTTTCATGAGCGAAGAAGTGGGTGAAGGGTTTAGTCAAAAGGGAGGGTTCTCGTAAAAGGCATGGCAAGCTTTGTTCGTGAAAAATCCCAATTTTCCAACCTTTACCCAATCGATTTCTTGATATTTGGGGAATAGTACCCGTTTTCTATTGACTAAGCTAGAAGATAAACTAGCTTAGCTAAGTATGCATACCGTTCATTATGCAAAGACAAATCTTTCGAAATTACTCCAGCAAGCGGAGGATGGAAAGCATGTCGTACTTGCCCGTGGGAAGAAACCAATCGCCAGGTTGGTGCCTTGCAAGCAACTGCCAAATGAAGACAGACCGGAAGTTGGAACCACCACCTCAAAACCTTTCAAAGTCGTTGAGAAACCCAAGTCAACTGGCTCGGTCGGTGAAAAAGTCTTATACTTTTAGTGCAGATCCTTCTTGATACGTTTGTTTTCGTCTGGTTAACCTCGGAACCTCTCAGGCTTACCACCCGAGCAAAGGAATTGCTTGCGGATGAAGAAAACGAATTTTATCTGAGCGATGCGTCGGTCCTCGAACTTTCCTTGACCTATAACGAAGGAACCCTGGAGATGCCCAAGACACCAAGGAAATGGATAAATGAACAAATCAAGTTATGGAACGTAAAATCCATCGGGATTACCCGTGAGATTTGTTACCGCCTAGCGGAGATCCCGCACCATCATGACGATCCCATTGATCGAGTGCTCATAGCCACTGCGCTTACTGAGAACCTCTACCTTATGTCCGGAGAGGAAGAAATGAAGAAATACCCCATTTCAATCGTTTGGTGACAATATCATTCGGCAAGCCTTCTCGGAATCCATTCCGTAAGAGTCTGTAACTTGCTGGACTTTGCCAATTGTAGAGCTTTTGCCGGATCACTCTTTACCAATTCCTCGATTCCATACCATACCATCAATGGAAAAACGGGGTCTCCCTTCAAATCCTCTGATGCGGAAAGAATTTCTGCGAGTCTCCAGCGATCTTTTTCTGCTAGGTTTCTCATGATGGACGCGAGATGCAAGCGAACCAGGGATGATTTTTCGGATTTGGCTTGTTCGATGATAGCCTTGCTTGCTTCCTCGGATGCTTTTCCATTGTCCACCATTAGTTTCATTGCCCAGATTCGCATATGTTCATCCTTCTCCTTAACGAGTGAGCGTAATTCCTTTTCCTTTAAGTTCCCCGTTGCATGCAGTGTCCACAGCCCTTGGAGCCTTCCCTCAATTGTTGTCCCGTCTTTCTTTTTCTTCAAATTGATCAATGTCTTTTTATCAATTCCACCGGTGGTCAAGCGTTCCTGAAGAAGGCGGGCGGAATGCCTGACGATTCTCTTGTTCGGGTCTTCCAGTAGGTTTGCCAGCTTCTCGGACGATTTTTTGGCGAGGTTATGTTTCCTGGGTTTCTGATTGCCATAGGTAATTCTGTAAATTCGACCTGAGGTCCTGTGGATGCCATCATTCTCATGGCACTCTCCTACGTCGGACCAATCGAGCAGGAAAACCGTCCCGTCCATATCGTAATCCATTTCCACTCCCCTGAACCAGAGATCCTTGGCTTTCATGAAATCGGGTTCATGCTTTGCGACGAATCCTGCGCCTGCCCGTTCGATCCGGTCGCAATTGATCCGGCGTCCGTGAAAGTTCGCCGTGAAGACCTTTCCCTTGTATTTGTCCGGCCACTGAGCTCCCTGGTAGATCATCATCCCGCAGTGAGCGTGTCCACCTCCCGCTTCATCCGTACTCGGGGACATCTTCTTTTTAACGTCCTTGGCAGCCTCTTTGCCAACGTCCCAATGGAAATGATCCCCCTGCTGGTCGATCAGGCCGTATAGCCCCGTGCGAAAATGCTGACCGTACATTCTCTTGAAATAGGCTCCGGGCAAACCGTGCCAGAAATGACCAATCACCGTATTGATGAAAAAGAGTTGTCCATGCTGGTCCCAGTCATGCCCCCATGGGTTGGTCGTTCCTTCGCAGACCACCTCGAAACGTCTTGTCTTGGGGTGAAGCCTCCAGATCGAGCACTTTAACTGGGTGCGTTCCTCCTTGGGCGTACCCGGTGGTCCGACGACCGAGAGGGCCTGGATGCCATGCCTTCCGTATAGCCAGCCGTCCGGTCCCCATTTAAGACCGTTGACCATGTTGTGACGTACGCTGTTGTCATTCCAACCGTCCAGCACGACTTCCGGTTTTCCATCCGGACGGTCGTCCTGATCGGCATCCGGGATGAACAGAAGGTTCGGCGCGCAGGTGGCCCATACGCCTCCGAACCCCACGGTCAGTCCGGTCAATCGTTGGAGGTCATCGTGAAAGATGGTTTTCTTGTCCGCCCGTCCATCCCCGTTGACGTCCTCGAGGATGACGATCCGGTCACGCAGGTTCAGGTCGAAATTCGTGCGGGCCTCGGCATAGGTGTAGCACTCCGCCACCCATAACCGGTTACGGTCGTCAAAGGCCATGGCGATGGGTTGGCGAACCATGGGCTCGCTGGCAAAGCAGTTGATCTTGAAACCGTCGGGTAAGCTCATGCCGGCAACCGCTTCCTTGGGGGAGGGTAGAGTGAGGTCGGTCTTTTGGGTGTTGGTCGGTTTGGGAAAGTTCGCCCAGAGGAATCCTTGGGCAAGAAAGGAAACCAAGAAAGTGATGATCGTGAATTTTCGTGGGATCATGGTCGAAAGGGAATTGAACTTGTAGGGCGGGTTAGTCCTTTCCTAGGGGATCGAAGGTGGGTTCGACAAAGCTAAAAAGCCGCAATCCGAAAATACCCCGTGCAGGGGAGCTTGCTTCTCCCTCAGGAACCACCTTTGGGCTGAACCTTTGCTCCTGATTTCGGGTCAGGAACAAGCTCGATTCGCAACCCGCTCGATTTCCTCTTGGCCCGGTCGATGG
The DNA here is from genome assembly GCA_018645725.1 of Opitutia bacterium. Classification (GTDB taxonomy): domain Bacteria; phylum Verrucomicrobiota; class Verrucomicrobiia; order Opitutales; family Seribacteraceae; genus Seribacter. The sequence goes on from JABGWD010000023.1 coordinate 6,096, forward strand.
AGAAAGTAAAAGAACTTGTTCCAGTGCGTAGGTTGAAGGTGGAGGAGGGATCCTTGATCTCCTTGTCGTCCAACCACAGACGGAGACCGTTGAGCTCGTTGATCTTGAGCCGGACGGGGCCTGCCGCCTGGACCTCGACGAAACCCCGGGCAAAACTCATCTTTTTGTCGCCCATCTCCTCGTTGGGCAGGATTCCGTTGACCAAGCTGTATACGCTTCTCCACGATTCGTTTTCCCCAGGGGCGCCGGCTTCCGAAGAGGCTACCATCCATTTGCGGATGACCGGGCTTTCGTCATTGGCATAGGGGCCGGGCTTGCCAAGCACGGAAACAAATTTCGCAAGGTCAATGAATTCACTTCGGGTTTTCAGTTGGTCAGCGAGTCCGGCAGGCATGAGGGAGGGCATGGGCCTGATCTTGCGAACTTTGTCCATTGATGCCTTGCGTTCCTTCCCTCCAAGCGAAGAATCTCGAATGATGACCTCTTTGTCGCTCTGGTAAATGATCGATCCCATGAGGACCGATCCGTCCCCGAGAGTGATGAGTTTGTTCTCGTAGTGTTGGGCGATGGCCTTGTTGGGTTCGAGGATTGCTTCCACGACGTAGGTGGTATCGGCAGCGGTACCGACTGCCACCAGGTTCGGTCCGATTTTCGGCCCGGCGTTTCCGATGGCATGGCAACTCACGCAGGCGAGAGCCTGACGCCGGTACACGAGTTCGCCACGGACGGGGTCACCAAGGCGATCGACCTCCGAGGCAAGGGATTTACGATCCTCCCTGAGAAGGATGGCGCTAAGTGACTTGGGCAGGGCGGGGCGAAACAACCGTTCCAGTTGTCTGGGCAGTTGACCGCTCTTGCGGTGGTACTCGGCAATCCTGTCTTTGACGGCAGGAGCGATTGTTTTTCCGGTCAGAGCCTTGGCCAAGACCGTATTCCCGTTGGATCTGCGGTTGAATGATTGAATCAAGGCCACGGGATCAAGGTCACCCAAATCTTGGGCAAAGAGACCGCCGGCAAGTTCAGCCGCTTCCTCGGCACTTGTCTCCAGGATTCCGAAAACCGCAAAATAACGCTCCACCGGCTTTCCCTTGCCGGCCAAGTCGAGCAGTGCTTTCTTTCCTTCCCCTCCGCGAAGTTGTCCGAGGGAAACGGAGGCGGTTTGGCGGGAGGAGGCAGGGAGTTTTGGATCAAGCAGGATTGAGAGAAGATCCTTTTCGGCTCCCTTGAGTTGCCAAATTCCCAAGTTGGCGATGGCTAGCGATGCGACCTCTTCGTTTTGATTGCGAATGAGCTTGCGCAAAGGTCCGATTCGTTGACCAAGGGAGAACTTTTCTTTCCGTCCGATTTGAGCCAAGGCATCGAGCAAGGCGATCTGCACTTCCGGCGACTGTTGTTTCTTGGTCAGGAAGTCGACGATCATTCGGGCTTGGCGGACGTTTGCATTGGGAATGAGCCGATCGACGATCTGATTTGTTTCGGAAAGGGTGGGGGATTTCTTCCTGACGTAATCGTTCAAGCGCTTCTCAAACCCGATTCCCGCAGCCTCTTCGGCAAAGGCTCGATGGTTGGGTTTGGCAAAGGCAAGGTTTCCCTTCTCGAGGGCGGGTCTCCAAAATTTTTCAAGCGCGGTCACGGTTTGGGGCAGGGCAAGGTCGATGAACTTGTCCCTCGGGTGATCAAGAGCGCCTAGGGCTGCGGAAAAGGCTTCCGCTCTTGGGACGTACCCGGCCGACAGGATTGCTTCCATCCGTGTACGGGGAAAGGGATCGGATGCGGCCATGGCGAGCAGAGAGACCGGATTACTCAAATCACCGTGCCAGTAGCGGATGAC
>JABGWD010000239.1 GCA_018645725.1 Opitutia bacterium
CCGTATTCCTCCTCCAGTTCCTCCACCTGCTCCTCGCTCATCCCACCACCGATTTGACCACTCGAGGAACCGCCTCCCTCGGTCGCTTTCTGCGCTTCCTGCAGAGCCCTTTCCATCGGACCACCCGGGACGAAGCGCGTAATGGCAAAGACAAGCAAGGTCACGCCAAGCAGGGTCGGCGGAATCAAAAGAAGTCTTCGGATGAAATAATCTCGCATGTCGAGTTTCTATTCCTATACGCCCGAATCAATTGATCAAAGACAAATCTTCATCTTGCCGAACGCTTCCATTTCCCTTTTCTTGAAACGGAGATGTCCATTTCTTCCATACAGGAAATTGTAGGTGTACCACGGATTCGCAAAGTCCTAGGCAAATCCTTGCGGGTCTTTCCCGCGGTGTTCGCCTGTTTGTTCCTTTGGTCATGCGAGGGTCGCAGCACAGCGGAAGAGGCTTCCATGGATGGTATTCTCATCATGGGCAACAGCGGGGAACCCAAGGGACTGGATCCGCATATCGTGAGCGGCGTTTTGGAAAGCAACGTGATTCGTTCGCTTTTCGAGGGGCTCGTGGAAGCTCATCCCTCCAAAGACGGAGTTGCCTTGCCCGGGGTGGCGACCAAATGGTACGCCGTTAATCCGAAGCAACCCGACGAATGGGTTTTCGAGCTTCGCAAGGATGCCCAATGGTCCGACGGAAAGCCCCTCACCGCACAGGATTTTATCTTTTCCTTTCGCCGCCTGCTTACCCCTGCCCTCGCCTCGGACTACTCCTTCATGCTTTATTACGTCAAGGATGCCGAATTCTATCACAAATCCCAGCGCTCTTACCTCCTTTCCCGCAACGACGCCAACTTTACCAAGGAATGGTGGGCTTCCCTCAAAGAGGTTGATTTCGGGCCCGATGAACAGGCAAAGGAAGGTTCGTTTAACTTCATCGGACTCGACAAACTGAACGTGAGCCAACTGCAAAGGCTTTTGAAGGAACCCGACCTTTTCAAGTGGCCGGATAACGTTTCTCCCGAAATCCGGCGGGACCTCATGATGAAAAACCTGAATTATGAGAAAAGCAATCGGGGAAAGATCGGGAAAGAGGAATTGAAAGACCTTTGGGAACTCATTGATTTCGGCGCTTCCGCTCCCGATGAACATACTTTGAGGGTAAAGCTCAATTCGCCCATACCTTTTTTGCCTGAGATCACCAAGCATTACACTTGGTACCCCGTGCCCAAGCATGCCGTCCTGAAGCACGGCAAGATCGGCGACCGCTTCACCGACTGGACCAAGCCGGACAACTTGGTTTGCAACGGTGCCTTCATCCTCAAGTCATGGAAGTTCAACGACCATATCGAGGTGACCCGCAACCCGCTCTATTGGGACAAGGAAAACGTCGGCATAAACGGTGTCCGGTTTCTTCCCATTACCAACCTCTACACGGAAGACCGGATGTATTACGACGAGCAGATGCACGTGACCTACACCATCGCATCCGAACTCATCGAGTATTCTCGGAAAAACTACCCCGAACACGTTCGCAGCGAGCTCTATCTCGGAACCTACTTCATTCGGACCAACGTTGCCAACAAGCCCTTCACCGATCCACGCGTACGCCTTGCTTTCTCTCTTTCCCTCAACCAGAAATCCCTGATCGACAACGTTCTCAAAGGGGGACAGAAACCTGCCGCCGGACTGGTTCCTCCTTTCGGCGATTACCCTGCCTCCGACGTGGTGACCTTCAACCCCGAGCTCGCCCGGAAGTTACTCGCCGAAGCCGGTTACCCGGGGGGAAAAGGTCTTCCGGACATCGAGTTTCTCACCACCGACAAAGAGTCCTCCAAGATGACGGCCGAGGCCTTGCAAGCCATGTGGAAAGAACACCTTGGAGCCACCATCAAGATCAAGCAAATGGAATGGACTTCCTACATTACCGCAATGTTCGACAAAGACTACGATCTGGCGGCCGGTGGTTGGATCGGCGATTACATGGACCCCCTTACTTTTCTCGACATGTGGATGAAGGACGCCGGAAACAACCGTACCGGTTGGCACAACGAAGAGTTTGAGAAAATCCTCGGCGAAGCCGCCCAAACGGGAGACCCGACCGAACGCTACGCCCTGCTCGCCAAGGCCGAGGCTCTCTTTCTCGATGAACGCCCCATCCTCCCGGTGTACTGGTACACCCGCAACTACCTCCTCCACCCCGACGTAAAAGGTTGGAATCCACTCCTCCTGGACAACCATCCCTACAAGTTCCTCCGCTTGGAACCCGGGTCCGGAGGCAAGAAAGACTGAAGCCATGTTACGCTTTCTCATAGGTCGTTTGTTCCAAGGCATGCTCGTGCTTCTCGCCCTCTACACCATCACTTTTTTCTTGGCCAAGGCCATGCCGGGCGAACCCTTCACTTCGGAGAAAAACGTCTCTGCGGAAACCAAGGCAAACATTCGCAAGCTCTATGGTCTGGACCAACCCCTCTGGAAACAGTACTTCGTTTATCCCAAGAACATCATCACGGAGGGTTCCTTCGGGATTTCCACCAGCAAGGGGAGACCCGTGGGGGACATCATCCTCCAATCCTTTCCCAACTCCCTCCTCTTGGGACTCTGCTCTTTGGCGTTTGCCATCGGCATTGGCGTGCCCATCGGAGTCCTTTCGGCCGTTCGGAAAAACAGTTGGGTCGATTGGACCTGCATGGCCATTGCGATGATCGGTATCTGCGTTCCCTCCTTTACCATTGGTCCTCTTTTGCAAATCTATGCGGCTGCTCATATTCCTGGCTTGAAGGTTGCCGGCTGGGGCAACTTGCAGGACGTTCTTCTGCCCTCATTTACCCTTGGTCTCGTTTCCGCGGCTTATCTGGCTCGACTTACCCGTGGCGGGATTCTCGAAGTACTGTCCCAGGACTTCGTTCGAACGGCCCACGCCAAGGGCGTCTCACCGACCAAGGTCATTCTCAAGCATACGCTACGGGGAGGCCTCCTTCCCGCGGTCGCCTACTTGGGGCCGGCTTTTGCCGCCTTGATCAGTGGTTCCTTTATCGTGGAGACGATCTTCCAGGTTCCCGGCATGGGACAACACTTCGTCAATGCGGCCACCTCGCGGGACGAATTTCTTCTCTTGGGACTATCCCTCTTCTTCGGCTTTCTCATCGTCGTCATGAACCTCCTCGCCGACCTGCTCACCGGGCTCCTCGATCCACGCGTGCGCCTGACCGGAGGAACCGAATAGAGTCATGACCGACAAACCATCATCGATCCCTCAAGGTTCTTCTCTCTGGAAAGATGCCCGGGCCCGCATGGCAAAGAACAGGTTTGCCATGGGAGGTCTCTGGGTAATCGGAATCATGTTCTCCCTTTGTTTTGTGTTCGCATGGTTTTGTCCGGATCCAAACAAGATCAACCTCGTCAACAAATTTGCCCCATCATCCGGAGAACATTGGTTCGGCACGGATGCCCTCGGACGCGACCTTTTTGCCCGCATCCTTTACGGCGGGCAGGTTTCCATTCTGGTAGGCCTGATCGCCACCGCCGTTTCCGTTGCCATCGGGATCGTCTACGGTGCGGTCTCGGGTTTTGCCGGAGGAAAAACGGATGCTGTCATGATGCGCATCGTGGACACCCTTTTGGCCATTCCCTTTTTGGTTCTCGTTATCGTCCTACAGGCAACCTTGAGCAAATGGTCCGGGGACGCGACCACCTGGATCGTGGAAAGCTTCGGGTGGGACAAAGAATTTACTGGCCGCCTGACCAACGTCGTTCCTCTGTTCTTCGCCCTCGGCCTGTTGGGTTGGCTCACCCTTTCGCGAATCGTGCGGGCCCAAGTCATGAGCATCAAGGAACGTGAGTTCGTGGAAGCAGCCGTTGCACTTGGGTATGGGAAAGGTCGCATACTTTTCCGTCACGTGATCCCCAACGTCTTGGGTCCCACGGTGGTCTACTCCACCCTGACCGTGCCGGGTTTCATCATGTACGAGGCCATCCTTTCGTTCCTCGGTTTGGGGGTTGAATCACCGAACAGTTCGTGGGGGGTCCTGATCAAAGAAGGAGCCAATTTCCTGGAGACCGAAATCCAACTGCTTTTACTCCCCGGCCTATTCTTTTCCCTCACCCTCTTTTCCCTCAATTTTCTCGGCGACGGACTTCGGGACGCCCTCGACGTAAAGGCCGCCAAAGACTGATGAGCTTACTCGACGTAAAGAACCTCAAGACCTATTTCCACACCCGGGCGGGCACCACCCGGGCGGTGGACGACGTCAGTTTCTCCATCGACAAAAAGGAAATCGTGGGGGTCGTCGGTGAGTCCGGATCGGGCAAGTCCGTCACCTGTCACACTATGCTTGGCCTTCTCCCGCAACCTCCTGCGAAAGTCGAAGGAGGCTCCGTTACCTTCGATGGTCAGGAGTTGATCGGTCTCCCCGCTCCCTTGCTGCGGGCCATTCGGGGAAAACGCATATCCATGGTCTTTCAGGATCCCATGAGTTGCCTCAACCCATACCTGAGGATCGTCAATCAAGTGGCCGAACCCATCCTCATCCACGAGAACGTCTCTCGGGAACAAGCCGAGGCACGAGCCATCGAGATGATGAAAAAGGTCGGGATACGAGACGCCGAGCAAAGAGCTCACTCCTACCCGCACGAATTTTCAGGTGGCATGCGCCAGCGGGTCATGATCGCCATGTCTCTGGTAACGAACCCCGATCTTCTTCTCGCCGACGAACCGACCACTGCCCTCGACGTTACCGTACAGGCCCGCATCCTCGAAATCCTGCGGGAATTGAGGGACGAACTCGGCATAGCCGTGCTTTTCGTAACCCATGACCTTGGCGTTGTAGCCGACGTGGCCGACCGCGTGGTGGTCATGTACCGGGGAAAGATTGTGGAACAGGGGAAGGTCCGGGATATCTTTCAAAATCCATCCCATCCTTACGTAAAAGGATTGCTGGCTTGCAGACCGACACTCGAAACGAAGTATCGGATCCTGCCCACCGTGGACGACTTCCTCAAGACCGAGGACGGGGAGGACGGTTCTACAATCCTTGGCGAACGACCGGACGCAGCGGAACGTTTGGCCAATCTTGAAAAAGAGCAGTCGAGTGAAAATCGAGGCAGGGACGCGACCGAGACTCTTCTCGACGTAAAAGGTCTTGGCGTGCACTTCCATTCGGGGGGAGGCTTTCTGGGCAAACCCCGCGAGTCGGTCATTGCGGTGGACGACGTCGATCTCATCATTCCCAAAGGACGGACTCTTGGCCTGGTCGGTGAATCGGGATGTGGCAAGACCACGCTCGGACGAGCCATCCTCCGCCTACAGCAACCAACCACCGGTTCCGTCCGGTATGACGGCGAGGAACTCATTTTCCTTACCCAGGAGGGCATGCTCGACTACCGAAAACGCATGCAGATCATTTTTCAGGATCCCTATGCCTCCCTCAACCCCCGGCAGACAATCGAACAAACCCTCATCGAGCCACTGCTCGTTCACAAGATCGGATCAAGCCGGGCAGACCGACGCGACCGAGTCGTTTCGCTCCTCGAGGAAGTCGGGCTTGGGGCCGAGTTTCTCTTGCGTTACCCACATGAATTCTCAGGAGGGCAAAGACAGCGCATCAGCGTAGCCAGAGCTCTGGCGGTTCAACCGGAATTCGTTGTCTGCGACGAGTGTGTTTCGGCCATGGACGTATCCGTACAGGCTCAAGTCCTGAATCTTCTGCGGGAGCTTCAAGACAAACGCAACCTGACCTACTTGTTCATCTCCCACGACCTAAGCGTAGTGAAGTTCATGTCCGACGAGATCGCTGTCATGAAACAGGGACGCATCGAGGAGTTTGGCAGTGCCAATGACATTTACGAAAACCCGCAATCCGACTACACGAGGGAATTGCTCGATGCCGTGCCCCGGGCCAATTTTTAGAGAACCGGATCGACCCGCATTTCAGGCCTTTTCATGGAGTCCCAGCCTCTCCCCTGAAAAAAGGAATTGCTGGGCAAGCCCGGCGTGTTTTCCATAATGCTTGAAAGCAAAATGGGCTTGCTGATTGTTGCTCCACCCACCCAAACCATAGTGCATTTCCAGAGTCTTTGAAATCCAGGTGTCGATGGGAAAAGCGTTCGTTCTCGAAGCCCCGAACAGGAGACAACAATCCGCAACCTTTGGTCCGACTCCGGGCAAACCCAAGAGCTTGGCCTTCGCCTCTTCGTAAGGTTGCTCAACCACTTCCCGGAGCATGGAAGGGTTGATCGCAATTTGGCGGGCTACCCCGTGCACGTATTTGGCCCGGTAACCCATTTTCAAATCACGCAGTTCAGCCTCCGGGATTTCCGCAAGCCTTTCCCAGCCAGGAAAACTCCAGAGGTCAAGCTCCAGAGGTTCACCGTATTTTCGGGCAACCAGTTCCTTCATCTCCTTGATCTGAGGAATGCTCTTTACCGAGCTGAGCAAGAAGACCAAAAGAACTTCATCCATAGGTTGGCGCAAAATACGAAGCCCGGGCAATGCCTTCATGCATCGATCCAAAACCGGATCGCTTCGCCAAGGCAAAGAGTCGACAGCTTCGGCAAAACTGGGATCAAGCCATAGGTAGTTCCGTAATTTCTTCTCGGCAAAAGGGTGCTTTTTACCGGTTCTCCAAGTCAGGCGGTCTTTCGTCAAGCGAAGCTCGACTACCGATTTGCCTATTACGCCTTTCCAGGAAGATTCGGTCGTTGCAGTCCAAGAAAAAGACTGGCCTCCCAACAAAGTCTCCTCCAATCCGATATGGCTCATTGGTTGATCGACAACCAGCGGCTTCCATTTCGTAAAATGAGAAACTGACTGGTTTATTTTTCGTGCCCCCAAAGGAAGCTTTGCTTTGCTGCAAGGAGTTTTCCGTTTTTGTCCTGCAATTCAATTCGCCACGCAACGGGCTTGATCTCGGGCGAATTCCAGTCCTTGCCCGTTATGCCCAGCAAAATTTCGCTTCTTTCGGTCGACTCAAGAGGAACTTCGAGTTTGTACTGTTTCGCTTCCGGATGGTCAGAGCGGATTACCCGGATAAGAACGCTTGAGTTTTCCGGAAGTCTTGCAAGGGGTTGATTGAGTTCCAAAACGAAATACAGACCGGCACGGCCCTTGTCCGTTCGCACGACAACCTGATTGCCAAAATATTCTTTCCCGGTGAAATACTCGGGGACGCGCAAAAAGTCGTTCGCCGTCCAATAGACCTCGCTGACCGAGGAAATTTTTGTTTCGGGGAAAAGAGAAGGTGAAAGGCCCAGCAGGGCGACGGCAGTCAAAAGGTTGCGAACTCTCTTCACGGGCCAAAGGAAAAAGGGTTACTTCTCCTCGGTCTCCTCCGTCCCGTCATCTTCGGATTCTTCCGGTTCGGGAGTCTCTTCTTGAGACGCTTCCTCTGCCTTCGCGTCTTCGGCGCTTTCATCTGCGGATTCGGGAGTCTCCTCTTGGGGCGCTTCCTCTGCCTTCGTTTCTTCGACGGTCTGTTCTTCCTCAGTCTCAGGTCCAAGCACGTCTTCTGCACTCGCCTTCTCTGCAACCGGCTCGGCTTTCTTTTCAACCGGTGCCTTTTTGGCAGCGGGCTTCCGTGCGGAACGCGTTGGTGTCAATGAAGCTTTGGAAGCTTTCTTGGCCTTCGGATTGGCTTGACTCAAGGCAGCCTTGCGACGAGCCAGATAAGCGGAACGCCGACGACGCTTGATAAGTTTATTATATTGTTTGCCCATGTGTTAAGAGATTTTGGATATAGAAAGATTGACGAGGTTACAATACGAATTGATCAAGCAATATCAACCGGCCTACCCGTTTTTGCGGACTCATAGGTCGCATCAATGATCTTCATCAAGGCCAAGGCTTGGTCCGGTGTGTTAAGGGGGTCTTCTTCCCCATTGATCGAACGGACAAAGTTTTCGGCCGAACGAATCCTTCCCATATCTTCATTTGGCTCGGTGACAATCGATCTATTGACGGAACGGCCATGCTCCTGCACGTAAAGTTCGCAATCGTCAACAGCTGTCTCGTCCAAACCGTCTGACCCGAACAAGCGACGAATCATGCCACCCGCCTTCTTTCCCTGAAAGGTAACGGACACTTCCTCGCGCTTGTTCATCTCGGCCCAGGAAATCTGGAAATTCAAGACCTGACCGGTTTGGAATCGGACGAACCCGTGAGCGGAGCTTTCCACGTCCGTAACACCATCCGCAACGTCGGGGATTCCCCAGGGACCTTTGAATTTCTTGTCTTGGATAAAATCATCAAAGGTCTGGGCCAAGACACAGGTCGGTTGCGGATAATCCATGTAAAACAAAGCCAAATCGACCATATGCAGAAGATCAATCAAGGGGCCTCCGCCGGAAAGCTCCTTATTGGTAAACCATCCTCCGAAGCCGGGTATTCCGGTACGGCGTATCCATTTTGCCTGAGCGGAATTGATTACCCCGACTTCCCCCGCATCGATATACTCCCTGAGAGCGTAGGATTCGGGTCGGGCACGGTTATTGAAGTTGAACATGAGGGTCTTGCCGGCATTCTCCGCAGCTTCCTTCATCTGCTTGACCTCTGCGGCATTGAGGGCAGGAGGTTTTTCACAAAAGACGTGTTTGCCGGCCTGCAAGGCCTGCAAGGCCAAAGGACGGTGAGTTCGGTTGGGAGTAATGATGCTAACCGCATCCAATTCCTGCAATTCCTCAAGCATCTTTTGCGAATCTGCGTATACGTTGGGCGCCCCATAAACGTTCGCCGCCTTTTTGGCAGCTTCCTGATTCATGTCGCATATGGCATGCAACTCGGCCCCTGCCGCCTTAAAACCAGCGGCATGGTACTGAAGCATGCCTCCCGCTCCGATTATTCCGATTTTCTTGGCCATGATCTTACTCTCTCTTCAATTACTTGGGAATAGAGGGAAATTTGACCCACTTCTCCTTGGATTTGGAACTCTTGACGACGGTCTCGATGAAAGCCATCCCGATTATGCCATCACGGATATCCGGATAGTCGTACCCGGACTTGCGGGGGAATTTTCCGGCTCGCTCGTCCCTTATGGCAACTGCCGCGGCGTTGTAGACGTTGGCGAAGGCCTCGATAAACCCTTCGGGGTGACCAAAGGGGATTCGGGTGTTGTCCGCCGCCGCCCCGGTAACGTAATCATTGCCCCGACGATAGATCTGCCTTGGCGAGCGGGCATCCTTGACGAGCAAGTCGTTGGGTTCTTCCTGATGCCACTCGAGTGATCTCTTGGTTCCGTAGACCCGGATATTGAGATCGTTCTCGTCACCATTGGAAACTTGAGATGCATAGATGATCCCACGGGTTCCACCCTTGAAGCGTACCAACACGTTACCGTCGTCGTCCAAAGTCCGGCCAGGGATATTGACGGACAAATCGGCGCACAAGCGGTCGATTTCCAAACCGGTAATATAATGGACGAGATTCTCGGCATGAGTTCCGATATCGCCCATGCAGTTCGAAATTCCCGCTATCTTCGGGTCGGCCCGCCAGTTGGCAATGGCCTTGTCCTCTCCGGTCAAGGCAGTAATGGCATAGCCCTGCGGATACTCGCACACGACCTTGATGAGCTTGCCCAACTCTCCCTTGCGGATCATCTGGCGGGCAAGCTTGACCATCGGGTAACCGGTGTAGTTGTGAGTGAGGGCAAAGACTTTCTTCGACTTGTTGATGATCTTGCGAAGCTCTCTGGCCTGTTCCAAATCAAGGGTAACGGGCTTGTCGCAGATCACGTTTATGCCTGCCTCCAAAAAGGTCTTGGCAACCTCGAAATGAAGATAGTTTTGAACCACGACGGTAACAAAGTCGATGCGTTCGTTTTCGGGAAGGGCTTTTTCCTTCTCCGCCATCTCCTTGTAGGACGCATAGACCCGGGATGGTTTCAAATAGAAGTCCTTGCCGGACAAGGCGGATTTCTTGGGGTTCGAAGAGAAGGCCCCTGCAACCAGTTCGATTTCTCCATCCAATGCGGCGGCTCGGCGATGAACTCCTCCGATAAAGGCACCTCTTCCCCCTCCTACCATTCCCATGCGTAATTTTCTTTTCATATCTAGCTTATCTCAAGTCTGCAGTTTATTGCCGGAGCAAAGGAATGGTCATTGATTCTCTTTGTCAAAGGCTGAATCAAAAGCCATTTCGTTGGGTTTGAAGTCAACTTCTCTGATGTAATCACAAGATTCTTCGGCTCCATGAAAGCGATCCATCCGACTGTCTTCCCACTCGATGGAAAGTGGACCGGCATACTTTATGTCGTTGAGGGCAACGATGATTTCTTCGAAATCAATGTCACCTCGACCGACCGACCGAAAATCCCAATGCCTCCTTGGGTCGGCAAAGGTCGTATGACCGCCAAAAACCCCGACGGTTCCATCCCCATGACCCCACCATGCATCCTTCATGTGGGCATGATAAATACGATCGGAAAAAGTACGGATGAACTTGACGTAATCCACGCCTTGATAGCCCAAGTGCGACGGGTCATAGTTGAAGCCAAAACGCTTGTGGTTTTTGACAGCGCGCAAGGCACGCTCGGCACTGGCAATGTCAAAGGCAATCTCGGTCGGGTGAACCTCTAGGGCAAAGTTGACGTTCTGCTTGTCGAAAGCCTCGAGTATCGGACCGAATCTCTTCGCGAAGTCTTGAAATCCTTTTTCCCAATAGGCTTGGTCGGTCGGAGGAAAAGCATAGATTGAATGCCAAATGCTTGATCCCGTAAAACCATTTACCACGGCAGGAAAGTCATCCTTCTTTCCACGGCCCGGTTTGGCATCTATGAAATTACGGCACGCCTTTGCGGTTTTGGCCAGTTTCTTGGCGGCCCTCCTCCGAACTTTTTCCGGATCTCCTTCCCCCCAAACGTCCGGAGGCAGAATCGCCTTGTGGCGCTCGTCGATCAGATCGCAAACCGCTTGCCCGACCAAGTGACTGGAAATGGCAAAGCAGGTAAGCCCGTGATCGGAAAGAATTTCCCATCTTTCCTGACAGTATTTTTTGGAGATTGCCGCCTTGTCCACGTCGAAGTGGTCACCCCAACATGCGAGCTCCAGGCCGTCATAGCCCATTTCTGCGGCTTTCTCAGCTAAGGTTGGAAAGGATAAGTCGGCCCATTGGCCGGTAAACAAAGTCACGGGTCGTGGCATAGCGATCTGAATTCGGGGTTATCGTTGTAGGGGTTGGAAAGAAGAAGGGGGGGATTCTTGAAAGAAACGCTCCTCGGGGCAATCCCATTTTTCGAATTCGACCCACGTCGAATGCCTATGCTGACACGAGGATTTTTTGGGCGGCTTGAAAACCGATTGAAAAAGGATTTCTTTTCCCAATCTTCAATTCCATGGCATTTGCAACTTCTTCACGGGAAAGAATTTTTATGTTGCTTCCCGGCACAAGATGCTTGGTCCGAGCGAACTTGAGGAAATTCTTTTCCTGGTCATCAATTGAGTCAATGGTAACGGTCATGCCTTCCTTGCAATCGAGCAGGGAACGGTTCTTGTGCCTTTGAATGATTCCGACCTTGGTCGGGATGGGATGACCATGCGGGTCATGCCTTGGCCTGCCCAGGAAGTCGTCCAGTCGTTCGAGGACTTTTTCCGAAATCGCATGCTCCAATTCCTCCGCCTCGTCATGAATCTCACTCCAGTCCAGGCCTAACGTTTCGACTAGAAAAGTTTCAAGCAACCGATGGCGGCGGAGGATGTTCATGCCCAATTTCCTGCCCGAAGCCGTAAGTTTGACCCCTTTGCGCGACTTATAGCTCAACCATCCTTCCTTTTCCAAATTCTTGACCATCGAGGTAGCCGTTCCCGGGGTCACCCTCAAAGCCTCCGAAATCAGACCCATCGGTACCTCTCTCTTGTCGCGTTCAAGGGAAATCGACAGGATTTGCTTAAGGTAGTTCTCGACCGTAGGGCTAGGCATAAGGACGGAGAATCTCCTTTTTGCCGGATTGACTCAAGGGAAAACTTCCACATACTTTGACTAATCAAAATGAATTCTTTTATAAGCCTTACTGGAAACTTTCCCCACCCAAGCTTGTTTGCATGGAAGCTTTGCTGGGCAATCGTCATGCTGGCGGCTGGCGGTTGTTCGAACGAACCTGCCAAGGCAAACGAGGTTCCGGTGGTAGTCGTGACGACCACTCACTTGTCCGACTTGGTCCATTCGCTTGCCGGAAAACACGTCAAGGTGATCTCCCTCATGGGCCCTGGCGTGGACCCGCACCTGTACAAACCGACGTCTCGGGACCTGAGCTCTCTCGCCAAGGCCGACTTGATCGTCTTCCACGGTTTGATGCTCGAGGGGCGCATGGGGCATGCTCTCGAACAGGCGGACAAGAAGGGAATCTCCTCCATTGCAGCAACCTCCGAAATACCAAAGTCACTGATCCTGTCCGGTGGCGATGAGGGAGCGGATGGTCACGAAGATCCGCATGTCTGGTTCTCGCCGGAAATTTGGTCGATTTGCGTGAACACCGTTATGAACAAGTTGATTGAACTGGATCCCGAATCGGAATCGGAGATCAGGGAAAATGCGCAGGGAACGCTAAGCGAGCTTGAGGAAATCAAGGCCTGGTCGCTAGATCAAGTCCGGCAAATCCCGCAAGAACGCCGAAAGCTGGTCACCAGCCACGATGCCTTCCGCTATTTTGGCAAGGATCTTGGGCTTGAAGTAATTGGGTTGCAAGGCATGTCAACGAATGTCGAGGCGGGGTTGGCTGACCGGGCGAACTTGGTTGATTTCATCAAGGAACAGAACATCCCTGCCATTTTCGTAGAAACCAGCGTGAACCCCGCAGCGATGAATCAAATCGCGAAGGAAAGCGGTGTCGTCATCGGAGGAGAATTGTTTTCCGATGCGTTGGGTTCCCCTGACGAATCGGCAATTGGACCTGCAGGCAAAAGCTTTGATTTGGACAGTTGGGGGGGAATGATGGTTCACAACGTATCAACCATCGTGGAGGCGCTGGGCACGAAGGATCAGCCATGAATCCGCCGGATTCCAGGCCTCTGGAAATACACGATCTTACCGTTTCTTACCATCGCAAGCCGGTTCTGTACGGCATTGACCTGGAAGTTGACGAAGGAACCCTGACTGGAATAATCGGGCCCAATGGGGCCGGAAAATCCACCTTGATCAAAACCATCATGGGGATGGTTCCCTCCAATGGGGGATGGGTGAAGATTTTTGGAAAGCCAGCCAAAAAGTCTTATTCCCGCGTAGGCTACGTACCCCAAAGAGAATCGGTTGACTGGGATTTCCCGGTGTCGGTTCTCGATGTGGTCCTGATGGGCAGGTACGGTCACGTGGGGTGGCTGAAACGGGTGGGAAAAAAGGATCGTGAGATTGCTTGCGAATGCCTTGAAAAAGTAAACATGCTCCCCTTCGCAGATCGCCAGATCGGAAAACTTTCGGGTGGTCAGCAACAGAGGGTTTTTCTCGCCCGGGCTCTTGCCCAGGAAAGCGATCTTTACCTGATGGACGAACCCTTTGCGGGGGTGGACGCCGTGACCGAGAAGGCAATCATCGAGCTTTTGCGTGAGTTGAAGGATCAAGGAAAAACGTTGCTTGTGGTGCACCATGACTTGTCAACGGCAAAGGATTACTTCGACCGACTGATCCTGCTCAACATGCGCTTGGTTGCCAGCGGGGAAGTGGAAAAGACCTTCACCCGGGATCTTCTTCAAAAGACATACGGGGGCAGGTTGACCATCTTTACCGAAGTTGCGGATCAATCGGCGGGAGTCGGGGAATACGAGAAGGAAACGGATCCGTCCTGATTGAAAAATGAATGCCGTTTGCCATTTCAAAAACTCACTGGCAAGGAATGCGCTTGCCAGTCGTGTTGGCATTGCCTGGGTCATTCTTTTCCTTTTCGCTCTACCCCTCCAAGGCGAGCAAATCAGTTCCCAAGGGGACTCCGTACTTGAAAGAAGCTATCGGTTTCTCACCTTGTCGGACGAATCCGTAAGAATGGTTCTCCTGGGTACGATACTCATGGGTTTGAGTTGCGGCATAATGGGTAGTCTTATCGTAACACGCAGGCTTTCCCTCTTCGGGGATACGCTCTCCCATGCCGTGCTGCCCGGAGTGGCGGTCGGGTTTCTTTGGAGCCAATCGAAAGATTCATGGGCCATTTTGGCGGGAGCGACGGTGGCCGGTTTTTTGGGGGTTGCCCTGATCTCGTTACTCAGGAAAACGAGCCGCATCAGGCAAGACAGCGCCTTGGGGCTCGTGCTTTCGGGTTTTTACGCCTTGGGAATTTGCATGCTGACAAGAATCCAAAAAATGGAGTTCGGCAACCAATCGGGCATCGACAAATATCTCTTTGGCCAAGTCGTCGGTCTATCGTCAACGGATTTGTGGACCATGGCTTTTTCCTTCCTGTTGATTCTGACGATAAGCATTTTTCTATACAAGGAATTACTGGTCGCAGGATTTGATTCCGAATATGCCCGCTCAATCGGCCTGCCCGTTGATTTCCTTCAATATCTGCTTTGGTTGCTTCTTGCCTTCGCAGTCATAACCTCCCTGCAGGTTGTCGGCATAGTGCTGGTTTCCGCACTATTGGTCATACCCGCAGCAACGGCATCGCTGATGACCGACAAAATGCTCCCGATTTTGATTTGGTCCGCCCTGCTTGGGTGTGCGGCAGGGGCAACCGGGGCATTTCTATCGTTTTTGGGCGATCAACTCCCGACCGGTCCCATAATCGTATTGGTTTCAGCTGTTTTTTTTGTGTCCGCGCTTTTTTTCCATCCGCAAAACGGTCTGCTGTTCAAATGCCTTTCCTCTCGAAACAGGAACCAGAGAATTTCCCTGGAAAACACCTTGAAAGCAGTTTATCAGGAACTCGAATCCATCGATTTTCAAAAGGAAGTGATTTCGGTCGGCCAACTGGCAAAGCGCAGAAGGGCAAGCATGCCTCAAGCTCATCGGGAAGTGAACGCTATGGTCGCAAAACAATATGCAACGCTTCATTCCGCGCAAAGCGAAAGCTCCGCCCCGCTCAAGCCCACCATGATCTCCTTGACCCCAAAAGGTTGGGGCACTGCTTGCAGGATCGTAAGGAATCACCGGCTATGGGAATTGTACCTTACGAATGAGGCTCGCTATGCCCCTGATCACGTGCATGACGATGCCGAGAAAATCGAGCACGTGCTGGGGGAAGAAACCGTTCGCCGGATAGAACGAATTTTGTCCAATCCCAGAAAGGATCCGCATGGTAAGCCAATTCCGAGCCAACGGGACATCGATCGCGGATTCATCGCTTGAAATGAATACGAACAAGCAGACCAAAGAACCTTTTGTCCCGGATTTTGATCCGGTCGATACCTTCGTAACCCCTTGGTCAACTCACGCTGAAATTGCCTGGAACGGGCAAATCATAACAATGGGTATCCTTGTCTCCCTGGCATGTGGTTTGGTTGGCTCGTTTATCGTCGTCCGCAAACTAGCCCTGATGGGAGACGCGATCAGTCACGGCATCTTGCCAGGCTTGGCACTGGCCTTCATGATCATGCAATCGAGGGCTTTGTTCCCCATGTTTTTCGGCGCTTGTGTGGCTGGCTTGCTATGCAGTTTCTGCATAGAATGGCTGCAAAAGAAGTCCATCCTGAAGCCCGATGCCGCCCTCGCGCTTACTTTCACCACGTTCTTTGCCTTTGGGATCTTGTTAATCTCGGTTTACGGTGGCAACGCGCACATTGACCCCGAATGTCTCTTGTATGGAGAGATTGGTTTGATCCCTCTTGCGGAAGATCTTTCTATCGCAGGCATCGACTTGGGAGCCCGGCCCATAGTGTCAATGTTCGTTGTAACGATTCTGGTCATCATCTCGGTGACTGTTTTCTACAGGCAACTTCTCGTTACCAGCTTCGATTTCACCTTGGCGAAAACCTTGGGGTTGCCAGTTGCCCTGATTCATTACGGGCTGATGCTCCTGCTCGCCCTCACGATCGTTTCGGCCTTCGAGGCGGTAGGGGTGATCCTCGTGATATCCATGCTCGTCTTTCCATCGGTTACCGCGAGTTTCTTTTTCACGAGAATGCCCGCCATTTTGTTCTGTTCGCTTCCCCTGTCGTTTGTTTACTCCGTCGGTGGTTTCTTTCTGGCCCGATGGTTGGATTGCTCGATTGCCGGAGCCATGGTTTTGGTTGCCTCCCTTTGTTTTGGATTGGGTTGGGTATTCGGTCCGAAAGGTGGGTTGGCTTGGCAAATCTTACGAAGGACAAGACATGCCACGCATTCCGGCGGCACAAGAACGGAGCGATACCCGATCAAGGGTTAGGATTAAGCTCTCCCGGGAAACCTCGACTCCAAAATTTGCCCGGGCACAAAAAAAAGCCCCCGGTTTCCCGGAGGCTTTTAAAGTTCAATGGAAGAAGATTAGGCGTCCTTCTTCTTGCCTTTCTTCTTGCCTGCGACGGCTACTTTGGTTGCTTCCTGAACCTTGCCCTTCTTGGTTGCGCAATTGCAGCCATGAATTTCAAGAGATGCACCAGCAGTAAGCTTGGTTGGGCATTCGAAGCCGGCCATTTCGGTCTTGCTGCCTACCTTTACCTTGAGTTCCTTCTTGCCAGCCTTGAGGGTCAAGGTCTTGGATTCTTTGTCAAAACCAACGAGTTTTGCCTTGAAGGCTTTGGACGGGCAACCAGCAAAGACTGAGCCTGCGAGTGCCAACGAAGCGAAAATTACGAATACTTTTTTCATATTGAGAATGGTATTGGGTTGTTAGAGGTGAAGGTACGAGTCAATATGGGTATTGGGATTATTCAAGAAAGAATTACCGTATTTTTGTTTTTTTTTACGATAGCCAATCGACTCTTTTTCGTACTTTTTTCCAAACCATGAAGATTTTTACCGCCTCAATCGTATGCTTACTATACCCTCTTTTTTGCTGGGCTCATCCGATTCCCGACATCCCGGTCATCGGAGATTTCGAACGGAATGGGAAAGCTGTCATTATTGTCGAGGTTGACCCCAGGTGCTTTGCCGAGGATCCCGAAGAAGTGCCTTTTCTACAGAAAGAAGCCTTTGACAAACTTGATGAGAAGGAAAAGAAGGAACTCACGGATCAGGCACGGAACTTACTTCAAGAGACTTTGCGGATGAGGTTTGGTCCGGAAGAATGGTTTTTTCCAGAGTTCCGTTTCGAATTTCTGACCAAGGAACACGAAACTCTTATTCTCGACGGAGATGTCATCGTACTACGCGGAATCCTTGAACGGACGCTTTCCTCGGATGTGAAATCATACCAGATCAAGGCGATGGATTCGGCTGGCTACGACATTGTATTCAAAAATATCCTGGCTGGAATTCCGCAAAAAAGAGTGAACGTACTTTGGCCTGGTGAAGAAAGCTTCGCTCTCGATCTTTCCTCGTTTTTCACAGACGGCAAAACGCATCTTGCTCAGGAGGTCGAAAATCCCAAAAACAACGGCACAAGTGACACCGCGAGCACCTTTTATTCATTCCTAAGAAAGGGATTCGTCCATGTTCTGCCCGAAGGATTGGATCATATCCTTTTTGTAATCGGTCTTTTCTTGTTCAGCAGAAAAACCAAGCCGCTGCTTTTACAGGTAACCGCCTTCACGATCGCGCACACAATCACGATTGCCTTGGCCTCTCTCAATTTCATAGTCATCAGCCCCTCCATCGTGGAACCGCTCATCGCCTTGAGCATCGTCTTGCTAGCCATAGAAAACGTCCTGCTGCGAAAAATTGCGGTTTTCTTTTCTTTTCGACTGGCAACCGTTTTCATTTTCGGCCTCATTCACGGCTTGGGGTTTGCAGGCGTTTCCAGTCTGGATCCCGAGTCCCCTTCTTTCATTGCCGAACTGCTTGGTTTCACCATCGGGGTAGATTTCGGGCAAATTGCCGTCATCCTGATCTTCCTGGCTTTGCTCCGAGCTCTGTCTGTTCTCGAAAAAGCCCCGCAAGCAAGGTTTCTTACTCCGGTTTGCTTCAACTTTTTCCTGATCGGGGCCATTGCCATCCTCTTTTTCGAGGGAACTCCGGAATCCTGCGCCAGCTTGGTCATTTGGTATGCCGGACTGGTAACGGCCTGCCTCAGCCTACAATTCGAACCCATCCTCACAAAAGCAATCGGAGCCGGATCCCTGATTAAACAAGCAAGGCACTACCAGACCTTTTTCGTAATCCCGGGATCAGTCTTCATAGGATTCATTGGTTGCTACTGGACGATCGAGCGCATTTTCTTTTGATGATTTTTCTGGCTTTTCAGCTTGAATGATCAGTTGCGATTCGCAAAATCCGAATCCCATCCAATGAGCAGAGTTCCTATTCTAATCCTAGGCTTGATCGCGGCTTTTTCAGCTAGCGGCATACCTCTTGGGCTTCTTCAGGTCGGCGTTTGGGCAAACATGTTCGATGAATTCTACGAAGAGACGGATTCGGTCATCGTGTCAGCAGAACGCGTATTCGATGGCCAACACAGGTGCCTGGGTTGCCAGTTCGTAACCGACCAGGGAACTTCATCGAAAGAAACCCTTTCGTCGGTCAATCAATCCCCGGAAAAACCCCCTCTGGCACAATGCAGGATGCCCAAGGCCTCGTTTATCAATCCTTTGACCTGCGATCATGTTGCGGTTGTCGCACAATCTCCCATACCCGTATTCGAAAAAACGGAGACGCCGCCGCCACGGCTTTTTGCCTAAAGCTCTCTTTTTTCTATTTCGGCGCAAAGCACCTTCCGTTTGCCGGAAGGCTTGGTTTCACGACCTTTTGCACGCGTCAACCTCGCAATCGAATGCCCTTTCACTTTTTACAACCATTACAATGAACAATATCTTTCTAAAAATTCTTTCCCTTCTCGCCCTAGCCTGCCCTGCACTTGCCCACGACGGCAATTGGACCGCCGCCCGCCCCGACGGGCATGCCCCCATTTCGGTAATGGGCGACCACATGCACAAGATGGGCGAATGGATGGTGTCCTACCGCTACATGACCATGAAAATGGAGGGGCTTCTAGACGGATCCTCCGAAGTCACCGCCATGGGGGCCAATTCAAAATATGGATTCAACGCCATGATGCTACCAAAGGAGATGACAATGGATATGCATATGTTCGGTGCCATGCACGCCATATCGGATCAACTGACGCTCATGGGTATGCTGAATTATCTCGACAACGAAATGACCATGCAGGGGGCCTCGATAGCTCCTATGGAAACCAGTGGTTGGGGGGATTTCAAGCTTAGCGGTCTCTACGATTTGGCCAGAATGGAAGGCGGCAGAAGAGTACACCTTAACCTGGGAATCAGCCTTCCCACAGGGGGTGTCGATGAAAAAAAGGCCGACGGAACCATCATGCCCTATGGAATGCAACTCGGCTCGGGAACTTGGGACTTTTTGCCCGCCCTTACCTTCCTCGGACAATCGGATGACTATTCTTGGGGAGCCCAAGTTGGCGGGACCTTGAGGTTGGATGACAACGATCGTGGCTATTCCTTGGGAAATCGTTTCGAAGCAAGCCTTTGGGGTGCAAAAAATATATCGGATTCACTGAGCGTTTCCGCCAAGATCGACCACTCAAGCCAAGATGAACTGGACGGGCAGGACAAGGACGTCACCATGATGATGAGAAACATGTCCCCCGGTTATGACCCCAACCACCAAGGGAACGACCGAACCTCTCTCGGGCTTGGCTTCAATTATTATTTCAGAGATGGTGGACTAAAGGGTCATCGCATGGCTGCCGAATGGGAAACTCCGATCAGTCAGAAGGCCAACGGCGTGCAACTCGAGCTTGACTCTGTCTGGACGCTCGGTTGGCAATACGCTTGGTAAACGAATTATCCAGAAGGACAGCATCAGAAAAAACGAAGATACGCAGAAACAGGCTTGGACAGAGCCCGTCGTCAAAGGCGGGGAATGAAGGAGCCCCGAACCAATCAAGAAGAGCGGATCGCCTCGGACACCAAGAAGTACGACCTTAGGCGTAACCTCTTCAACGGGATCGTGGAGGCAGGCTTCGCCTCAACGGCCCTCCTTGTTGCCATCCGTTACTTCGAGGCCTCCGACAGCGCGAAGTCCTTGATGGCCGGGGGATCGTGCTTGGGGTTTCTGCTGGCGCCGGGCTTTCTTCTGCTGATTGGAAAGAGTCGGACGCCGGTCAGCCGGATCTGTGCCCTCCTCACGTTTGGAACGGCCTGCGGCATACTTTTGTCGGCCACGGCAAATTCTTATTGGGCCTATGCCGGCTGGCTCATCATGGCCTGCGTCCTGATCGGGCAAGTACCATCCTTGATGATTCACGTTTACTCGCGAAACTACCGTCCCGGCGAACGGGGACGCAAAATATCCGGCAACCTCATGCTCTCCGCCATCGTCGGAGCCGTTACCGCTCTGCTCATTGGCCGGTTGCTCGACCAAGACTTGAGCAACTTCCGCCCGCTGGCAGTGGTCATGTCCCTGCTTTGCCTGTGCACGGCTTCTTTCCACCTGCGTATTCCTTCCGAGCCCTTGAAGCCAAACGTCGGGGGACTTGCGGAAGACCTTCGGCATGCCTTGAAGGACCGGCTTTTTTCCTGGATGCTGACAGGGTGGATGCTCATGGGCATAGGGAACCTGGTCACCATTCCTCTACGAGTTGAGTACTTGGCCAACCCCGCCTATGGAATCGATGCCAGCAACACCGTTGTTCTTGCTATTACTCTGGTCGTTCCACTGATCACCCGCGTCGCCAGCATACCGGCATGGGGTTGGGCCTTCGACCGTTTCAACCTCGCCTTCGTCCGCATTGCAATCAACCTGTTTTTTTTGGTCGGATTGTTCCTTTACTTCCAGACGCAGGACCTCGTCTTCCTGAGCCTTGCCTCAGCCTTGATCGGATGGGCCACGGGTGGAGGCACCATGGCCTGGACCCTGTGGGTCACGAAGGTCGCTCCAACCGGAAAGGAATCGAGTTACATGAGCATACATAGTTTTTTCACGGGAGTAAGGGGCGTACCGGCGCCTTTTGTCGGATATTGGATTATAACAACGCTTGGCCCCAGTCAGGTCGGATGGACCTCGGTCATTTTGATTGGCTTGAGTTGTTTGATTTTTCTCGCACTGGCCAAGGATCAAAGACTGAGGGTAACC
>JABGWD010000240.1 GCA_018645725.1 Opitutia bacterium
AAAATGCCAAGAACATATATTTCGGTCTGATCATGGGCGTATCCGCCGCCCTACCCACCTGCCTGCATCTCTTCCTGTTCTTCCTTTCCTTGTTTCGAAAGTCGAAAAGCGCCTTGTTCCCCAAAAAAGATCCTTCTGCCACGCCACAAGATCCCAAGGCACCCAATTGATCTCTTGCCAAGCTCTTGCCGTTGGGGGTATACGACCTACCTATGAATCGACGATCCTTCATCTATCAGGTAAGTGGAATAACGCTCTGCCTCCCTACGTTCGCGCGCAAACCTTCCCTGCCTTACCTGGAGCAAGTCGGATTGCAACTCTACACCCTGCGCAACCCGATCAAGGAGGATCTGGGCAAAACCATCCGGGAGGTTGCTCAAATCGGCTACAAACAGGTCGAACCTTATGGGTTCCCCTCTCCCCAAGCCATCGAACTGATCAAGCAATCCCGCGACCGAGGCATGCAGGTCAACTCTTCCCATTTCGATTGGAACTCTCTCCTTGCCCCCGACAAAAAGGGTGTTCAACCCTTTGAGAAAATTCTCGAGATTGCGAGCAAGCACAAGCTCACGGACCTCGTGGTTCCCTATCTCCATGACGTTGACCGGTCCGACTTGTCCGCCTATGAAAAAACAGCCGAGACGCTGAACAAGGGAGCCGCCCAAGCCAAGCAAGCGGGCATCCGTTTGGCCTACCACAACCACGCCTTCGAATTCAAGCCCTTGCACAAGGGCAAGACGGGCTACGACGTATTCATCGAAACTTTCTCCAAGGACATGTTTTTCGAGGTCGACGTATTCTGGGTAAAGGTTGGCGGAGTGGATCCGGTTTCCATGATTCGAAAACTCGGCCAACGCATTTCGCAACTCCACCTCAAGGACTTGAAAAAAGGAACCGCTTGCCCGAATTACGGGAAACTGGAACCGGATGCATTCGATGAGATCGGGGATGGCATGATACCGATGGGACCGATCATGCGGGCTGCCGAAAAGGCCGGGGTCAAGCACTGTCATGTCGAGCAGGACCACTCCCCCGCCCCCCTGCAAAGCATCAGGAAAAGCTTAAATCATCTCAATTCATGATCAGAAAAACGATTCTTTCCCTCGGGTTCCTCCTGTGCCTGTCGGTTCACGCAAAAGTCAAAAACGTATTGCTGATCGTTTCCGACGATCTCAAGGCGGACGCCCTCGGTTGCTACGGAAACGAGGTTGCTCAGACCCCCAACGTCGATCAATTGGCCAAGGAAGGGACGCTCTTCCAAAACGCCTATTGCCAAGGCACGGTCTGCCGCCCTTCCCGGGCAAGTTTCATGCGCGGACGCTACCACGGAGGAAAGGAAATTACCTGGGGCGAACACTTTCAAAAACACGGTTATTCAAGCACCCGAGTGGGCAAGATCTTTCACATGCGTGTCCCGGGGGACATCATTGCCGGAACCGATGGTGACGACGTACCCGCATGTTGGTCGGCCAAGTACAACATGCCTGGCAAAGAGGCTCACACGCCCGGAAACTACGCCTGCCTGAACCTCAACAAGTTCACCACCGAAGCCAAAGGACGCCAGTCCACCAAGATGCCTTACCGGATGTTCGTCACGGTCGATTACGTTGGCAACGGTTCGGATCAACCGGATTGGAAAGCCGCAACCAAATCAGTCGAACTGCTGAAAAGTTTCAAGAAAGACGACAAGCCCTTCTTCCTCGCAACCGGCCTCGTTCGCCCGCACTATCCGAACGTTGCCCCCGAGCAGTATTTCGCACGCTACCCCTTCAAGCAAATGAAGCTCCCCTTCGTGCCCGAGGGCGATTGGGACGACATGCCCAAAGCGGGCATCTCGAGTTCCAATTCCAAAAAATATGGAATCGACAAGTTTCCCGACAACCAAAAGAGGATGTGGGCAGGGTACTTGGCGACCGTTACCTTCATGGACGAACAGGTGGGACGGATTCTAAAAACCCTCGAGGAACTCGGTCTGGACAAGGACACCGTCGTATTCTTCACCAGCGACCACGGCTATCTGCTCGGGGAACACCACTTTTGGCAAAAGGGTAACCTAAGGGAAGAAGTGACCCGCGTGCCCCTCATCATGAAAGCACCCGGTCAAAAACCCGGAAAGAGTTCCTCCATAGTCGAGTTGGTTGACCTGTTCCCCACCGCCTGCGCTCTCACCGGGTTGCCCATCCCCGAGAGCGTTCAAGGCAAGAGCCTTTTGCCCATCTTGGAAAACCCCAAAGCCACGGTCAAGAACTCCGCCCTCTCCTTCGTGGGCAAGGGCACCTCCATGAGATCTCCGGACTGGTCATACATGAAGTACGGAGACGGTTCCGAGGAACTCTACGACATGAAAAAAGACCCCAAGCAATTCAAGAACCTCGCGAAAGCCTCTGCCTTTGAGCAAGAATTGCAAACCCAGCGAAAGCTTTTTGCAAAAAGAAACAAAGCTCTCTGAACAAAGCAGTCGCTTTCCCCCGAATAGTATTCAAAAAGACTCTCTCGCCGCCGCGACAAACAGATCGCAAAACGCGTCCACCGTATCATCGATTGGCTTTGCATAGCCACCACCCATGAAAACAAGGAGGGGGCGATCGATCTTTCTTCTCCAATCAAATACTCTTTTGTTTCTCTCACGCATCCCTTCTCTGCTTAAATTAAGCAGGCCCACCGCATCCGACGCCAATCCATCCACCCCCGCCTGAAAGAAAACAAGGTCGAAGTTTTCACCCGAAAGAAAACGAAGAACCTCATCCAGAGCATTCAAATATTCCCCGTCACCCGTTCCGTCTTCAAAGCCATAGTCCAAGTCGCTCTTCTTTTTTCGGAAAGGAAAATTGTTTATCCCATGAAGAGAAATGGTGAAGACTCTCCTGTCTCCTGAAAAAATTTCTGCCGTTCCGTCCCCTTGGTGAACGTCCAAGTCGAGGATCAATATGCGATCAATCCCAGGGCGAGCCAAAGCCGACTCGGCGCACACCGCCAAATCATTGAAAATACAATAGCCCGAACCTTCTCCACGGAAAGCGTGATGGGTCCCTCCCGCCATATTCCCCGCAATGGGAATTCCTGACAGAACCTCGTCCAGTCCATCAAGGGCGCCACCGATCAAACGCAAAGTACGAGCAATGATCTCCTTCTTCCAGGGTTTCAATCCAATCCTCCTGATCTCTTTCTCGCTGAGGTGTCCATTCAAAAAACTTTCGACATAAAGTTCATCGTGGACGAGCAAAACTTCATCACGAGTGGCCAAACGGGGTTCCTTCACCGCGATCTGCCCGGAGGTATCCAACTTTTTCAACCGCTGAGCCAACAAACGGTATCGCTCGACGGGGAATCGGGCCGTCCTGTCCAAACCGTCGGAATACAATGGATGGTAATAGAGTGGAAACGCTGGCATCGAAAACATCCTATTTCCATTCTTCCGTTTGTCCACTCAAGGCATTACGATTAGACTATGAGCATGAGTTTTCAAAATGCATTTCTCGGTTCTCTTGTCGCAGACGCCGTTTCCATGCCCGTCCACTGGTACTACGACGTCGACTCCCTCGATAGGGACTACGGGAATTTCGATCACTACCTCGCCCCCCGGAACCCTCACCCCGACAGCATACTTTGGCGTTCCAAGTACGAACCCATTGGTGAAAAGGACGATATCCTCCGCGAACAGGCAAAACATTGGGGCAAACCCGGTCTTCACTATCACCAGTTTCTCCAAGCTGGGGAAAACACCTTGAACCTGCAACTCGCGTGCGAACTTTACCGAGGAATCATCAAGCAAGGGAACTTCGACCCAGACGGTTGGCTTGAAAGATACGCTGAGGCAATGCTTACTCCGCAATGGCACAACGACACCTATGCGGAGGAGTATCATCGAGCGTTCTTCACCAATTACGCCCGGGGGAAGAAGTTATCCGCCTGTGGAATACCCGACCTTCACATCGGAGGACTCAGCCTGGTGCCGGCCTTGCTTGCTGGGCTCGAGGCCATTGGGCAAACGGAGGAGGAACACCTGCTCGAATCAACCCGCCTTCTTGTCAAGGGTACCCATAATCACCCCAACACCCTCGGGGCATCCCGGGATCTTACCCGTATCATCATAAGTTTGAGCAAGGGAACCGGCGTACGCAATACCTTGTCTGATCTGCAACTCTCGGACGTCCCCCTGAGCTCCCTGAAAAAATGGGTCGAGCTTCAGGACAGACAGGTTGTTGGAAAAATTCTAAGCACCGCATGTTACCTACCCGAATCCTTTGCCGCATCCCTTTACCTAGCGTACAAATATGCGGACGACTTTACTCTAGCCGTATTGGCCAACTCCAAGGTGGGTGGAGACAACTGCCACCGTGGAGTCGTGGTCGGTTCGGTCGTCGGAATGCAGACCGGGGTTCCGCTAAAGTGGCTCCGCGATCTCAAGTCCCTCGAAGGGTTGAGTTGCGATCTTACCTCTTCACCCGCCTGAAACGGATTCTTTTCTCGGGTTCCGCCGCAGCTTCCTGCACTTGGCCGAACAATAGAGGATTTGATCCCAAATTCCGCGGAGCACCCATTTTCTACGGTTCTCAAAAGGACGTCCGCACTGCAAGCAGACTTTGCTTTGCCTAGGGGTTTGTCTCATCAGTATTGCAAATAAGAAACGATAAAAACAAGAGTCCAAAGAAAAGTTCTAAGCCAATTCGTGCTGATCAATCGGGCAATCACTTGGGGTTGCAACCCCTCCTTGGCCAAAATGCGGTGACAGGGAGCGGAAACGGCAAAGGTTGCCAACCATGTGCCGAGGACTCCGAAAAGTTTCAACCAAGCAAGGGTATCACCCACGAAAAAAGATGAACTTGCCGCCTCGATTAGCTGCAGGAACATCAAGGGCAAGACGAAGAAACCAATCTGATTGCAGTATTTGCGATGCCACGAAACAAAAACTGCCTCTTTTACCTGATGGAAAACCGGATAGACGATCACCTGCACTACCCATATCAGCACGAACATAGCAAAATCGACCGAAAGAGCATGCTCATGACAAAGTTCCAAAAGATAGATCATAGGGTACTCTCTTTGATAATTGTTTCTTTCTTCATTGCCTGATGATGGAATAACAGTAAATCGGTATTTCCATTCAATGACAAATCCGACTCCACCGAATCGTCGAAAAATGCTCCTCCCTTTGCTTGGGGTTTTTCTTTTGCTTTTTTTCGCCTGTGGCGAATCGAAGCCAATTGAAACAAATGAAAGGAGCTCCAAGCAAACGGAAAACCAACTGCCTTCTTTCCGAATTCTCATTCTCGGAGATTCTTTGACCGAGGGATACGGGGTTTCGGAGAACGAAGCCTACCCGAGCCTCCTGGAAGAAAAACTAAACAAAGAACTGAGCCCCAAGACCAAGCTCCGTTACAAGATCGTGAACGGAGGGATCAGCGGCGCAACGACGAGCGGTGGAGTTTCCCGCATCGAATGGTTTCTGCAATCGCAACCGGACTACCTGCTCGTGGCCCTCGGTGGAAACGATGGATTGCGCGGAATCCCGGTCGAGGAAATGAAGAAAAACATCGACCGCATACTCCAGGCGGCGAGGCAAAGCGAAATCCCGACCATGCTCGCCGGGATGAAAATCCCACCGAATTACGGCCCGGAGTATTCTGTCGCCTTTGCCAAAGTTTTCGAGGATCTTGCCGAAGAGCACGAAGTCCCATTGATTCCCTTCCTGCTC
The DNA here is from genome assembly GCA_018645725.1 of Opitutia bacterium. Taxonomy (GTDB): domain Bacteria; phylum Verrucomicrobiota; class Verrucomicrobiia; order Opitutales; family Seribacteraceae; genus Seribacter. The sequence continues at coordinate 5,696 of JABGWD010000240.1, forward strand.
GAAGGAGTGGGTGGCAACCCGAAGTTGAACCTGCCCGACCGGATTCATCCCAACGCTCTCGGGCACCGGACCCTTTGCCAGACCGTGTACAAAAGCCTAGTCGCCAATCTTAATTGATGCCAAGCCATGCAACCTCTCTTACGACTCAAGAAAGTCACCAAGTCATTTCATCAGGGTAGCCAGAGAATAGAAGTTCTCAACCAGCTCGAGCTCACTCTCGAAGCCGGAGAAACCGTTTCCATTCTAGGCCAGAGCGGGAGTGGCAAATCCACTCTCCTTTCTTTGCTCGCCGGCCTTGACCACCCCGATCTGGGGACAATAGAAGTCAAAGGGGAAGACCTGGCAAAGCTCAGCCAGGACAAGCTAAGTAAGTTTCGCTCCAAGAACCTGGGTATCGTTTTCCAGCAATACCACCTCATGAGCAACCTGACGGCCCTCGAAAACGTCGGCGTCCCCCTTGAGCTTCAGGGGATGCGTGATTTCGAAGGGCTTGCCCGCAAGGCCCTCAAGCAAGTCGGACTGTCCAACCGCGTCGCCCACTTTCCCTCGCAACTGTCCGGAGGGGAATGCCAACGGGTTGCCCTGGCCCGGGCCATAGTGAGCGAACCCAGTCTGATACTCGCCGACGAGCCCTCGGGCAACCTGGACCAAAAAACCGGACGGGAGATCATGAGCTTGCTCTTCGAACTATGCAGGGATCGCGGTCAAAGCCTGATTTTGGTCACCCATAATCAGGAGTTGGCCAAGCAATCCGACCGCACCTTGATCCTTTCCGAAGGGCGGCTCATGAAAATGCGACCAACCGGACAAGCCTAGCAACCATGTCCTTCGCCTATCGCAACGCTTGGCGCGAAATCCGTAACAACCGGTCCTTTTGCCTTTTCTATGTGGTCAACCTCGCCTTTGGCCTGGTTGGTTTCCTCACCGTTGATTCTTTCAAGCATTCCCTCGACGAGAAGGTTCGGGCCGAGTCAAAGATGATGCTCGGAGCCGATCTCGCCATCCGAGCCCGGCGAGACCTTACTCCGGAGGAAAAGGACAAAGCCTTCGCTCAATTGCCTCAAGGCACGGAAAAAATCGAAGTCACCGATTTTTTCTCGATGGCCGCCGGCCCCGGAGGCCGCAGCCGTCTCGTAAAGATCGTGGCCATGGAAGAAGGCTTTCCCTTTTACGGATCATTCAAGCTCAAACTCGAGGGACCGGTCAAAGGCAGCGACAAGAAACTTCTGCACCAAAGAAAGTTGGCCTGGATCTACCCCGAACTGGAAAGTCAACTGGGAGCCGGACTGGGTGATGAAATCAAGCTAGGGCAATCGGTATTCCGGGTTTCGGACTTCGTAACCAAAGACAACGGATTACAATTCCAGTCCGCCGAGCTAGCCCCTAAAATCTTTGTCGGCAAAGCCTTTCTCGAGGAAACCAATTTGCTGCTTGTCGGGAACACGGCCTTCCGGAACCATCTCTTCAAGCTTCCCCCCGGAAGCGATCCGGCAAAGGTCGAACACGACATCAACCAAGTCATCGGTTCCCCGGAAGTACGGGTCTATTCCCACCAAAAGGCGGGGGAACGGGCGGGGAGGCTCTTGCAGTATCTTTCGGACTTTCTGAGCTTGGTATCGCTTGTCGCTCTTTTTCTGGCCACTTTGGGAAGCGGTTATCTTTTTCATTCCTTCCTGACCAAGCGAACCCTTGACGTGGCCATCCTCGTCAGCCTCGGGGCAACCAGAAAAAAGGCCATCAGCACCTACTTGGCTCAGCTCGGCCTGCTTGGCCTGATCGCCGCCGTCCCCTCCCTCGTCGCCACCTTTTTTTTCCTTCCCATCTTGTCGGCTGCAATTTCCGGAATCGCATCCGATGAGATTGAGGTTTTCATCAGTCCTCAAAGTATCTTCATGGCCTTCATTGTGGCCGTTTTCGCTGGCTGGATCATCGCCTTGCCTAGCCTCCGCAAACTCGCCCGGCTCAATCCGCTTGCCCTTTTTCAGGAGGCCGCCCAGCCGGGATCTCAAAAAGGGGGTGGGTCCTTTTTGTTTTTTCTCCCGGGAATCCTTGCCTTTTGGGGCCTCACCGTCCTGCAATCCGATTCATGGAAACTGGCCAACCTCTTCTTCGTTGCCTTGCTGCTCTCATCAGGTCTTCTCTACCTGCTCGGAATACTGGGACTCAGGTTGCTCAAGCGGGCTTTCCGCAAATCCAGTTTGCCACTCCGTTTGGCTTCCCGTTCGCTCGCCCGCAACCGGAGTAGCTCGATTACCGGTTTCCTTGCCCTCGGAGTGGGCGTGCTTCTACTCAGCTTGATCCCTCAGTTCCAGTACAGCCTGGAAAAAGAAATCGGAGTGAACGAACCCGAGAGCAAGCTTCCCAAGCTCTTTCTCTTCAACATACAGGAAAACGACGTCGATTCCCTTGTCGAAGTGCTCGAGTCGGAAAACAAGCCACTCAAAAACCTGACGCCCTGGGTGCGTGGAAAATTGCTCAAAGTCAAAGGGGAGAATTATGAAAAGTACGTCGGAAAGGACAAGGAATCAGCCAACTCCGACGATGAACGCAGGAACAGGTTCCGCAGGCGGGGCTTCAACCTTAGCTACCGGGACCGATTGCTTGAGAGCGAGGAAATTCTGAGCGGAAGGATGGTCGCCTCCTCCCATGATCCCAACTCGACCCGACCGGCCGAAATTTCGGTTGAGCAAAAATACGCCGAATCCCTCGATCTCGACTTGGGAGATCAACTGGAAATTGAAGTCGGGGGCGTTCCCATCCTGGCTGAAGTAGTCAACTTGCGACGGGTCCGCTGGACCAGTTTTCAGCCCAACTTCTTCGTGCAAATGCAACCGGGGGTACTCGAAACGGCACCCAAGACTTTCATCGGAACCTTGAGCGATCTTACGCAAAAGGAAAAAGAGGAGATTCAGGACCTCCTCGTAAGAAAGTTCCCCTCCATTTCCATTCTGGACGTCGAGCGGACCGGTCAGACCATATTATCCGTTGTCAAGCAAATGACCTGGGCCCTCCAAGTCATGGCCGCCCTCTCGATTCTCGCCGGGTTGGTCATTCTTTTCTGTGTTTCCCGCGAAAAGGCTTACAATCAAAGATGGGAACTGAACTTGCTGAAGGTACTCGGCGCCTCCTTTTCCGACCTTCGCAATCAAGTCCGCTTGGAATTCGGAATGCTTGGCTTGGCTGCATCCATTGCCGGGGCATCCCTAAGCGCCCTGATCAGCTATGTTTTTTCGGAAATCATCTTTGACCGGGTCTGGAGTTTCCACTGGGGCTTGCCAGCCTCCATCACCTTGTCGGTTATTGTCTTGTCCGTTCTTACGGCGGAATGGGGAATGCGCAAGACCTTGGCGGAAAAGCCCGTCGTTTTGCTCCGCCGGCAATGACTGCATCCGTCCAATTTCATTCCTTGATCATTCGTTTTTGCCAAAGGAAACTTTTCCGGATAAGATCCGATTCATGAAAACCGGCGAAAGATGACCAAGGACAACGTCCAGCAGAAGAAAAAAACGATTTTTTCGGTTGGGGGACGCCTCCGCGAATACCTCAGTCATTACAAGAGGGAATTGACCTTGCCCGTTGGGTACGAAAATCTCCTGCAAAACGTTGATGCCTTTCCTCTGATGAACGAAAAGAACGAGGACACTCTTTGGCAAACGATGGTCTACGATCAACATTACGGCCGAGAAATCTTCGAAGGGTTGAAGCAAATCTACGTATTGCTGCGTTCAGGCGGAGACAAGCAGATCCTCCCGAACCTCTACGTCGACCGCGTGGACTATTGCACTTTCGGGAACACCAAGCCCTTCCGTATTCGCATCGTCAATCAGTACAACGACAACCATGATTATTTCTATGTCAAAAAGGCGGATGCCTCGCGGATTTACGGCTTGGAACTCGAGCAACTTCTTTCACCCAACGAAATCAATTTCCACGTCGACCGCGAAACCCTCGTTGAAGAACACATCATCGGAGTCCCGGGAGACGATTTCATCGATAATTTTCTCGCTCGAGAGGATCTGAACGAAGTTCGGTTGGCCAAAGAGTTCATCAAGTTCAACGAGCGTTGCTTCGTCCGCCTGCTCGGTGACATGCGGGCTTACAATTACGTCGTTGAGATGACCCCCGATTTCGAACAAAACCAATACCGCGTCCGGGCGATTGATTTTGATCAACAGTGTTACGAAGGTCGGCGATCCTTCTACCTTCCTCAATTTTTCAAAAACAACTTGCCCGTGGTCTCGCTCTGTTCACGCTTGATCAACCTGGAAACGAGCCACCAATACCAACGCGAGGAAAGAACCTTGATCAAAAGACGGTTCAACGTCTCCCCTACCCGCATAAACAGCCTCAGGAAGTGTATGTGCGAGGATATCATATCAAGCGACGAAAAGCTCAATCAGTTGCGTTCCGAGTTATCCCGCATGCACAATGACCCCCGCTTCGAAACATGTCGAAACATGGGAGAAGTCACTTTCCTCAACATCGCGGTTGCGTTGGACTTGGAAGAACAGGGTCCTCCGCGACTGCTCTGATTCCCTTGCATCAGAACAACCTCCTTCAGTGCCGCAGGGTTGAAGAAGCGGAAAAGTCTCAACGGACGCGATCCCGTGAGAAATTCCTTTTTCCACCGCCATCCCACTTGACCAAACTAGGCAAATCATGAAAAATAGCCCTATGTTCGGCATGGGGCGCAGGCAGTTTCTTCAGTTGGGGGCATCCGGTCTCCTTCTTCCTGATTATTTCAATTTGCTGGCTCACTTGATATACGATCGAAACGACCGCCCGCTTCCCATGTGCGATGGATCCCCTCTTCCCATTTTCAGCTAAAGCTGCGACACCACTGTCCTGCTCTTTCCCTCACACCCGAACTGCTGACCAAACAAAATGAAACCTATTACGACGCTCCTTTTTCTCGCGACCCCCCTCCTTTCTCAGGCTACGCACGACAAGCCCAACGTGGTCTATCTCATGTCGGACGAGTTGGCCTACTACGAGCTTGCGCACATGGGCAATCCCCTCATCAAGACCCCGATAATCGATAGGTTTGCCAAGCAAGGCATCCGCTTCACTCATGCCTTGGCCGGCTCCCCTGTTTGTGGTCCATTGCGTTGCAACCTGATGACCGGCAAGCACGCCGGGCATTCATCGGTTCGGGCCAATGACGGAGGAACCCCACTCCGGGCCGAAGAAGAAACCATCGCCTCTCTCCTCAAGGAAAAAGGCTATGCCACCGGAGGGTTCGGGAAGTGGGGTTGCGGAGGGCGCGACTCCACGGGCGTACCGGAAAAACACGGCTTTGACGTATTCTTCGGCTACTACGACCAAGTCCACGCCCATAGCTTTTATCCACCGTACCTGCTTCGCAACAGCGAGGAGGTTCATCTGCCCGGTAATGACGGTGGACGTTCCGGCGGAACCTACGCCCAGTATCCGATCATGGACGAAGCCCTTCGCTTCATCGAGCAAAACAAGGACAACCCCTTCTTTTGCTATCTCCCCTTCACCCCTCCGCACGGGATGTACGACGTACCCAAGGACGAGCCCGCATGGAAGCTCTACAAAGGCGAAAAATGGATGGATGACCCGGCGGTATCGAAGGATGCCAAGAACTATGCCGTCATGGTTTCCATGATCGACCGTCAACTCGGCCAAGTCCTCGCCCTCTTGGAAAAACTCAATCTTGAGAAAAACACCATCGTTTTCTTTACCGGTGACAATGGCGGACAGGACCGCTTCCGATCCAAGGACAGCCCGCGTGGTTTTTTCGGGCCCAACGTCAACCCAAAGACAGGTGTCGAGTTCCGGGGGGGCAAAGGCAGTCTCTACGAGGGAGGGTTGCGCATTCCCTTTCTTGTCCGCTGGCCCGGTCAAATCAAGGGCGAACAAGTAAGCGACCTTGTTTTTTACCAACCCGACGTGCTTCCCACCCTGACCGAGCTCTGCGGGGCAAGAACCCCCAAGGAGGTGGACGGCCTGTCCATCCTCCCGACACTGCTCGGAGAAAAAGCAACCGGCCGAAAACAGAAATTCCACGAAATGCTCTACTGGGAATACGGAAACCAAGTGGCGGTAAGGCATGGTTCATGGAAAGCCATCAAGGCAGGAAAAACTCCTCAATGGGCCCTCTATGATCTCGGCAAGGACTTAAGCGAAACCACCGACCTATCTTCCGCCAACAAGGATCAATTGGCCAAGATGCAAGCCTTCGCCAAAAGGGAGCACGAACCCGTACGCCCGGGCAGCTTTCTTGATCCGACCCGGGCAAGACATAATCGCGACCGGCAGGCAAAATTCGGGTTTTCGGGCGTTTCGTCCCGAGTCAGTCAAAGCGCCTTCCAGCGCCTTGATCACCCGGATCTCTTGCCGGTCAATCAAATGAAGATCGCCTTTGCGAGCAGCGAGAATGCCGGAAACGACAAGCGGGCCCGCTACGTCATCGACGGGAAACCCGAAACCATTTGGCACACCCAATTCAGCCCAAGTCTCGAGAAACACCCCCATGAGCTTATTTTCGACTTGAAGAAAGGGCGGAAGGTTACGGGTGTCCAGTACCTAGCCCGTCAAGACAAGGGATGGAACGGAACCTTCGGGGAAACCGAGTTTTTCCTTTCTCAAGACAGGGAAAGCTTTTCGGACAAGCCATTCGCCACCACCTTTTCAAAGAAGAAGAAACCCCAAACCTTCCGTTTCCCGAAAACCATTTCGGCGCGCTTCCTGAAGGTGCGCATCCTTTCGGAGACAAATGGCAAGGAATGGGCATCTGCCGCCGAGATCGGTGTTCTCGTCGCCCCCGCGAAATAAGGCAGAAAGGCCAATCCCGCTGGCATCGCCTGAAAGCCTTTTGTTTCGCTCCCTACATCTTATCTTGCATAAAACCAAAATCCCTGTTGCAATTGACGAAGGATGGAAAACACAGCTCATTCAACGGGCAAAGGGAGGACAAAACGATCGGTTTCCGAATGGAAGTCCCTTGTTGCCGAATTTCAACACCCCCATGCCGGACGGGCATGGTGGCAAGTATTCAATACCTTGGGGTCCGTCTTGGGGATCTGGGTAGGATTGTTCTTCCTGCAGCGAGCGATGGAAGACGATAAAATTACAGCAACATCCTATTGGTGGATAACCGTTCTCCTTTCCTGCCTCGCCGGTCTGTTCCTCGTGCGCGCTTTCATTATTTTTCACGACTGCGGACATGGCTCCTTTCTCAAGTCAAAGAAGGTCAACAACGCGCTCGGATTCATTACGGGTCTGCTTACCTTCACACCATTTCATCACTGGAAATGGGAACATTCCGTTCACCATGCCAGCACGGGTGATCTCTCGCGACGAGGAATGGGAGACATATGGACACTGACCGTCAAGGAATACCTCGAGTCGACGCGTTGGAAACGGTTCACCTATCGTCTGACCCGCAACCCCTTTGTTCTCTTCCTCATCGGTCCACTTTTTCTATTCTTCGTACTCCAGCGTTTTTGCGCCAAATCAGCCAAGCCGAGGGAAAAGAAATCGGTTCACCTCATGAACTTGGCGATTGTCGTCAAGTCGGCAGGTCTCATTGCAATTTTCGGTTTTGACCACTGGCTTGTCATTCAGTTGACCATGATGACAGTGGCCGGCTGTTCCGGGGTTTGGCTCTTCTACGTCCAGCATCAATTCGAGGACGCCTATTGGGTAAAGGGAGACGAGTGGGACTTTACTACCGCAGCCCTCGAAGGCAGCTCCTTTTACAAATTGCCAAAGCTTCTTCAATGGTTCTCTGGCAACATCGGTTTTCATCACGTTCATCACCTCAACCCGATGATCCCGAACTACAATTTGGAAAAGTGCCATAAATCCGACCCCTATTTCGACGCCGCCCCCGTCCTCAAATTCTTCAACAGCTTCAAGACGATCAATTACCGTCTCTGGGACGAAGAGAGCGAAAAGATGATCGGTTTTCGACAACTCAAGAAGCAACTGGCCCTGCAGGAACTCGATCAGGCAGCCTAGATCCTTTGGAACATAAACAAGCGGAACTCCAACGCTTGACCACCTGGAATTTCCGTTGCCTGAAGTTTCAATTCGCCCTTCCCGGCCGGTAACTTCATCATACCCATTTTCATGGGCTTGAAGTCCTTGACGTAAGATTCGTTGCGCGGGGAACGGTCTTCCTTCATCCCACGCATCGGCGGGTCATGCGGATCCACGATTTTAGCCTTGAGCGATTCTCCGAGAAAAGACAGTTCTACCACCGCTCCGACGTCCTTCTCCGGGCAGGCGTACCAAAGCTCGACCTCGTAGGTCCCGGCTTTCCCGACCTCGACATCCCAGGACAGATAGTCATCTTCCTTGGTCCAGTTCGTAAAATAGCTGCAATTCGGAAACTTGTTCGATCGCTTGATTCCGCCGTGGGTGGTTCCGTCACGGGCCGGAACCTGAGTCCAGGATACACCCGGGTGTCCGATCACAAAAGCTCTCTCGTCCTTTCCAAGCTCAGCGAGCACTTCATTACCGAAGTCTTCGACCGAACTTTTCAAATCACGGGCAATTCCGGGAAACTTCTTCGAAACGTCGACTCGTTGACCGGGATCATTGCGCATATCGAACAACCGACCCTTGTGTCCCAAGCGAAAACGCTGAGTTCTCGCCCCCACCCGACCCTTCCAGCTCGAGATCAGAGTACGAGACTGCCACGACTTCACCTTGCCGGAGAGCAAAGGCTTCAAGCTTTTTCCATCAAGTGGCTTCGGTGGCTTGGTCGAAATACCTGCCAAGTCGGTCAAGGTGGGCAAAAGATCCCGGACCGAGGCAATCTCCTTCACTTGGACACCCGCCTTGATCCCCTTGGGCCAACGTATCAACAAGGGAGAACGCGTACCGCCCTCCTCCGTCGATCCCTTTTTGCCTTCCATATCCCCATTCCAACGCGTTCCGTTCGGTCCGTTGTCATGAAAGAAGACCACGATCGTATCTTCGGTCACCTTCAACTCATCGAGCTTCTTGAGCAAGCGCCCGACGTTCCAGTCGATGTTCTCGCACATCGCCAAAGCCGCCAGCAAATGGAGACGGTTTTCCTTCTGTGGATTGCGGTTACGCATGAGATCCTCCAGTTGCTTGTCCTTGAATTTGTTCCACCAGCGGTCAGGGACCTGCATCGGACTGTGCGGGGTGTTGTAGGGCAAATAGGCGAAGAACGGCTTTTTACCGTTAACCGAGCGCTCGATGAAACCCATCGCCTCGGTCGTGAAATCGTCTACGCAGAAACCTTTCCCCCGGACGGGCTTGCCATTGCGTTCGAGCAACGGATCAAAATAGTGCCCCCAATGTCCCGAGCAAAATCCGTAGAAATAATCGAAGCCGCGACCCAACGGATGATAGGGAAACTGCATCCCGTTGTGCCACTTCCCGAAAGCGCCCGTGGAATAGCCCGCCTTCTTGAAAAGGTCGGCTACCGTGGTCTCGTCCAGATCCATCCGCTCTCCACCCGCCGAGGTGCTGTATACGCCACTTCTGACATGGTGACGCCCCGTGAGAAACTCCGCCCGGGTGGGAGAACAGACCGGGCAAACGTAAAAGCGGTCGAAGGATGCTCCGTCTTTGGCTAGGGAATCGACGTTGGGCGTGGAAAGGTTTGTATTTCCATTCATGCTCAAGTCCCCCCAACCCTGGTCATCGGTCAGAAAGACCACGACGTTGGGCTTGGCCCACAGTCCGCCCGCAAAAAGCAAAGCCGAACAGACAAAAGCGCGGCGCATCATCGAACTACTTCGTCTTGATTACCGCGTAGTAACAACCAAGCTCACCTTCGGGAACACTAAAGAACGGGGACAACTCATGCTTGCCCTTGGTCAACTTTGCTTCGAAAACGATCTTGCTTACGCCATCCTTGACCGGCTTGCTCTGAAGGTCCTTTCCGTTCAAGCGCAAGGTTGCGGACTTTGCCTCAATACTCTGTCCAACTTGAGCCCGAAAGGCCTTGCTCGCTCCCGGGACGTCGGCTCCCGGAACCAATTCCTCGTTGATCGCCTTGCCCGATTCAGCCGGCCAGCGCATCACTTCGATGGAGTAAGTTCCTTCTTTCAATACCTTCAAAGCCCAGTGTCCTTG
>JABGWD010000241.1 GCA_018645725.1 Opitutia bacterium
CACCAGGCAACGGTTATCAGACTCCGGGGAACGGTTACCAATCACCAGGGAACGGTTATCAGACTCCAGAGAACGGTTACCAATCACCAGGGAACGGTTATCAGACTCCAGAGAACGGCTACCAATCACCAGGCAACGGCTATCAATCTCCAACATTGGATTACCACTTGAGCTACGTCAGGACGGTTGGACATCAAATCATTCAGACCGCTGTGATTCTAACCGGTGAATTGCTTGATCAAAACAAATCAACCGGTCATCCAATCGAGGTCGGCTTTCTGGTTTCCCCAAGCATGCACATGTATCCGACTGATCCGTTGATCCAAAAAGTTTCAGCTGAAAGAAAAAGTTCAGGAACTTTCAGCTCAAACTTCCAACCGGGTTCTCATCAGGTTCTCTACTTCAGGGCTTACGCCCGGAGCATGGACCAAACCACCTTGGGAAACATACGAAAGATTTCTATTGAAGGAAACCTGAACGAACAAAACCAAACGCCTCAGCAGAAAGCCCTTTCTGTCCTTACGGCTGATTCGGTTGAAGAAAACGGTGGGTGGTTACGGAATCCATGGTTTGGCCTTTACAAGAATTTCAACAATGGATGGGTATACCACTCTATCCACGGATGGTTGTATTTGGTCTCCGACAACTTCAATGGAATTTGGGCATGGTCCGAAACTAGAGGTTGGGTCTGGTCGAACAAAGAAGTTTATCCATTTCTATACCAATCAAATATTGGAAGTTGGATTTACCTCCTGCCCACTAAAAACGGTGATGCTCGTTACTACAATTATTCGACCAATTTGATCGAAAAAGTTTTGCCCTGAACCGCAACAAAACTAATCAGGAATAAGTTAGTAATATTAGGTGGCGAAGAACTTCGAGCCTACCCTATTCCGTAGCCCAGAGTGATTTTGGCAGGTTGATCTTGGCAAGTATTCGATCAAGCTTTGTCAACTCGTCCGTCGAGAAATCGGTCTTGTCCACTGCCTTCACGTTTTCAATGATTTGCTTGGCCGAGCTTGCTCCGATCAGGGCACTGGTCACCCGCTTGTCTCGCAAGACCCAAGACAACGCCATTTGGGCAAGGGTCTGCCCTCTCTGCCCGGCATGGTCATTCAATTCGCGGATAACTCGGATATTTTGCTCGCTTACCTCGTTCTTGCGCAAAGGAGAATTCTCAAGAGATGCCCGGGAATCCTTGGGGATCTCTTTCAAATATTTGTCGGTGAGCAAACCCTGAAAAAGCGGGCAGAAAGCAATCATACCCAAGCCCAGTTCCCCACAAACATCCGTCAATCCATCTTCGATCCATCGATTGAGCATGGAATAGTTCGGTTGATGAATGGCCAAGGGAGCAAAAGATCTGTCCTTGCATATGTCAAAGGCTTCTCGGGTCAATGGAGCCGAGTAACTGCTTATGCCTGCGTAGAGGGCTTTCCCTTGGCTCACTGCCGTGTCAAGGGATCCCATCGTTTCGTCCAGGGGAGTATCGGGATCGAAGCGATGAGAATAGAAGAAATCAAAGTAATCGACCTTCGTACGCTTGAGCGATTGATCCAAGCTGGCCAAAAGATACTTCCGGGAACCCCATTCGCCATAGGGTCCGGGCCACATGTCGTACCCCGCCTTGCTCGTAATCAGGATTTCGTCACGCGGGAGATCTTTGAGGATTGCACCTACGTTTTCCTCTGCGGAACCGTAAGGCGGGCCGTAATTGTTTGCCAAATCGAAATGGGTAATCCCGGCGTCAAAAGCCGCATAGATCATTTCCCGTTGGTTCTTGGTCGGGGACTCTCCCCCAAAATTATGCCAACACCCAAGCGTAATGGCCGGAAGTTTTACTCCCCAGCGTCCACACTTTCGATAAGGCATTCGTCCATCGTAACGGGCGGGATCCGGAATATAGGTACTCATATGCGATTAGGATACGTCGAAAGGGAACCTGCGCGTCAAGAACAAGACACGAACGAAGGAACCTATTGCGGGGATGGAGCGTTACGGAGTGCCTATGATTCGGTTTCGACTTTCTCGTCCTCTTCCTCTGCAATCGAGCCGTCGTCCTCAGGGGCAACCTGTTCGCCCAAATACTCGCGCACGCTCAAGTTCCCGACAAAGGAAACACCGTCCCGGCGTTCCACGACGTGATAGCGCTCGACGTATTTCTGCACGACGTGGATCTTGGCATCGAGAGGCTGAACGATAAGCAGCTGGAGATGGAACTCCTTGAACAGGTCGAGGAGGAATTGGGAAAATTCGTCATCCGTCTTGCTGAACATTTCATCCACCGCAACCAACCGGAAGGTCTCGGTCTGCTTGCCGCCGACGTCGATACCGTACTGGTAGGCGATTGCCGTGGCCAGAATGGTTGAGGCCAAGCGATTCTTCTCTCCTCCCGACTTGCCGGCTGCACCACTGTAGCTCTGCCTCAAGGTATCTTCTTCTTTGTAAAACTCGTCTGCCCGGAAACGGAACCAATTTCGTACGTCGATCACCCGCTCCGTCCAGTTGCCGTCCTCTTCCAGTTCGGCCAGAAATTGCTCCACGCGATGGTAGCGTTCACGACGGCGTTCGTCCTCGTCATCCGCTTCCAGGTCACCCTCCAGCGCATGTCGCCTGAGTTTTTTGAAACGCCGCACCCCATCGTCTCCCGCATCCTCGAACTTGAGTTGGATATAGGTTTCCTCCTTCCGGTCGAAAGTCACCCGGGAAAGATGTTCGTTCAGCTCGTTTATTCTTTTGCGTATGCGATCCCTGTGAGATTCCAGGGCTTCGCTGAATCCGGATACCTCCTCGGGAACCTGAACGCGCAAAAGTTCTTCGAATCGCTCCCGGTTTTTAGCCAAATCCTCCTCCTCGATTTGCCTGCGTATTTCCTCAAAAGATGCGTAGGTGGAATCATTGTATCCTTCCTCCAGATCCAGGGTCAATTCATCGCGAAAAGCTTGGTTCCTGGCATCACCGACAAAGCGCTGCATGGCAGCCACGTTCTTGTCCCTGAATTTATCCAGTCCGGCTTCAAGCTTGTGAATCCGGGCCTCGAGCTTATGAGTGGCCGAGCGCGCCGACTCCTCTATCTGGTCCGGTTCATCGGGAGGAGTTCCGAACTCCTCCTCTATCGCAACAAAGAGAGCCTGTAGGTTTTCTTCGGCCTGTTCCAATTCTTCCTCGGTTAATTCCGTATCCCCTTCCTCCGGGGCAAAGAATTCCTTCTTGCTCTTCTTCAGCAAGCCCTGAAGGAAAGTCATCCGGGCTTCATTCCTCTCGGACCGGGCCTCCACTCCTCCAATCCGTTGCAACACCTCGTCCCTGATCTTCTGGGACTCTTCGAGGCTTTCCTCGGCAGAGTCCCTGTCATCCTTGAGTTTTTTCAAGACGTCCGAACCACCGACAATTACGCGTTCCTCCTCTTCCAAATCCGCAATCCGGGCAGCCAGCCCGACCCGATCGATATCCGAGAATTCGTTTGCGCAAGCCTGCAACTGGGCACCGGCACGCAATTTGGCCCGCAGAACTTGCCTTTCGGTTTCCGATTCCCTCATGGCCCGTCCCGATTGATCAACCTCGTCTCTCCATTTGGTCAAGGCATCGTCGAGTGTTTTGTGTTTCGGGCTAACGTCCCAACCCATGACCCAATTGGTTGCGTCCCCCAAAAAGAAAGTATCGTCCTTTTCGCGCAAAACTCCATCGCTCTTGACCAAGCCATCCAAGGTCATGGCAAACTTTGCCTTGGCAAAAGCCGCATTGCGCTTCTCTTTGCAAAGATGTGGGAAACGGTCGGCCAAGGAGGAACGGAGCCAAACCTGCCGAATCTCCTCCAGTTCGGAACGAATGGCCAGTTTGGCCACAACCGAGTCGTCGTGAAGCTTGGGTTCCTTGGGATCGGGGTCGGGGCAAACAAAAGCAACCCGATCGCCCAAATGGTTTTCCTCGAGATAGATCTCGGCATCCTTGGCCAGTTTGGGAGGCACCACGATGGTAAGAGAAAAGTGTCGTAACAAGCGCTCGATGGGCCCGGTCCATTTGTCCTCATCCGGAACGACCTGAATCAATTCCCCGACAAAAGGCAATTCGGCAACGTCCCGGTCCAAGTGAATGGCCAATGCGTTGCGCAAGCGGGCAATTTCGGGAGGGACGTTGGAATTTGCTTCCAACAAGAAAGACCGTTCGTCTTCCAAAGTCTCGACCCGTTCATTGGCTTTTTTCAGAAGATAGGAGATTTCGGGAATCTTTTCATCCAGATCCGCTACGTTTGCTTCCAAGCGGGGAAGTTGGGTATCCAGTTCGCGACGGAGAGTCAAGAAGTCCTCTTCTTCCTTTACCATCGTACCCTTTTCCCAGGAAGACAGGTGCCGCTCGAAAGTTGCGGCTCTCTTGGTGACGACTTCCCGTTTGTCCCGCAAACGGTCCATCTCCGCGCCGACTTGTTCCAACCGGCGGTTTTCGTCACTGTCGGACAGTGCCCGCTCCAAATGATTGAGCTTCTCCCGGAGACGGTCGACTTTCACGCGGGAGCTTTTCAAACGGGCCCGTTCGGCTTCTTCCTGATGCTTGAGTTCGTCCACCCATTCGACACGCCTGTCCAACTCGGATTGGGCAAAGTAAGGTTCCGTCGCACGATGCAAATCCTCCGCATGGTCGCGCTTCTTGGCGCCGGTCTGAAAGGATTCGTGCGTATCCTTGATTTCTTCCAGTTGCTCAAGTTGACTGGCGGCTGTTTCTATCCTGCGGTGAGTACTGCGCAGATCGTCGAAGCGCTCCTGCAAAGCCAAAAGCTTTTCCTTCGAGCCACCGTCATCGAGCATGTGTTCACGGATAAACTGAGTCAGGTCCTTGACATCCTTGATGCACACCGCCTGATTGAAGATGGACATAGGCGAACGGCTTCCCAAATCCGTGTCCATGAAAAGCATGGACTCGAACTTCTTGTGATAGGCGGTAAACGAATCGAAGGTAACGAAGTCACGCTCCTTGATAATTCTGCGGATGTTGTCGATGTCTCCCAACTCGTTGAAATCATCCTCAATGGAAAGTTTTCTTTTCTCGACCAAATAAATCTTCTCGACTTTGCCGCTGGGCAAACACCAAAGCACTTGGGCAACCGAAACATCCGTCTTGTAGGCTTCGTTGTAAAACCAGGCAAGCAACACCGTGTATGACTCGCCCGGTTTGCGCAGGGTCTCCTTGCGTCCCTGCCCGGTGGTTGCGTCATGTATCTCGGAATAGGCTCCCAGAACGTAGTCGCGCTCGTTTCTTTCCCTGCTGCCCGCTTGACTGGAGGCAACGTTGTAGTTTCGCACGCGATTGGGCACGAGCAAGGTAAGAAGAGCGTCCACGATGGTGGACTTGCCGGAACCGTTCCGTCCGGTGATCATCGATGTTCGCCCGTCCGGGCACATGGAATACACCTCGTTGTGAAAGGTTCCCCAATTCAGCACGGACAATTCATGCAGACGGTAACCCGCTGTCGACTTGTCCGGTGAAAATTCTAGCTCAAGTTGTGATTCAAGCATCTTCTTCCTCCATTTCGTCATCGATTTCCGGCATCCGCCTCTTGATTTGGTCACGCACCTCTGCCAATTTTTCGGGAGGTAATTTTGCTTTTATGATTCTCTCGACCCGATAAAGACCCTCATCCCGGTCACGCACCTTCTTCAGGATTCCCCATTCCTCGAACTTGCTGACAAGCGAGGATATTTGCCGGTGAATCTTCTTTTCGTCGTGAAGCTCCGGATAGTATGGGGTCATGACCTCTCTCAAGTCCATGGCCGACCGGTAAAGATGGTCGCCCTCTTCCTGGTTTTGCTCGAAACGCATGAGCTCCTCGCGCAAAAGCACCATGAAAATGGTTTGGTGATAGCTCAGGCGGGTACGACGCAATACGCGGGGCAAGGGAGCAACCGAACCATCTTCCCACCCTTCGGCGCCCTCGTCCTCCTCATCGCATTGCCTGACGAAAGCGTAACCGGCCGAGTCGTCCCTGGCGACCTCCATGCCCATTTCGAAAAAATGGCTTTTGATTTTGTCCCATTCGGCTCCCAGGCGACCCCACAAGTCGAGGTCTTCCTGATAGATGGGCCCGTTGAGCAGGCGCACGATAACGTGTCGATGAGTAATGGCTGGATTCATAGGCTTTGTCGTTGAAAGATTAATTGCTCGACTTCGACGAATCGAGGTTGAGCGGGTCGATTGAGGTCAATGTGCACGACCTCGTCCTTGAGGATATCGTGGCGACTGTCCTCGCCCGCAATAACCCGATAGCAGACGACGTCCACGATTCCACGCTCCAACGGATACATCTCGACCATATCGGAAAGGCTTGCCTGATCCTGCTTGTCGAGAACCTCGTCAACGCGCTCCCGAAATTTGCTCAAATCAAGCGGTTCCCCTACGGAATGAAGGATTTCGTTCATCCACTCCGAATCCTCCGCACCTGCCTTCTTGACCGAGGCAAAAGGCTCGACCGCCTTGGGTTCCCAGAACTCCGCTTCCATCAATCCGAAGAATTGGGGACGGATCTCAATTTCGAATTCCCAATCCTCAGGAGGTTGATCTCTCAACCGGAAGGCTTGGCGACGAATCCTCGAAAGGGTATCCCGCACGTGACGGCCACCGCCGCCGGCGTGCTCCCCGACCACCTGCCTCAGTTTCCTGCTTATTCTTCCATAGGCGCCGTGGGCAGCGCCCGCCTCTCCAAACAAACGATCCCCCAAATCGGAAAAAGTTTTATTCGGATCAAGTCCGCGATTGCGGGCGATCTGCGACGTTTGTTCCGTCAGGTGACGGAGCTTCCGGGCAAGGGATGGATTGGTCATCATGTTCCGGAAACCGAAATAGCTTTTCCCCTGGTCGCATTCCCGCAATTGTTCATCCGAATCGAGCACATGCTCCACGATATCTCCCTTCGAAGCTTCCCCTTGAGCGTACAAGGTCGAGATCTCCTTGGCATGATCCTTGAAGAATTCCTCGATGGCGCGAAAGTCGGAAAGAAAATGCTCGACCAAGTCCGAGAGGTCGTAAACTTGATCACGGATGACGTCCTCCCCGAAGATCGGCGCCTCACCGGTTTCCTGAATTCTGCGAATCTCCTCGTCGATGTCCTCCCGTTTTCGGGAAAGTTCCCTGATTCGGGCATCCGGATCGGCGTTTACGCCCTGAGCCAAGTTCTGCATCTCGAGCATAATCCGGTTGAAGCGGGACTCGGTCGTCGCATACCCTCTGTGCTGCAAGGCAAGCAAGTCCTGCAACCAACTGATCGCTTTTTCCGAATGTCTGGTCAGGCGGAAGACGTATTCCTCGCGCTCCTCGTCATAGACCTTGGTCAAGTAGCGGTGTTCCTCATCGCACCACTCGTCCAGGTATTCTTGAGGCAAGCGTTTGGGGGCGTCGAAATCCTCGAGCTCCCTCATTTGTTCGATATGCTCGGCCAGGGTCGCGCCCAATTCCTCCTCGGAGGCCTCGACCACCCCCCACTTCTTGAAGGTTTTCATGAAGAAGCCCACCACGAAAGAACCTAACCGACCACGCATGAGCCGCAACGCAGGCGACTCTTCAAATAAGTGAAGAAATTCCTCATCCATAACAATATCAAGTAGATTTGACTCTTCCCAAGTTGAAGACACCGCCCGTTACGTCAAAGAGAAGTTATCACCAAAGAAAAAAGCTTGTGAAAAACCTCCCGACGTTTCTTAGGTATAGTCATGAACCGAATAACCACCCTTGTCACCTTTCTCGCCCTTGCCCATGCCTCCGTTGGGGGGGCGACCTTGGACGTTTACTGGGTGGACGTGGAAGGCGGAGCCGCCACCTTGGTCAAGACCCCGGCCGGCGAATCGATCCTCATCGATTCCGGAAACCCCGGAACACGGGATGCCGGCCGCATCCATCAGGTTGCAACCCGGGAGGCAGGGTTGAAAAAAATCGACCACCTGATCACGACCCACTTCCATGGCGACCACTATGGAGGGGCAGCCATGTTGGCCAACCTGATGCCCATCGGAACCGTGCACGACAACGGCATACCCAAAAAAAACCCCGACCGCCATCGCAGAAACCCAATCTTTCCCCAGTTGATCAAGCCTTACCGCGACATGAAGGTCGAGGACCGGCACGTTGTCAAACCGGGCTATGTCTACCCGCTCAAGCAGGCCAAGGGCTCGGCCCAAGTCCGGGTGACCTGCGTGGCCGCCAACCAAAAGACAATCCAGCCCCCCGCCAACGCGCGCCTTGCCCGCAACCCGCTTACCGGAACGGTGCCCGAAAAACCGGAAGATCTTTCCGACAACGCAAACAGTGTGGCCACGGTTTTCGAGCTTGGGGACTTTTCCTTTTTCGACGGTGGAGACATAACTTGGAACGTGGAGGCCAAATTGGTCACTCCCTTTAACGTCATAAGCGCCCATTTCGGCAAAGTCGACGTCTTCCAAATCAACCACCATGGTCTCGACTCCTCCAACAACCCGGTCCTGATCCAAAGCCTCGCCCCGAACGTCGTGGTTTTCAACAACGGACACAAGAAGGGCTGCAACGAGGGCAGTTTCCAAGCCGTCAAGGGAACGAAATCCGTTCAAGCCATCTGGCAGGCGCACAAAAACCTGCGGGAAGATTCTCATAACAACACGGAGGAAGCGCTGATGGCCAACCTGACTGATTCCAAGGTCTGCAAGGGACATTTCATCAAGCTCTCGGTCTCTGCGGACGGGAAGTCCTACGTCATTCTCAACTCCCGCAACAAGGAAACGCGAGAATACAAAGCCTCTAGATAAAGTATCGTTTGCGTTCTTCCCCTCCGTGCAAAAAGATTGAAAATCAGGTTTTGCTTCTTGAGCATGCACCCCCGAATACACTCTAATGCCCCTTTTGAATTTCATTTCACGACAACCTGAAAACAACCCTCAAGCCAACTAGAGCCATCCCACCCTCAATATGACCGACTCGCCTTCCAACCCGCAGAAAGTTCGCAGTGGCTTTTTTGTCTTCAACGCCATCGTCCTCCTTGCGACGATCCTCACGCTTCTTCCGCAAGCAACCCATGCCCTGGAGGTAAAGAAAGGACAACGAATCGTCCTACTCGGCAATACCTTGGCCGAACGCATGCAACATCATGGTTGGCTCGAGACCTACGCCCAGCTCAGCATGCCGGACAAGAAACTCACCTTCCGAAACCATGGTTTCTGCGGTGACAAAATTGACAGCCGGCCAAGAAACCGGGGATTCATTGACCCCCACACCTACCTTGAGATTTCCAAGGCCGACGTAATCCTCACCTTCTTCGGGGCAAACGAAGCCTGGGACAACAACCCAAGTGACTACGGAACGAAACTCGGCAAGTGGGTCGACGAGACCCTGACCAAGAAGTATAACGGACAATCCGCCCCCGTTATTGTTCTCTTCTCGCCCATTGCCCACGAAAACTTGGATTCACCCAATTTTCCCGACGGAAAGGAACAAAACGAAAAGCTCAAGAAAATCGCCGAGGTAACCGCCAAGGTCGCCAAGGAGAAGGAATTGGAATACGTCGACCTTTTCGCAGCCAGTCAGAAGCTGTACTCGAAGAACAAAGAATCCCTGACAATGAATGGAATTCACCTGACCGATGAGGGAAACAAGCATATCGCCCAAATCATCCACAAAGCTCTTTTCGGCAAGGATGCTCCGGTCAAGAACTCTCATGTCGAACAAACCAAGGAAGCAGTCCTGGACAAAAACTGGCACTGGTTCAACCGCTACAGGGCAACTGACGGGAACGACGTCTGGGGCGGTCGTTCCGGCCTACGCTTCGTTGCCAACCAATCCAACAAGGACGTTCTTTGGCACGAACTCGACATGATCGACGTCATGACTTCCAACAGAGACCAGGTCGTTCATGCGGCG
>JABGWD010000242.1 GCA_018645725.1 Opitutia bacterium
CAAGGAATTCGTTCCGGAAAGCAAAGGATGGTTTGATCAACTCGGCAATCGGACGGTCTTCGAGAAAAACGGCATCGAACAGCAAGAGTGGCTCGATCACCATGGCCAAACTGGCCGGATAATCCTTGTCGATTGAAAAATACCGGTTGAGCTTAGGGTCCGGGGTAACCGCCAATGCATTCTCCAATTGCATCCACTGCGACGGAAAACTGTCCAGGAACCTCTCGATTTTGGGATCCTTGAGCATGCCGTCGACGATCTGAGCCAAAGCTTTGGGGTCGGCCAATTTGCCTTCTTCGGCGGCCTTCAAGAGCTCAGAGTCCGGGCAACTGCCCCAAAGGGAATAGGACAATTTGGAAGCCAAGGCATAGGGATCGTTCTTTACCACGGTCTCATGCCGGAAAAGAAACAAGGGAGAGGAAAGGATTGCGGAAGCGACTTTCTTCATGCCGGTCGTGAAGGATTCCTCGGACTTCACCTGGGCGTGAGCATAGCGGACGTACCTGTCCTCGACCTCTTTTTCCACCGCGGAACGGAAGGCCAGACGGAGGAAAGGATTGAGACGGTCACGGATTTCCTTTTCCAAGTCCCCGGGGTTCTCGGGTTCGGCAAAGAATTCCTTCCAGATACCGACCGTTTTGTCATTGAAATCGGGGCTTTGCAAAATGGAAACGCTCAATTTAAGAAAGGTATCGAGAAGGAGCGGTGAAAGGGTCAGTTGGTCGGACTGATTATCGAACCCGTGAGCGGCCCGCAAATCTTTGGGGAAAGGACGGACTTCACGGAATCCTTTGGCCGGGTTCTTGGCGGATGCCCGGACGACATCGGGGATTTTCTGATCCGCGGACGACAAGTAGTTGTCCCAACGGGTCATCATCTTTTCGGAAAGTTCAAAGACGTCGGTCCGGATCCCGAACAAATCCCTGAGGGAATTGTTGTATTGAAAACGGTTGAGCCGGCTGAGCCTGGGCTTTTCCTGCTTGGCTCCTGCGACCGCTTGCCGCATGAAATCCTTGAGCAAAAGAACCGTTCGGTCCCGTTGCTCGTCCGAAAGTTGCTCCTCGTCCTCGGGAGGCATGTCAGCAAAATCGATCACCTCGATCAATTCCTTGATCAATTCCGGCTTGGCCAG
Source organism: Opitutia bacterium (assembly GCA_018645725.1). GTDB lineage: Bacteria > Verrucomicrobiota > Verrucomicrobiia > Opitutales > Seribacteraceae > Seribacter. The sequence continues at coordinate 1,133 of JABGWD010000242.1, forward strand.
AAGATCCGCTTCGGTTCTGATTTCCTTGAGATTGATCTTACCCTTGGTCTTCTCGCCACCGTGACACTTTACGCAGTTTTGCTCGAACAGAGGCTTGAGGAAGGAGTCGTATTCCTCGACCCCAAAGCAGGGGGGAAGGCCCTTCACCAAGAGCCCCACCAAAACAAAAGGAAGGAAAAACCTAGGCATGGACTAGGTCCACAAATCCGAAACCACTGCGTTGCTGTCGGCGAAGCTGTCGAGTTCCAAGCCCATCAGGTTAGCCAAGGTGAGCCAAAGGTTGGAATTCAAGGTTCCGCTCTTGCACCTAATGAAGCGGCCCTGCTTGATCTGGCCTTGGCCTTTGCCGGCCACGATCATGGGAAGGTCGAAAAACTGGTGGGTAGCCCCGTCCCCCAAGCCCGCTCCATAGGTAAGAAGTGAGTTTTCGAATAGGGAAGTTCCATCCGATTCCTTGATCTCCTTCATGCGGGTGATTACGTAAGACAATTGCTCAAGATGAAAGATATCGATCTTCTGAAGCTCCTTGGCAATTTCCTCTTTCTTCTGGTTGTGCGTCATGCTGTGGTGCTGCACGGGTTTGGGAAAAACTCCCTCGTACATAAGCGAGGCGTCCCAGCGCTCCGGACCGATCATGAAAGTGCTGACGTTGGTGATCCCCATTTGCAAAGCGGCCAGCATAAGATCAGCTTGCAACCTGATGTATTCTCCACGAGGCAAAATTTCATTGGTCGGCTGGTTGACGTCCGCTCCCGAAATCATCTTCTCGAGTTTTTCGATCCGCAATTCTATCTCGCGGATCATGGTCACGAAGCCATCCAGGGTGTCCTTGTCCTGGTTGCCGAGCTTGCGTGATATGCTCTTGGTATCGGCCAAGATCAAGTCGGTCACGTCCTGAACGTGGTTGCGATAGGAATCCGCCATGAACAGACGATCGTACAGCTTGCGGGGATTCTTGATCGAAGGCGCGATCTTGCCCGGTCCGTACCAGGAAATGTTATCGAAGAATATGTCCTCCTTGCCGGCCGTAAATCCATTGCAGCTAATCTCCAAAGTATTGTAAACGGTGGTGTGCCCGACCTTGTCTCCGATAACTTGGTCCAAGCTGCGTCCATTGGGATGCCTCATCCCTTTTTCGGCAGCCTGCTCGGGGGAAACGCTCGTCAGGTAACAGGAAGCGCCCTGAGCATGCACGTCCTGTCCATTCTTGAAGGTACGGTCCAGACCGGTGACCATCGTAATGTCATCCTTGTGCTTCAACAAGGGCTTCATGGTGGAGGTGAACTCAAGCGGATAAATACCCGGTTTGTTCAGAATTCTCTTGTCGTTTTTGAACTTGTCGGCATTGAACCCACCTACGAAACCAGGCAGAACGGCTTCTTCCTCGCCCGGAAAAAAGTATCGGCGCAGAATCCCGTTCGGGATGTACATCATAACCAACTTCTTGTTGGGGAGCAGGGTCTTGGAGGCCGCTCCGGAGAGAGAGGGCATGAAAGGCAGAGCCAAAGTTGCTCCACTGGTCGAGATGAACTGCCTGCGTGAAAGTTTCATAACAAAGAAATTACCTAGAAAAGGTGAAATTTAAAATACTAATACACTCACACTTTCCACATTTGGAAGCTTTTGCAAATATGGAAGTCAAGTTCGGGCGTTTTTTTTACCGAGGTTACCCTACTTGAAAAAGGAAAACCCGAAACCTAGCCCTCGATCTTGCGGTAGAGGAAAGCGTCGGAGGTAAGCAGGGAGGTAAGCAGAGCTTTCATGCTTCCACCGTTTTCGCGATAGGCTTTGTGGGCGGCTTGCAAAACGGGAGCATCATTGAGGGTCTCGTTGCGCCCCATCCAGAAACGAAAGGCGTGACGGACGAATACCTGCTCGACGCGTTCGCTGGCAGCCAGTTTCTCGATCATCTCCAGGGCATTCTTGACGGGACCGTCCAAGGCGGGATCCCCGCTGTCGATGATTTCTCCCGAAGTATCAACTGGCTTCTCAAGCTCGCTCGTTCGAAAAAGACCAGCATGGTTGTACATCTCGAAAGGGAGCCCAAGAGGATCCATCTTCTCATGGCAGGTCCAGCAGTATTTTTCGCGGGTGACGCGCATGCGCTCCCGTAGTGTGGTATTCGGTTCGTCCGGGAGCATG
>JABGWD010000243.1 GCA_018645725.1 Opitutia bacterium
AGAGCCTTTTGTCTGAAAATCGTCAGGTGGGGTACCGAGAAATCCTTCATGATCGGGCTAAGAGATTGGGCATGATGAAAGAGTGAATGGTAAGGAAGAGTGAGGATTGAAGGGTGAATGGTGAAGGGGGAACCAACACTCTTGTCATCGCGAGGGCGCAGCCCGTGGCGATCCACTGGCCCTGGGTAAGCGAACCGCACTCTCCGAACGCGTCCTTCGGGACACGATGGATTGCCGCGTCATGTTGTTCCTCGCAATGACACTGTCGTCGTGTACCGCAGCACTTCCGTCTGTCGCAAAGTAGAGTGCATTGTCATCGCGAGCCTGAAAAGCGTGGCGATCCACTGGGAACCGGCGAATGGTGAAGGGTGGAATTCCCTCAGCTCTCGACCACTAAGAGGTGAAGGGAGTCCAAGCGGTAACGGCTCTCAGTCAGGGCTTCCTCAATAGCTACTTGGTGGCTTTGTAGGTTTTTGATTTCCGTTTGGTCGACTGCGGGGTTGAGGCGGGCGAGGTTTTGCAGGCGGGAGATTTCGGATTGGAGTTCTTGCTCAACGGCAATGCCCGCCTCTTCCGCGATATCCTGAATGAGTTCGAACATTTTTCTTTCGGCTGACTTGACCATCCTTTTGATCAGGCGTTTGATGCCTGAATTGCCAAGTATCTGGTCGGTATCAGGAGTCTGGTTTACCTTTCCTGCGGAGAGGTCAGGAGCGGACACGACTTCCCCGTTGTGATCCATCCACAACGTAATGGGGGTAATCGGCAAGTAGCGATCGACGTGCAAACTTCGTGGAGCAACGCATTCCGCAAGGTAGGTCACCTGCAAGAATATGCCGGGTGCTTCGGCGCCTTGGTAAACAGAGAGTGCGGTGTTGCCTTTTTCGCTGCCGAGGAGGGAATCGAGGGCGCTGCGCAGGAGCGGGTGATCGGGGGTGAAAAAATGGATGTCGTCGCGGTTGAGGGCGTCGGTGCGGTCGAAGGTGGCCATCATGCCTTGGGGGTCGAGCCCGGGCAGGCTGTCGACGTGCCCATACTCGGGTTTGAAGAGGTAGCGGCGGTCGCCGAGGTCCTCGATGCGCAGGTCGACGTATTCCATGAGGTTGGTGGCGAAGGTCTCGAAGGCGGGATCGACGTCACATGCTTGGATCTGCTCAGTCAGTGCTTGGCTTCGTCCGGGTTTGCAGGAATTGCGGGCAAGAAGACGGAGGTAGCCGTTTTCCAATTTCTCGCCGAGGGTTTTTCTAGCTTCTGTAATTTCCGAGACCAGGGAACGCAGGCCATCCTCATCAAATGCGTTTGCTAGTTTTTCAAGGGCTTCGCCATAGGTGTGAGCGAGGATCAGAGCGGTGGGGACGGGTTGGTGAAAGATCCCCAGTCCTTGATCGTAAAACCGGACCCATACTTCTTCGGCTGAGTTGGGGACGTAGGGGAGATGGATATGGATGGTCTCGGTTTGGCCGATGCGGTCGAGCCGGCCGATCCGTTGTTCCAGGAGTTCGGGGTTTTCCGGCAAGTCCCAAAGAATCAGATGGTGGGCAAACTGGAAATTGCGCCCTTCGCTCCCAATCTCCGAACAGAGGAGTACGCGGGCGCCTTCGGGATCGGCAAAATACGCGGCCTGACGATCGCGCTGGATCAGATTCAAGCCTTCGTGAAATTGGCTGAGGTTTAAATTGATGTGTTCCTGCACGGCCTCGTAAATTTCTTCGACCAGAGATCGGGTCTTACAAATAAGCAGGATCTTTTCGTTTTCGTTCTCGGTTAACCAGCTGATCAGCCATTGGATTTTTTGATCGAACGAAGGGGTTTCTTCTGCGGGTGGGTCGAGGGGATGGAGCACGGGTCGGCGCTGGGGAAAGCCTCCGAGGACTTTGCGGGTATTGCGGAACATGACACGCCCGGGGCCAAAGCTATCGATGATATTCTCGGTGAGCTGCCCCCGGTCGGTCGAAGTGAGGGAGCTTTTGCCGGAGTACTGGGCGTGGAGATGAGGGACGGTTTTTTCGATCATGCCCCATTCGGAGTCAGTGAGTTCTTCTTTGCCTTCGATTCGGTCAACCAGTTCGGCCATCTCCTGGTACTGATCGCTCTCTTGGACGAACCTATCCAAATCGTTGTAGCGGACGGGGTCAAGTAAGCGGAGCCGGGCAAAGTGTCCTTCGGCGCCAAGTTGTTGAGGAGTCGCAGTAAGAAGCAAGACGGAGGGGATTTTCTCGGACAGGCCTTCCACCATTTGGTAAGCGGGGCTGGCTATTTCGGGGGTCCATTCGAGGTGGTGGGCTTCGTCGACGACCAAGAGGTCCCAATCGGTATCGAGCACTTGGGCATATCGTTCCGGGGAACGGGTCAAATAATCCAGGCTCACGCAAATAATCTGACTGTCGAGAAAGGGGTTGGTTTCGGGGGCGGAGCTTTCGATTGCCTGGCAGCGTTCTTCATCGAAGAGACTGGCGAGGAGGTTGAACCGGCGCATCAGTTCAATGAACCATTGATGCATCAGGGATTCCGGGAGGATGATCAGGGTGCGCTCGGCCCGTCCGGTCAAGTGAAGGCGGTGAAGAATCAAACAGGCCTCGATGGTTTTTCCCAAACCGACTTCATCGGCGAGGAGAACCCGTGGTTGCAGACGACTGGTCACTTCCTGGGCAATGTAAAGCTGATGTTCAATCAGATCGATACGCCCTCCGGTGAAACCCCGGTTGGGGGCTTTGCGGAGTTTGGACTCCCAATGGAGGGCCTCGTTGCGGACTTGGAGCAGGTGAGGGTCGTCCAGTTGCCTGCCCATGAGGCGATCGAGGGGGCTGGAAAAACCGATGGTATCGGCGAGGGCGGCCTCGGGTATCCACTCCCCTTTCAATTGGTAATGCAAAAAGCCGTCGTCTTCTTTGACTGCTTCAATGGAG
>JABGWD010000244.1 GCA_018645725.1 Opitutia bacterium
CGCTTTCTCTGGCCAGGGGGGCCGAGGATGCGCTCCGGACAATCGAGGAAATCAGGACCGGTGAGGGGTAAACGCTTCTCCGCTTAGGCCAGAATTGGGGCGATTACCTTGCCCGCCACGTCGGTCAACCGGAAATCCCTCCCCCCGTACCGGTAGGTCAATTGCTCATGATCGAACCCGAGCAAGTGCAAAATCGTGGCATGGAAATCATTGACGTGTACCTTGTCGACCGCCGCCTTGTGCCCGACCTCATCCGATTCGCCATAGGAAACCCCTCCCTTTGCCCCGCCGCCGGCCAGCCAAGCAGTAAAGCAATGCGGGTTATGGTCACGGCCGGGCTTGCCCCCCTTCTGAGCAACCGGCAAGCGCCCGAATTCCCCGGCCCATACGACCAAGGTCTCGTCGAGCAAGCCCCGTTGATCCAGATCGGTAAGCAAGCCGGCAACCGGTTGATCGGTCTCGGCCGCGAAGCCCGAATGGTTACCCCTGATATCGGAATGCCCGTCCCAACTGCGCTGGTTCGCCATTCCGCCCGAGTAGATCTGCACGAATCGAGTACCCCGCTCGACCAACCGGCGAGCCATCATGCACTGGGCGGCAAAGTGTTTTGATTTCGCCTGGTTCAAGCCATAAAGGTTTTTCAAGTGCTCGGGTTCGGATGAAATATCAAGTGCTTCGGGTGCCGAGCTCTGCATGCGGTAAGCCAGTTCGAAACTCTCGATCCGGGCGGCCAATTCCTCCTCAAACGGATTCTTGCTCAAGTCCCTCCGGTTCAAGTTGGAAAGCAGATCGAGTTGCCGACGCTGGCGCGAAACGTCGTGTTCCTTGGGACGGTGCAAATTATCGATCGGGTCGCCCTTGGGTCGGAAGTAGGTCCCCTGGTAAACGCTGGGCAGGAAGCCCGCCCCCCAGTTCGCGGCATGCCCCTTGGGAAGACCCCGACCGAGCGGGTCGCTCATTACCACGAAGGCGGGCAAGTCCTTGCTGCTCGAACCCAGTCCATAGGTTGCCCAGGAACCGGTGCATGGAAACCCCATCCGCGGAACTCCGCAATTCATCATGAACAAGGCCGGGCTGTGGTTATTGGACTCGGTATGCCCGGAATGAATGAAGGCCATCTTGTCAACGTGTTCGCCCAAATAAGGAAAGATTTCCGATACCGGTTTTCCACATTCTCCGCGGGGAGTGAATTCGAACGGGCTCTTCATCAACCCGCCCACCGCATTGGCAAAGAAGCCGGTGAACCGGTCGAATCCTTCCATTGTCTTGCCGTCCATTTTCTCGAGGGCCGGCTTGTAGTCCCAGGTATCGACTTGGCTTGGCCCGCCGTTTACGAAGATCCAGATGACCGACTTCGCCTTTCCGAGAAAGTGCGGGGTTTTCGAACTCAACGGGTTCGCCGCCCCCAGCAATCCTTCGTCATGCAAAAGACCCGTAAGCCCAAGGGCGCCCAACCCCATCCCGCAACGGCCCAGCATGGAACGGCGGTTCAGTAAGGACGCGGGTGAATCAGGAAATCTCGAATCGTTCATGGTTCTACCTCAGGTAAGAAAATTCATTCAGCCCGAACAAAGTTTGGGCAAAATCGGTCAAGGCAAGCTCGCGCGGATTGGCTTGTTTGGCTTCCACGTAGGAATCTTCCTGGACCTTTAGAAATTCCAGGGTGGCGGACAATTCATCCTCATGTGGTTCCCTGCCAAGGACCATCTCGTAACCCGTGACCACCACTTTATCAATGTCTTCACCCGCATTCTTGGATAACGTCCCGGCAAGATTCCTCGCATACCCCCGCACGTTCGAACTGTTCATGAACATCAAAGCCTGCGGGGCAATGGTCGTGTTCATCCTCTTCCCCTGGCTGACCAACGGCTCCGGGGCATCGAACAATTGCATGACCGGTACCAACTTGCTCCGCTTGATCATGAAATAAATGCTCCGTCTCTTGCTCCGTTCATCCAGAGTCCCCTTTCCGTACATCGTCTCGTCCAGCATCCCCGAGACCGAGAGAAGAGAGTCCCGGATCACCTCCCCATCCAAGCGCCTCGGCAAGAATCTCCAGAGCAATCGGTTTTCCTGATCCTTCTTCGCCTTGTCCTGGGA
>JABGWD010000245.1 GCA_018645725.1 Opitutia bacterium
AGCTCACGTTGTGATCGAAGGCTCCCCCGTCCGTATAGCTCGCCACCACCGTAATCGTTTTACCGAGATCCGCCTGAGTCAGGGTGTAATTGGCATCCGAAGCGGAGCCATAAGACAAAGCACCGGTTACCGGGTTGCGAGTGAACCAACTGACGGAATCGTCAACTTCGGCAGAAGCATAAAGAAACTTTCCATCTTGTGATACAATTAAAGATCTAGGTTTGTTTAACCCATCGACTCCATTCGTATTATCGGATAAAACCCCTCCGAAAGTGAGGGTTCCGTCACTTGCGTTTCTTTCAAACCATCCAACCTTGTTCTCATCATACCCTGATACGTAGATATGTTTGCCATCAGGAGAAATTGTTAGGTTTCGGGAACCCTGTAATCCGTCAACCCCATTCAAGTTGTCTTTTTCGAATCCCTGAAAGTTCAAGTCACCAGTTGAATTCCTTTCGTATCTTATGAGTGCGTGATCAAATTCCGACACTATGTATACATGATTATTTTCAGGAGAAATAATTATGTCATAAGGTGCATTCATTCCATCTACCAAGTTTGAACCATCTTTTAAAAAACCCTTGAACTGTAATCTGCCGGAAGTCGTGTTTCGATCAAACCAACAAACTGCATCATCATTTGCACCCACGGCGTAAAGACTCTTTCCGTCTGGAGAAAGTGTCAATCCAGCGGCATAATTCAGCCCGTCCACGCCAGCTAATCCATCCTTTCTTTTTTCGATATATTTCAATGCCCCTGAAGTTGCATTTCTTTCGTATAAAGCAATCGACTTATCGGAAGAAGCGGCTACGTAGACATGGGAATGGTCGTAACTTACAATCAAATCCTTCCCACCCCACAATCCATCGGTACCTCCTTGATTCTCTACTAAACTTCCCTCGTATGTGAGACTTCCAGTACTCGTATTTCGATCAAACCAAACCAATGAATTTGCAGCCAATACATATAGCTTAGAATCGTCAGAAGAAATTGTTATGCTCACAGGAGCATTCAGGTTTTGAACCCCGTTTATTCCATTCTTTGACATTCCAATAAAAGTAAGTTTTCCTGAAGAGGAATTTCTTTCAAACCAAGCTATGGAATCATCAATGGAACCTGTAACATAAACATGTTTATTATCACCTGTCGCGGTGATACCTTGTGCCCCGTCCAACCCATCCACACTTCCGTTTCCATCTTGCAAGGTCCCGCCCAGCACGATCGGCACCCCGTCGCGATACCATTGGTATGTGATGGCTCCAAGGCCGTCGGGATCGGCCAGGGTATTCGAAGCGGTCAGGGTCTGCCCGACCACGGGCGTTCCGCTCACGGTGACCGAACCGGTCGATGGTTCGTTTGCGTTGATCAGCGTGATCGTGAAGTTGCCTTCCACGGATGCGTTGAACTCATCCGTGGCTTGAACCCGGATGGAGTAAGCCGATGCATTGGATTCGTAATCAAAAATGGTCGCGGTCTTGAGCGTACCGTTGGTCTCCAGTGTGAAAAGTGAATTATTGCCGTCCCCTGGTCCGTTTACCAAGTAATAGCTCAGAGTTGCTCCGGCATCCGGATCGGTGGCACGAAAACTACCTACCTCCGAACCAATCGGAGAATTTTCGACAATCATGAGATCATTAGTGGAATCGCGAGCCGACAATTGATTGATCTTCAAAAACTCCGTAGGATTAAGGGTTCCTTTCGTTATGCGGTAGCGATCCTGCCAGCCGTCGAACCTTCTGTAGTCCTGAGAGTTATAGGCTCCCATCATGATATCAGCCGATACCGGTCCTATGGCTCCCATTTTCGCGAATTCGGGGCTTTGATCAACCTCCACAAGCAGGTGATCGACGTAAAGACGGGTTTCGTCCAAGCCCCGATCAAACACAACCGCGACATGGTGCCAGTCGTTGTTGTTGATTAAACTCGAAATATCCGTGCTGTTCATCCTCTGGTTCGGTCCGTCGTCAAAACATTTCCAGATACTGCCGTTTTCAGAAAAGATCCACCACTGACTCCCACCAACCAAGCCCATGATTCCACCGCGGCCCGAAATGTTGCTTCGCCAATTCAAAACCGCCTCGAAGGTGTAACTCTTACCCGACTCCATATTGAAATAAGGAGTACGGGTCGTGCTCGATCCATCCCATCCCGCTGGAATGCCCGACAGGTTGTCCCTGAGAATGACGTATCCATCCGTTGAAATGGTATCCACTCCCACTCCTGTCGGGGTTGCGATTACCGGCGTATCGTTTGCGGCCGTCGATCCCGCCCAAAAACCATGGTATCCGTTACCCGACAAGTCCTGCACGAGATCCCCGTCATCGGCGCCATCCGGATCGTTCAACTTATTGGCCCACATGCTGAAGTCGACGTACGCAACGACCTCCGGGACACGCAAGTTGCTCGGCACGGTATTGGGACGGATGGTGAGGGTTTGTCCATTGGGCGAGACTGGCCCGGAATACCCTTTGGCTCCTCCCGGGAAGGTCACCTCCACCCGATAGCCTACCCCCGGGGTCAGCCCTTGAAAGAGGAGGTTGTAGGCGCCTTCGGGGCTACGGGCCACCGCTTGTTTGAGGTGCCGAAGTTGGGCCAAGGAACCATTCGAATCATAGAGCAAACGAACGGTGGAGGCAGGTGCCCCCAAGCCTCCGTTGGAACGGATCAGTAGGATCTTCAAGTAGGTGTCGGGAGCCGGGTTGAGCAGATTCTGATAAAGTTTGTTGGCCCCGTCCAACATGTAAAAGTCCAAGTCCCCGTCGCCGTCGAAGTCCACCCAATGAGGCACTCCATTGTGACTATTGTGTCCGGATATACCTAGGGAACTTCGGACGTCCCCGCCGAATACGCCGCCGTCGTTTCGGTAAAATCGGTCGGCCCCGATGTTCATAAGATAAAGATCCTGATCTCCGTCTCCATCGTAATCCCCGTGCGATACTTCGGTAATGTTACTGGTCGTGGCCACCCCTAGCGAAGATGCAAATTCGGTGAAGGTACCATCCCCATTGTTTCTGAAGTGCTCGTTGGCCGAGTACCAGTTGGCCACGTGAAAATCGAAATCTCCGTCCCCGTCGTAATCCGCCCAATCGCTACCGTGACTATCCTTGGACGTCCCGACTCCCGCAGTGGAAGCCACGTTGGTGAAGGTCCCGTCCCCGTTGTTGCGCATCAGGCGTTTGGCCGAACTCCGCCCGGAAATGATCAGGTCCGGCCAACCATCCCCGTCGTAATCACAGACGGATACTTCCATGGCGTTCGAACCCGAAGACACCCCGGCGGCGGAAGCGACTTCGGAAAAAGTTCCGTTGGCCTGCTGTTGGAACAGTTTGTTCGATGAGTTCTTGGAAGAAAGAAACAGATCGAGATCCTCGTCCCCGTCGTAATCAAACCATACGCTCGCCTTGTAACTGCCTACACTCGACAAGCCCAGCGAAGCGGCTACTTCGACGAAGGAACCCGAATCATTCCGGAACATCCAAATGGAATCGCTCTTGACCTGAAAGAGGTCCAAGTCCCCATCCGCATCGATATCCAGCCAATTGCAATCGCCGCTGCCATTGTGATCGAGTCCGACCTGGGCAGCCACTTCCGAAAACAAACCCGTCCCATGATTATGAAACAACTTGTTGGGCGATCCGTTCTTGGTGACGTACAAGTCAAGGTGTCCGTTGCCGTCGTAATCTCCCCATGCCATTTCGCCGTAGAGGTTTCCGTATCCACTTGCCGAGGAAAGCCCGAACAAGTTGGCCGCGTTCGTAAAGCCCGCCAAGTTTCTGCCGTTCACGCTCTCCGCCCGGTTCGTCAACGACACGCTAAACGACCCCTCCACCGTGGCGTTGTATTCATCCTTGGCCTTCACTCGAATGCTGTAGCTCGTAGCGTTGTTCTCGTAATCGAACACGACCCTGCTGGTGAGAGCCCCCGTCGACGCGTTCAAGTCGAAGAGCGAATTGTTTGCGTCCCCTGCCCCACTGACCAAGGAGTAAGTCAAAGATGCCCCGGCATCCGGATCGGTCGCGTTGAAAATACCGGCGACAGTCCCAATCGGTTGGTTCTCCGCGATGGTCAGGGAAACGGTGGAGCTGAGGTTGGCGGGGGGTTCGTTCAGGTTAGTCAAGGTAATCGTAAAGTTACTCTCCACGGATGCGTTGTACTCGTCCCGTGCTTCTACCCGGATGGCATAAGTCGAGGCGTTGGACTCGAAATCGAAGGTAGTGGCGGTTTTGAGGGTGCCGTTGGCCTCGAGGGTGAAGGGATAACCATGCGCAACATTGGAACGGGCAATGCGAAAGCCGCGTGACTGCACTCTGTTTAATGCACGAAAATAGGATCTGGCCGCACTCATAGATTTGAACGCCGATTCATGGACACTCCCACCTTTCATCATTCGATAAGTATTTCCGCCGGCTCCTATCGGATTAATCGCTCCATTTGAAAAGGCTCCTGGGGTAACGTTTGTTCGGTCCCAAACCATTTCATACGCATTGCCCACCGTGTCAAAGATTCCATAATCATTAGCCGCAAAACTACCGACCGGAGAATAACCTCCACCGTAGGTCGGGTGCCCCCCCGCCCCGTTGGACAAATCCCCGTAATCGCCATTGGAAGATGCGTAATTCGCCAATGCATGACTGATAGTATTTCCCCAAGGATAACGAGAGTTCAATCGTCCGCCTTTGGCGGCTTTCTCCCACTCGGCTTCCGTGGGCAATCGATAGCCATCGGCAGTCCAATCGCAAATTCTCGTTCCGGTGCCCGTACGAATCACTCCCCCGGACGTATCGTAGTAACACGGCGTGAGCCCCTCCATTTCACTGACCGCATTGCACCAAGTAGTCATATTGAACCAGTTGACTCCGCCTACGGGGTAGGCGTTTCCGGTACCCGCACCTACGTCAAGATCAGGATAACCATTTGACAACGACCAAGTGCGCACCTGCTCCCATCGTTGCAAAGTCACCTCGGTTTTCGCCATGAAAAATTCGCTGACGAAAATTTTCCGACTGGGTGAATTCGAGTAATTGTCTTCCACAAGAGCTCCCACGGTGAACCACCCGCCCGGGATCAGCCCGAAATCAGTCAAATGCGAAGCCATGAGACGATAGGTAACGGTGGTCCCTGCATCGTCGTGCAACGAAGTAAACTGCCCGATCGTCGATCCCGCCGGCAAGTTCTCCGCAAAGACAAGCGGAGCAGTCGAATTCAAGTCTTCGGGAGTATCGACAAAGTCCGTCAACGACACGCTAAACGAACCCTCCACCGTGGTGTTGAACTCATCCTTGGCCTGCACTCGAATGCTGTAGCTCGAAGCGTTGTTCTCGTAATCGAACACGACCCTGCTGGTGAGAGCCCCCGTCGACGCGTTCAAGTCGAAAAGGGAATTGTTGCCGTCCCCTGCTCCGCTTACCAAGTAATAAGTCAAAGTGGCACCGGCATCCGGATCGGTCGCATTGAATTCGCCCACGATGGTACCGACCGGTTGATTCTCGGCGATGGTGAGCGCTGAAAGGGGATTGAGGTTGGTTGGAGCGGAATTTCCGAACAAAAGGGAACCCGACCAAAAAAAGATAGAAACCCAAGCGAGGCAGGCGATGAAGCGATGAGAAAAGAGGGATGACTTGGGGAGGCTCATCGGGCCGGTTCGGATGCCGTCCGCCTCTTGATTTCAGCCCGCTCGCCCACCCCTGCCAAGCAGACGAAGGGAAGGTGTCCGGAAGCCAATCCGGACGGTGTGCGGGTGATCATGAGAAGGAAAGGGAAATAAAGGATGGTTTTTCACTAAAATATTAGCAGATAACGGGATTTTCATACAAGCTAATTAGGTAATGTTTCAACTTGTCGGAACAATAGGCTTTCTTTGGGAGGGAAAAGGCGTAGGAGGGGGTGCGGTTCGTTTCCTGACTCACAGTGGATCGCCACGGGCTATACCCCCTCGCGATGACAAGACGTTGTGAATGTGTCCAATTCCACGGTCGTGTCATTGCGAGGAGCGACCAACGGGAGGGACGCGGCAATCCATCGTGTCTCGAAATACACATACGGGCAATGCGGTTCGGCTCCTGCCTCCCAGTGGATCGCCGCGGGCTACGCCCTCGCGATGACAAGGGTGGTGTGGGGAGACTAGGGATGACAATACGGAACTTGGGGACGGATCAGGCCCGGGCCCACGAGCTTCTCATTGCCCGGCCTTGCGCGTGATCCAGCCCTTGGTCGAGTAGTCGTAAAAGAGGAGGGTTTCCTCCCGCCTGCCAAAGAAATACAACCAGCCTCCACTGACGTTGCGGTAAAGGAAGGGATAGATGGACTCGTCCGTCCAGAGCCAGCCAAATCCTTCCTTCCAAAGCCACAGGCCGGCCGATGGACTTTGCACGGGGAAGACCCAACCGAGCTTCTCGTGCCTCGCCCAGCCGTTCGCACTGAGATAAAAATTGCCCAACCACGGGCTCGTCCACCAGTCCTTGACCGTACCGGGGACTGCTTCGATCCAAGTCGGACGCTTGAGTCCGGCAGGGGTTTCGAAGCTCTCCTCGAACCCGTATCCGATCCCTTCGGCATTGACCGCAAAAGCGCGGAAATAATAGGTCTTGCCCGCCATCAGACCGGCTGCCACCGCCGAGAACGCGCTCGCGTTCGATTCGGCCGCCAAACGGATCACCCCGGAAGCGTTCTCCTTCGGGTTGGGCCGGGAAGAAAGCAGGAAGCCGAACTCGGTGGGTGTCAGTCCTCCCGTATCCATCACCGAACCATGCAGCTTGGCCGTCGTGCCGTTTACTTCGCCGGCAGGCAAGGTATCGACGATCGGGCGGAAATAATCGGGTACCGGGGAAGGAATGGTTGCGTTGCCCTCGTTGGTCGAATTGCCATCCACCACGGGGTTGGTTTCACCCGTCGAGGCATTGCCCTCCAGGACCGGGTTGGTTGGGTCGGTCGTCGTGTTGCCGTCCACGACCGGGTTGGTTTCACCGGTCGTCGAGTTGCTGTCGGAACTGGAATTGCCGTCGTTGTTCGATTGCCCGGGCGGGGCTTCGTACTGGTCAGTCAAGGTCACCGTGAAGTTGCCCTCCACCGTGGCGTTGAATTCGTCCTTGGCTTGCACGCGGATGAAGTAAGTCGACGCGTTGGTTTCGTAATCGAAAGTCGTGGCCGTCTTGAGGGTCCCGTTGGTCTCGAGCGTGAAGAGTGAATTGTTCCCATCCCCGACTCCGCTTACGAGGTGGTAGGTCAAAGTCGCACCGGCATCCGGATCGGTGGCGTTGAAGTCGCCTACCACGGTGCCAACGGGTTGGTTCTCCGCAATGTTCAGGGGTGCGGTGGAATTGAGGTTGGTTGGGGGATCGTTGCTGACTATTTTCAAATCAAAAACTTGATTCGATGCCGCCGAGAAATGGGAATCGCCGGGTTGTTTCAGGGTAATCCGGACGGTTCCTGTTCCCATAGGTCGGAGCAAACCATTTGAATCAACCTGTAGAACGGATGAATCATTCGTTTCGTACACGATGTTCAAACCCGATGTCGCATAGGACCCCTCGAGACCGAAGGGTTGATCGAAGACCAACGCGCGAGGCAAGTTATCGCTGGGATCGACCGTCAGGTTGTTCGCCGCAACCGTTATGTTTTGGTCACCCCCGAACAGTGGACGCTGACTTTTGAAAGGATGCCCGTCCGTCAAACTAGCTTGCGTCCCCCATTTCCAGGCAAGATAGCCTTCCAGTCGACGCACCTCGAAGTCATTCAATGCTCCGGCGAAGAGCATGACTTCCTTGATTAGTCCCGCGAAGGGGTTAGTCAGGTTGCCGTTGCCCGCGCGACCAGAACCTAACAGGATTTCACTTCCGGAGGTAGGCAGGTTGGGAACTGAGGAACCCGAAACGGCGCTTCCGATCTGGGCCGTTCCGTTGAGAATGAATTCGCTTTGTCCGTAGTCGGCTCCGAAGGCTCTTCTGAATACGCCGATGGCAGGGGAGGAGTGCATGTTGGCTCCGAATCCGTTCGATCCGTTGTTGAAGTCGAAACTTCCGTTTTGAACCACACCGATTACTTGCCCTCCGGTTCCGGCATTAGAGCCGAAGGTCATGAATCTGCCTTGTCCCGAGGAGGCGGCTTGTCCGGCCACAATCAAGGTAAAGCCGTTGCTGCCCGAGAGGGAACTCGGCAAGTTTGCGCTCATGTACGCTCCGCTGTTTCCTTGGCTGCCACCGAAGGCAAGACCGGGGGATCCGTTATTCTCAACGTAAACCGGTTGGAGAGAGGTATTTGCCTGACCGAGAGAATTCGAGCTTCCCGAACGGTCACCCCATGAACTGATCTGTGTCTTTCCGCCTATGCTGCTGAAATCGGATGCAGACTCGGATAAGCCGTCACCATTGATATCCCTGGCGTCCAGCCAAAGCATCATGCCCGGCAGGGAATTGCTGTATGGGCTGTACTCCGTAACCGTGATTTGGAATTGCTTGGAAGCTGCTGCATTGTAGCCCGCGTTCCCGGACTGGGAAGCGGTGATCGTCGCCGTGCCTGCTCCAACAGGGTTAAGCTTCGTATCTCCGCTTACGAGGGAAACGACATTTGTGTTGGAGCTCGAATAGGTCACCGTCAACCCACTCAGTTGCCCGGTGGCTGTGATAGACTTGGCTCCGGGATCGAATTCGAAGTCTCCCGTATCCTTGTTCGGCCAGTTCGGCAAAGTGTTATTATTGTTGGCTGCCAAGATATATTGATTGGCTTTGGCTACAGTCACGTTCTTGTCAACCGATGGGGCAGCCTGCCACTGACCGTTTCCGGCCTGACTTGCGGTCACCGTCGCGCTACCCGCGCCGACAATCACAAGCTTGGTCCCGTTCACCTCGACCACGGCCGTGTTCGAACTCGCGTACGCAACGGTCAAGCTCGAGCCAGCGGTTGCATTCATGGTAACGTCGGGATCCCCATAGGTCTTCGATCCAAGGGTCTGGCTCCAGGTAATGGTTTGCGCCTGCAAGGTGTCGTCCAAAACGGTCAGCGTTCTCGTGACTGCGGTGGCCGCCGAATAGGTCGCGTTACCTCCCTGAGTTGCGGTGAT
>JABGWD010000246.1 GCA_018645725.1 Opitutia bacterium
CGAGACGCTCGACGGCCCAAGTCGCCACCTTATGGTCGGTCATATCCTCGTCCCGTTCGGGGAAAGCTCCCCAATCCGTCTGGGTGCCGGTCCATGGCACCTCAGGTAAGAAATAATTAAAGCGCTTTCCATTGGGGGGCTTGGGACCGGAACCCGAAAA
Source organism: Opitutia bacterium (assembly GCA_018645725.1). Lineage (GTDB taxonomy): Bacteria > Verrucomicrobiota > Verrucomicrobiia > Opitutales > Seribacteraceae > Seribacter. Next base: position 161 of record JABGWD010000246.1, read on the forward strand.
CTTTCCACCATAGGATTCAAAGAGCTTCTTATCGGAATACCCATGCCCGATTTTGCCTACGCCCCATGTCCGGTAACCATTTTTCCGGAAATACTGGGGTAACATTCGGCCATCAAAAAAATTATTATCCTTCTCCATCGCCTTCCCTCCGGGCTGTTGGTAGAGACCAGTTTGGTGGGGATAATAACCGGAGAGAAAGGAAGCTCGAGAAGGGCCGCAAATGGTACCTTGGCAATGAGCATTGGTAAAAAGCATTCCACGCTTGGCCAGTCGATCGATGTTCGGCGTACTCGCCTGAGGGTGACCATCCAAGCAACCAACCCAGTCGTTGAGGTCATCGATGGCGATAAAGAGCATATTGACCTTGTCGGAGTTCCCGAAGCAAAAGCGAGCCGAGAGGCTTGCTAAGAGAAAAAACATGGAGGTGATTCGCAAAGTATTCATCGTGGAATAGACAAGGTAGAGGAAAGAGGAGAAACGTCCAAACTCAATCCTCAAGCAGTTTGAATAACCCCAATATCTCCAGCGGCAAATGTGGGGTTGCTCCAGGTTGGCTGGCAACAAATGCACCATGCTGATTAGCCATATCGAGTGATTTCTGCCATGACCTACCCAATAGGCGGGCGGTGAGCAAAGCTGCGGTACAGGCATCGCCGGCTCCAACACTATCTGCATTCTCGGCAAGAGGAAAACTAGCTGGCACTCCCTCTACCCAGCCTTTGCTAGTAAAGGCGGCAGTCCCCCTTTCCCCCCTAGTGAAAACCACCGCATCGAGATTATATTTTTCACAAATAGCTTCTGATTGCTCCAAGGCATTGCCACATGGCAAATCAAGAAGAGAGGCTACAGTTCCAATCTCTTCGTCATTGAGTTTAAGCAAATTCGCAACCCGACAACCCTCATCGAGAATCTGCGAAGTAAAGAGATCCATTCGCAAGTTAACGTCAAAAATCTTCAAAGCGTTACTTGCCTTCGACAAGAATGCTTGCGTAGCCTCATGCGAAACGGGATGACGTTGGCTCATACTACCGAAACTGACCGCATCGCAAAAGGCAGCAAGTTCACCTTCATGCTCAGTAAACTCAAGAAAATCCCACGCCGTATCTTTGACTATCTCATAGCTGGGAGCTCCTTCACTGAAACTTACAAGAACTTTCCCTGTAGGTTTTGTCGGATCTACCTGCACGAACTCCAGAGGAAGCTCTCTATTCTGGAATTCCACTTGCAAGCGTTTACCCAGCTCATCATTTCCTATCCGGCTGAGCAGCACTCCACGACCGCCCAAGGGAACCTGCAACTGATGGGCTTGAACGGCAACGTTTAGTGAAGTCCCTCCCAACACCTCCTTGTCAGGAAAGACGTCAAAAACAGCTTCACCAAGGCCCACTATCGTAAAGGAGTTTGTCATTCCAAGTTCAGTTTTACTTAAAGGCCTTGCTTGAAATCACCACCGGAATCAAATCATTCAACCCGCAGGCTTCGTTTTTCATTTTGGCAATAACTGAGTCGATAAATCAAGTAGCGAAACTCACGCCAAGGGTTCGGCGAACCATTGTCTCAAACCGTTTAGAGAGACGTCGGTCAAAGTAGAGACAACCCTCTCAGCCCTAGACAACTTGGATGCATCGTGCATCACGGCCACTCCAATTACGCGAAGGCCCGCGCCTAGAGCGGAAGCTATTCCATTAGGAGAATCCTCGATGGCAAAGCAAGCGGATGGTTCGATACCCAAATCTTCCACAGCTTTGGAGTAGGTTCCCGGATGGGGCTTTGGGTCGGCTACGTCTTCCGAAGTCACAATTGTTTGAAAGAGCCCCGCCAAGCACCCGCCACCGAGGACATGCAAGGCTGCATCCACGTCGGACCGACGAGATCCGGTAGCCAGACCAATTGGCAATTCTTCGGCAACCGACTCAACCAGTTGAATAGCCCCGGGCATAGGACTGACTTCTTCTGAAATCAGACGAGCATAGGCGGTCGCCTTACGGCGAGACCATTCTTGAAAAAGTTCCTCGTCATAGGACATGTCTGAGAAAGTGGCCATTCTTCCCATGGCAAACCGTTCGTCCCCTCCCGTACACTGCTCAAGAAAGACTTCGTAAGGAACTTTCATATTCTCACCCATAGCTTCGCAAATTGCACGGTAATGGGTCATCTCGCTCTCGATGATGACACCGTCCATATCAAAGACCACAGCTTGCAGTTCGGTGCTTATGCTAGTCACTTATTACCCTTCAACTGATTGAGGTAAAGGATCGTTTCGACCATCGCCCGAGCTTGCTTGGCAGTGTGTTGCGGATGAGGCAGCATCGGGATTTGCCCCCACACGCCGACACCACCCTTGAGCACCTTTTGGGTCAAGGTCTCGGCGGCGACGGGATCCGCCTTGTAGCGTTCGGCGATTTGAAAGTAAGGCGGGGCCACGAAAGTACGCGTCCACTGGTGGCAATTGAGGCAGTCGCTCTTGCTCATCAATTGGTAACCGGCCCAAGCCTCCTTGGATTTCTTCAATTGCTTCGGCGGAGACTCCAACCCCATGACCAAACCCGGGGCAATGGCGCCCTCCGTCGCCCCCTTGTTCTCGAGTCGGACAAGCACCCCTTTGTCATCCTTGGTGTAATAGAGCACATGCAGCCGTCCCTTGGGGCCAATCTTGAGGTTGGTAGGCTTGCCAAGACGCAGGGTGGGAAGAACGGGGCGTATTTCTTCGATCTCTCCCTTGTCGTCTAATTTTACGGCCTTGACCCAACCCCTGGAATACTCGCCGATGAGCCAACATCCATCGAATCGGTCAGGTAGGCCGAGCTTCTTGGAATAGGTAGCTTTCTTGCGAAAGATCGGACCCGCGATAGCCGACTCGCCACCGCCACCTAGTTCGGGGAATTCCTTTTGGTTGCCTTCGTACCAAATGAGGGGCGGTTGAGCGGGCGGCAATTCGCGAACCCCGGTGTTTCCCTTGTGCAAATTGACAGGTGCCTTGGGATCGATGACAGGTCCACCCTTCTTGGTGTCGTGATCGTAATGGGTAAAGGGTTGCTGATCCGCGATGACCAAAGGATAGCCATAAAAGCCAGGTCCTTTGGCCAAATTGAATTCATCGTAACCGAGGGGAATTGTCTTTTTGTCCAGCTTGGTCCCGGGCACCCAGTTATTGGGCGGGCCATTCTCTCCCCACAACAACCAGCCGGTCTTTTGGTCGACATGAATGCGAAATGGATTGCGCAATCCCATGACGTAGATTTCAGGAAGTGTCTTCGGTGTACCCGGTGGAAACAGGTTACCTTTCGGTATTTCGTATCCGCCCTCCTTGGTGGGTCGTATGCGGAGGATCTTGCCACGCAGGTCGTTACTGTTTGCCGAGGTTTTGCAGGAGTAAAGGTATTCCGAACGTATCTGGTTGTCGCCCACCGAGAGGAAGAGCAAGCCGTCTGGACCAAAAGCGATGGATCCGGACTCGTGAATCCGCTTGACCGAGTCAGCCCGAATCTTGAGCAATACTTTTTCCGACGAAGGATCGATCTTGCCGTCCTTGAAAACGAAACGGCCAAGTCGATGCTCGTAATGGGCCTTGTCCCCTTCCACCGGCACCGTGTGCTGCAAGTAGATCCAATGATTTTCGTCAAAATTCGGATCCAAGGCGATGCCGATAAGCCCGGCCTCGCAGCGCGTATCCGATTTCAGGTCGATCAACTCGATCAATTGTCCGGGCTTGTCGGGTGAAAAAAGCTTCACCTTGCCAGGGCGCTCGGCAATGAACACTCTGCCGTCGGAAGCAATCGTCATCTCCATGCCTTCCCGGAGACCAGAGGCAAGCAAACTGAGCTCCAATTCGGGATCGGCCGCCAGGTTGGGGTTAGGCGCCGCTTTTAAGACGGCGACGCCAAACAAAAGGACTGTTACCAAGAAAGCTGCAGGCCGCATATTCATTGTTGCTTGGACAGAAATCACGAAGCTAGGCGACAGCCAGGTGATTCCCTCAATGAGCGGACCCGATCAATTGGTCGACGTACTTGGCCACTTCCTTTGGATCAAGCGCCTTGTCCTTGTTC
>JABGWD010000247.1 GCA_018645725.1 Opitutia bacterium
CCATGCAGGGCATGTTCAACGGGGCCACCGCATTCAACCAGCCTATTGGAAAGTGGAACACCAGCAAGGTAACGAGTATGATGCAGATGTTTTTGAAAGCCGCTTCATTCAACCAACAAATCGGTGATTGGAACGTCTCTTCGGTCACCACCATGCAGGGCATGTTCTACGGGACACCCTTCAACCAACCCATCGGGGACTGGAACGTCTCCGCTGTCACGGGCATGACTGCCATGTTCAAGGAGGCTGCTTCCTTCAACCAGCCAATCGGAGACTGGGACGTTTCATCTGTTAATGCCTTTGATTATATGTTCGAACGGGCGTCAACTTTTAATCAAGACCTTGGGAAGTGGAGTATCTCGGCCCAGGCGAGCGTCGACGGCATGTTCACATGGGCCGATTCCCTCTCCCTAGCCAACCGCAAGAAGATACACGCCGCCTTCTCGTCCAACCCGAACTGGGCCTACGACTGGGCGACCTTTTACCGCCCCTTTCCTCAAGCCCTGTCCGCTCAGGCCGGGGCCGATCTGAACTACACCTTCAATGGCAAGATCCTGGCAACCGGCGGAATGCCCATCTCGGGGGTTGCCTTCGAGCTGGCCGACAACATGTACTTTCGCAAGGCCCAGACTCATCCAACCGCCTTGGTGGATGGCAATTTTTCCGTCAGCCTGATCCTCGAGGGGGGCAAGCGCTACTACTATCGGGCGGTGGCGACCAATGAAGTGGGAACGAACCGTTCCGAACCCAAGAAACTGGACACCCCGGATTCCAAGACCTACTGGTGGACAAGTTCCTTCGCCCAAGACGGAGGCTGGAGAACCTCCCCTTGGTTTGGAACCTTCCGCCCCCATGAGAACGGATGGATCTATCACCTGAAGCTCGGCTGGGCCTATGCTCACCCCGACGGCTCGGGCGGGCTTTGGTTATGGATGAAAAACCACGACTGGCTCTGGACGCGGGAAGGCACGTATCCTTACTTTTGGAAGAATGCAGACGCCACTTGGCAATACCTCCTCGGAGCGAAAAACGGACAACTGGTCTTTCAGGAGTGGCGGGGAGCGGTCTCCTCAGCGGGTAAACCCTAAGGCAAGCGGACGCAACCAAGATGGTTGATCAGACGAGGCAAACGCTTCGTCCGACAACGGATCACATTTTGGATAACTCTTCGCTGCCGCAGGAAGGGCAACTATGTTCGGAATTCGGTTTGCGTTTGTCGTAGACCAGCATGCTTTCGCAAGACCCGCAGGTAAGGACAAGTCGGTCTTGAAAAGGGATCAGAGCACGCGAGTGTTTGTATCTTGGCATGCTCATTCCCTTGCTGGCTTTGATCACTTCAAGCCTTTCCTTCTCGGAATCCAAATTTCGCAAATTTTCAATCAATTCAATGGCTCTCTTTGCCGGGAAAAATGAAACGTGTCCCTGAACCTGCCTGCCTCCCAAATGAGAATAACTAATCCGGTAGGGTTTGGTTTCTCCTATTTTGCTTATTTCGATGACGTCCGTCCGGTGTGTTGTGTGGTCAGTCCGATGCCTAAGGGCTTTAAATTTGACTGCATTGATTTCAGCCCACTTCACTTCAACTTGATCGTAGAAATAGATTCCTTCACTAAAAAAAAGGCCGACCGGGGTAATGACCAGATTTCGCTTTGGGGAGGCATCATGCAACAAGGTTACCACAACGCCCATCAACAAGAGGCCGAATAGAATACTCATCCCCAACCAGGCATCCGGTTCGACAAGGACAATTGCCAGATACCCCAAAGGCAATAATACGCAACAGCAACCCAACGCAAGGCGAAGCGACTTCCTCTCGAGAACTAAGCTTTCTTTTTTTGGATGCATACGGTTATCTTCTCATTTCTTGCCCTGAAAACACTATTATAATTTGGATCGTTTTTCGTAACACCGTCACCCAACCACCCCTGCAACGGTGAGTCAAGGGGATGCGCGTGATACATGCCATCCAAAGCCATTTCGGCCACTTGCCATGAGCCTTTGGCTCAAATCACCAGGCACGAGCTTGGACAGGCGGGTCGAATGGGTGAGGAGGAATTCAAAGTCCCCATAAAATCATAACCAAGGTGCCCCATGCGATACCGAAAACCAAAAGGGCGCACAAGATTACCTTGATCAACTTACTCATCCTTCCACTCAACAACCCCCGCAGGGCTGAGTCAAGTACCCCTACCCAATCCTCCCGCTTGACTGCATGTGGGGGACGGTAGATCACAGTTTCGAAAATCAGCCAAGGGGTAAGTCAAACCATTCGAATTCATTCAAAACAACCGAAGGAAAAAATTCGGTGAAGTGGAGGACTAACTGAAGCGCCCAGGCGACAAGAAGAACGGCGATCTGCAGGTTCGTCCGGTCATGAAAATCAAGTGCCTTTCTGATTTTGACAAAGCGGGTGCCTGCCCTTGGCATAAGCAGGATCAATCGCAGGGGTGTGGTTGCGCACATCGATACGAAAACGATGATGGCGGGAAAACTGTAGGCGGCGGCTTTCATGAAACTTAGATCCGAGCAAAGTAAAAAAGCTCGAGTGCCTCCGCAAAAAGGGCATGGGAAAGATTGCGGATGTACCATATTGCGTAGGCTGGAAAAAAGAGACACCAGGTAATTCTTTTCTTCGTTCCCGAAAATCACCTCCCTCGGGACGGCGACAGCCAAAACAAGCAAAGCAATACCGGAGGCCGCCAGACAGAAATCTTTCCTGCTCTCACCGGAGACCCAAGACGGAATTGCCCATCTTGGCCATAGGTCGATCATCGGGATTTAGTTTAGAAAAACTCCCATTGCCCAACCGATTTCCCGGAGGCAAGCTTGTTGCCGATCGCGTGGGCGTCCACCATGGCTACGATCCATATGACGGGACCACCCACTATAGTCCCCCATAGAACCAGGGAACCGATCAAAATTACAATGCCCTTGATGGTTTGCCCGAGATAGATTTGGCCGACGCCGCTGATCAGGCAGGAGAGTATGAGAGCCGTGGTGGCGGACTTGGGCGGGTTCGTAGGATGAACAAGATCAACCGGAGCCCCTTGGACGGGTCCGGCATTCGGGGCAGGAGCCACCACCTGTACCGGTGAACCGCACTTGTTGCATCTAAGTTGATTGGGCTCTAAGGCCGCCCCGCAATTTGGACATTGGCTCATGATAGGACTTGGATGATGTGTTTTTTAAGTGAAAAACTAACACCAACTTACTCTCACTCGTATTTCAAGGGTAATCCTCACTCTTTTGTGCGGCTTCATTTCCAGGGAGTAAATTTGCCATCCAGAAAGAGGTGGGAAAAATACCCGGTCAGGGCGGAGGCATAGTAGGGAACGCCCGACAGGTTGAAGGAGTCGAGGCTCCCGCCCTTCAGCACGGGGTAGAGCAAAAGCGGGGAAGGAATGAGGAACATCGCCCAGATGCTATGGGTCCATCCCCTGTGCTTGGCCAGGATGGGCAAAATGATGATGAGCCCGAGGTAGGCGGCCAGCTCATATTCCTCGTAAAAAATCAGGTAACAATCGGTCAGGAAAAATACGGAGTAGAAGAATTTCTGCCCGATCGACTTCGTATCCACGTCGGGCCAGACCGCAAACATCAGGGCTAGGGAAACGTAAATCACCATGTCCAAGTAGGTCGGAACGTAAAAGTAATGGGCAAACAGATGCAAACCGATCAAGGCAAAGACCATGCCCCCGACAAGGTGTCCCTTCCCGCTCGCCATCAGTCCGTTCCGTTTCCCGAAACCAAACAATCAATCGCCCCATCTGCAATCCGTTCAGTCATTGAAATGCACGATAGGCAAACATCGGAAAAAATGCGAGGGGGTTCTCCCGAATGCCTGAATCTCTCTTTTCGGACAAGACTCAAATTTGACTTTTGATCAGACAAGGGCGATGTTTAGCCAGTCATCGATTACCCAAGTCCAGAGGAAAAAACGAGCCCGAATTCCACCGCATCAAGGAGGTTTTCGGGAAGCAGAGCTTGAGCTTTTTCATGATCCTCAAGATCGAAGCCGTCCTGACCGAACCGCCTTCCTCGATCACCGTCTTTCGGGACACCACGCTATTCGCGAGCGCATTTTGCGACCTGGACGTTCTCTTGGAATGCAAACCCGGGACCCGTTCGACCTACTGGCGCTGGCTGAAGTCGTGGGGGGCTCATGATTTCGTTGAGGAACTGGTCCGGGAAGGCGAAGAGGCGGGTCTTTTCCTCGGTAAAAAGCGGGCCAATATCCGGGTGGACGAACTTAACCACCACACCTATTCCTTCGTGATCGATTGCCTCCGGGCAATCAGGCAGTAGGGCTACCGGATCACGCTTTCAATCCCTGTGAGCGCTCAGCCAAAGAGCGGCCCGGCGCACGATGCCATGCAGGGGTTCGCTCGACTCGGGATGCGGGCTGATGCATAGCACCCTGCCCTTCCCCAGTTGGCCGGAAAGAATGGCAGGGGTATCGACCATCGCCCCGACCCGAGCCCCGTTCTTGGCCAACTCGGTACGAAAGTAGGCAAGTGGAACGAAATCAGCCAAGGCGTCATCTCCGGCCGGGGCAAAGATCGGACCGTTGGCATAGCGAACCTTCACCACCTTGGGGTAGTCACCCAGAATCAAACGGCCTTTTTCGGTCAGTTCCATTTCGACCATTCCCTCCCCCCGGCGCCAATGGCCTTTTTGGGTGTCCACCGTACGGCCATCAATTATCTTGAGAGACCAGTCGTAATTTCGGGCGGCCAGATAACTACCTGCGCATACACCCAGATAACCACCCCCCCGCTCGATGAACTGGCGCACTTTTGCCCGGCCCGCTTTCTCCAGAGCAGCCGCTTGCTTGCTTCCGCTTCCGCCCGGAAAAACAACGAGGTCGAACTGGGAAAGAGCGCCCGAGCGGATATCGGGAGGCCCGATGCGCCGGATCATGCAATCCTTCATCGCGCCAAGAACCAGTTCCAAACGGCGGGCCGCCGAGCGGCCCGTTCCACCCGCATCATAAACGGCAATGCGGACTTGGTCATCCGCCTCCCCTTGAGCAGACACCAGCCGGTTGCTTCCTTCGCCCGTCAAGTCGAGTTGACGAAGGATGGCATGGGCCATCAGCCGGTGCTGGCGGATGCGCTTGGAAAGAGGCTGATCCTTGATTGTGGTCTCGAGTATCATGGCGACCGCGCCCAACCTTTCGTGAGCGGCCCGGGCCAGGCTTCCGTTGACAGGATAACGAAGGCGGACAAATTTCTTCTTGGGATCCTCGATCGTCTCGTTGACTGCCCGCAAGGCCTTGGTCACCGCCTCGTCCATTCCCTCGCCCTTGGTCGGGATGATCGACGAACCGACCGACTTCTTGTTGATCTGGTGAAAATCGGAACCCTCGTGCAAATCAAGCAACCAGTCGGGCTCGAAACGCTTGGCCAGAGCCCAAATCTCACGGGCCAATTCCCCTCGGGCCCCGTTTTCTCCATCGGTCTTGGGAAAGTTCCTGTTCAAGTCGCGTAGCTCGCCGGGGGAATTGGGAATGAACCGGATACCAGCATCGAGCCCAGTTGCGTTCGCCCTCGGCAGGACGACAATCTTTCCCCGTTCCGGAAGCCAATGCCTGATTTGCCCGACCGCCCGGGAACCGGCAGGTTCGTTCCCATGCATGCCACCCACGACCATAAGGATGGGACCCGGTTTCCCACTGTCCGAAAGGTACCAGGAGCTCTCTTGCGGAGTCCCTTTGCGCAACAAGCCCTCCCGATGATCAACACCCGAAACGGGAACGACCGACGAGACAAACCCAAGGAACGCCAACGGCAAAAATCTCGTCCAAGGCTTTCGGTTCATAAGGAAAAACTACCGAGGCTCGCAAAGGCGCGCAATGCCCATTCGTTCGCCAAGGCAGTAAAAAAAGCTGAATAAAATTTGCAATTACACGTTTAGTGCTCTTACATTTTTAGAACCATGATAACCGAAAAGAAGAAATCAGAACTTGCGCTTCGTGAACTTCGTGGAAAAACACCTTCCGGAAACCCCGGAAACAAGGAAGAGTTCGACAGCTTGGTCGAGGTAAGAGCCGAATTCATCAGGTCGAAATGCGCGGAGAGAAAAGTTACGCTATCCGAAGAGAAAAAGACCGACCCCTTCAGCTTCATCATGCTCAAGAACAAGAGAGGCGACGTCGCATCCGTTTCGTCGAGTTCTGCGGTTTTCGAGCCTAGTCTCTACGGCCAAAAATGGGGTTCGTACATGAGGAACTGGGCGCATGAAGAGGGTTTTCGCGAAGAAAAGATCGAGGCGGAAAACCTGATCATCACCTTGTCCTTGGAAGAGGCGGTGGAGTTTCTCTGCGCCTAGGACCTCTCCGCCCTCTTGAATAGCCCTCTGATCCGAACAGGGAGCTCAAGCGGGGAAACCATTAACTGACCGGCTTGACCTTGATCACGTCCAACTGGATAAACTGGCCGTGATACGGTTGGGCAACTGATTTCAGGTCGGGGACAACCAGTTTGCTGAAATTGGAAATTAACTTTCCGTTTTGCCCATCTCCACTGAGCGTTATTTGGGAACCTCCTTCGATCTCGATCGTCTTTTCGTAATCGATCGTAAAGATCCGGTGCCCCACCCTGTCCTGACGGTTGAGAAAGAAATGGCCCTTGGGTGAGGCGACGTCGATTTTGTAGATATTGTAAGTCTTGTTGTTCGGTTCGCCCCCGACGTAAAAATGTTCGCCATCCATCTTTCCGTTCTTGTACATCATGGGTTCGACCACTCCGCGAACGCGCAAGGTAACGGCATAACGGGTTCCTGCTTTCCCTCCGAAATTGACGATCTTCTTGAAATTGTCAGTCTTGAAAGGATCCCCCTTGACCAAGGCCGATTGGCAACCGGCGCCCTTCTTCGGCTTGTCCGGCATCTTGCCCTTGCAGGGAAACTCGAAACGATAGCCGTCCAAAGCGGCTCCCGGTTTTTGCGCCTTCTCAGCAAAGAGAGCCGAGAGGCAGAAGGAAAAGGCGATGAGTAAAGCGAGGGCGTTTTTCATGATTCGGGTTGTTTTGATTATTCGATGAGATGGGTCGAGGACCGTTTTCAGCCCTTGATGCAAAAGAGATGATTCACGCCCCGCACGAAAAGGTGACCATTGGAAAAGGCAGGGGTTGCAATGGTATCTTCCCCGACCTCGTTTTCGGTGACCAACTTGAATTCCGGCCCCGGTTTGACCACCGACATGATCCCGCGGTCGGAAAGAAAATAAACCAGACCGTTTGCCTTGAGCAGAGAGGCGCTATGTACCCCCTTGAGCCTTTCCATCCATAAGCGCTCACCTGTCTTGGCGACAAAGCAACTGGCCACCCCGTTGTCCGCCACCACGATAAAATAGGGACCGATGGCCACGGGACTGGGAACGTAGGAACATCCCTTGGTGGTTTCCCACACGACGTGGGTCTTGGTCACGTTGCCCGCCCCGTCCGGACGAATGGCCTGCATGAAGCGCTTGGGGAAACCACAGGTCATGAAGAGCAGGTCGCCGTTGTAGACGAGGGAAGCGACGTACTGCTGGGTCGGGCCGTCGCTGATCCAATGCTGTTTTCCGGTATCCGGATCGTAACTGGCCACGCAGAGGCTGCCCGAGAGGATCAGTTGATTGCGCCCATCGATTGTCCGGATGAGCGGAGTGCAATAACTGCGCGTATTGTTGGGCCGGTCGGTCTTCCAGATCGTCTCGCCCGTTTTCTTGTCCAGAGCGACCAGGTAACCCGGGCCGTCGTGATCGCCGTTGATGATGACCTTGTCCTTCCAAAGGACCGGAGAGGAACAATACCCATGCTTGCTTGAGAAGACCCCGGGGCGCGCTTCCCAGAGCTTCTTCCCGTACAAATCGTAAGCCGCCACGAACATCTTGTCCCGGTCAAGAAAGCTCAGGTATATGCGTTCGCCATCGGAGGATGGGGTACTGGAGGCCCGGCTGTTCAAGCCATGCACGCC
>JABGWD010000248.1 GCA_018645725.1 Opitutia bacterium
TCCTTCAGCCACTACGAGACCATCGGGGGTGGAGCCGGAGCGGCCCTTGGCCAGGAAGGGACCTCCGCCGTGCAGGTTCACATGACCAACACCGCGATCACCGACCCCGAAATTCTCGAATCGCGCTTCCCTGTCCGCCTGATCGGCTTTTGCAAGCGGACCGGCTCGGGAGGCAAGGGCTCGTGGAACGGGGGCGATGGGATCGAGCGCCACTATCTCTTTGAAGAGGAGATCGAACTCTCCCTGCTTACCCAGCGACGAACTTCCGGACCCGACGGACTGTGCGGTGGGGAAGCCGGGCTCCCGGGCGAACAAATTCTCATTCGGGCCGACGGGACCGAGGAAATTCTAAAATCCGCCGACTCGCGAACCGCTTACCCCGGGGACCGTCTTATTTTGCGCACGCCCGGCGGAGGCGGGGCAGGGGAACCCGAATTGCTCGCCTAGGATTTTATTGATATTGACAGACCTGGGCTGGTCTGGTCTTATATGGAAATGAAAACTTTTACCATAACGGAAGGCAAGGCCCAGCTGTCCGCTCTTGTCGAGCAGGTCAGTTCAACCAAGAAACCAATCGTGATCGGGCGGGCGGGCAAACCCCTCGTGCAATTGGTGCCTTACGAACCGGGCAATCCATCCGGACGGATCGGATGCCATGAGGGCAAAATCGAACTGGCGGATGATTTTGACGAGTGGGGAGATGAAGAGTCCGAGTCCTTTGGCATGGTGGCGGAATGAGTGGTTGCTACCTGCTCGATACCCATGCCCTGCTCTGGGCCACGGGAACACCGGCGAAACTATCCAAGGAAGCAAGAAAAAGACTGGAAGAGGAATCCGTCCGGATTTTGGTCAGCCATGCAACGATTTGGGAATTGTCCATAAAATGGACGATTGGGAAAATCAAATTGCCCGACGGATATTTCGAATCCCTGGAGAACAATGGGTTTGAGATCATGCCCATGACGGAGGCTCACTTCAGCGCCTACCGTGCCTTGCCTCTTCTTCATCGCGATCCCTTTGATCGTATGCTGGTTGCCCAGGCTCAATCGGAGGATCTTCCGCTCCTGAGTGCGGATGCGAAAATTTCAGCTTACGACGTGAATGTCGTTTGGTAAGCGAGCCCGAATTGCTCGCCTAGCGGGCCGAGTTGGTTGCGAAGTCGAAAAAGACGGGATTTCCGTTCCTTGTTCCGAGTAGGTAGAGCCAATTGCCCGAGCGGTGCTTCCACAGGTACGGATATACGCCCGGTTGGGTCCATAGCCAACCATTCCCCTCGGTCCATAGCCAAAGGCCTTGCTTGCCGTCGGTCGCGACGTATGCCCAGCCGAGCTTGGCATGGTAAATCCAGCCGTTGTCGTATGGACGGAAAGTCCCCAACCATTCGGAATTATGCCAACCCGCCCCGATGGCTGGCATTTGCGCCCACCAGGTATCGGGTGAGGGTTCGGGGGTACGGAACTGCCGGATTGAACCAAGGCTCTCACCCAATGCATTGCGGGCGTAGGCCCGGAAAAAGTAGACATTGCCCGGTTCGAACTGCCCGGGTTGTGCGGAGGCGGAGAATTCGTTCGAACTTGCGTTTGGTTGGGCAGGTAGGCGGACATTTGGCAGTAAGTTAATGCTTTGACCCACGAGAAAGCCCGACTCGAGGATGGGGGGCCCTCCGTCAGTCAGGATCGTTCCTTCGAACCGGAGCAGATCGTCGGTTGAGTGCACGATGGATTCGGTGCGCACGATGGGGAGGTAGGCTTGCGTGCCCGGATGGGGAGGTTCCGGGCTGGTGGTGTTATCCTCGACAGGTGGGTCGGTTGCGTTGGGATCGGACGGCGAATCGGTCTGGTTGTTCTCGACCGTTGGGGGATTGACCGGTGGGTCGTCCGCGAGGTCGAGAATGGAGACGTTGAAGTTTGCATCGATTGATTTCCCGTAGGGATCAACTGCCCGGACCCGGATGGAAACGGTCTGCATGGCTTCGTAGTCAAGCGATGCCGCGGTCTTGAGCAGACCGTTCGAAGTGAGGGAAAACAGGTGATTGTGGGTATCTCCGGTTCCCTGTACGAAAGCGAAGGAGTGGACGTCACCAGAATTGGGATCGGATGCTCCGAATTGCCCGACGGGCGAATGGGCCGGCTTGTTTTCCTCCACCGAAGAGTGGCTCAGGGAAATGGATGTCGGAGCAAGGTTTTCTTCGCCCGGATCGTCGAGCACCCGGATGGTGAAGATTCTCTCCACGCTCGCGTTGAATTCGTCCAAGGCGGCGACCCGAACGAAGTGATGGCTTTCGGATTCCCGGTCCAAGGGCCCGCTCGTCCTGAGAGTACCTGTCCCATCGATGCTGAAGAGGTGATTATGGGCGTTGCCCGTGCCGGTCGCGAGGGCGAAGCGCAAGCTTGCCCCCTGGTCCGGATCCGTTGCGGAGAATTTGCCCACCTCGATCCCCGCCGCTTGATTCTCCATCAGTACGGTCTTGTTGATGGTGAATGTTGTGGGCGGTGAGTTCCCGAGAGCTCCCGTGGCGTAGGGAGCCGTTGCCTTGTGGGGATGATCTTGGGGAAGTCGGTTGGTCAAGGCCCACTTGTGGGCGAGGTAGCCCTCGATCTCAGACATCATCTGGTCGCTCAGGGGAGCATTGAAGATCAAAAGCTCGGCCAATTCCCCCTTCCAGTGATGACTCGTACTGGTTCTATCTCTGGAGAAATTGGATGCGGTGACGTTGCCTGTCGTCCGGAGGGAGATAACGGACATGGCGTTCGGTTTGTCTTCGGTCACGCCATTGACCGTTGTTCCATCCAACCTGAGGAGTCCTTGCTTGACGTTTGCGTGGGGATGTGACGAATGCAAGAATTTGGTTGTCGACGCATGCAAATGGTAGACTTGCGAATCTCCCAAGAGAGGAGCGTTATTTGCCGCCTCGCTTCGAAGGACCCAGAAGACCGTTCGTATGTCCGTCTGTTGGGGGAAGCTGTGGTAATCAAGCGAGTCGGTTCCGTAGCGCATGACCGGCTTGCCGTTTTGGAAATTCGCAACGATCTCGGGGGAACCGTGCATGGTCGCATGCCTGTTGTGTCCGCTCTTGTCCGTCCAGGTGGTCCCGGCCTGGGTCAAGTCACTGGCATCCAGCCACAGGCTGAGGTTTCCGTTTAGAAAGGTGGAATAAGAATTTGCAAAGGCATGAGAGTTTGCGTCTCTGGGGTTCGTGCCGTTGGTCAGTTCTTCTGCATCGGAGGAACCGTCCCCATCCGTATCGAAGTCGAGCTGGTCGGGTATGCCGTCTCCATCGAGGTCGGGTGGAGCAGGTGGGGGCGCGGTGCCGTTCCCCGCTCCCAGGGGAATCGCAACGCTCCGGCGCCGTGTGATTCCACCCTTGGTACGCAGGTCGGCGAGAAAGGGTGAAAACCCGTACCTGTGCTCGAGGGCCAAGCCGAAGCCGTCCCCGTCCGGGTCGCTGGAAGGATTGAGGGCCAGGCTACCCGTTCTTTTCTCCAACCAGTCGGGAAGACCGTCCTGATCGCCGTCCTTGTCCTCGCTCTCAAACTTGGCCACCAGTTCGACCCCGGATCCGATCTGGCTCTCGGTGACTTGGTGGATGGGTATGCCGGCTACCGAACGCACGGGCTGACCCATCCGTTCCCAATATAAAAAGCGCTTGTTCCCGATCTTGTTCGGCACGATCTCGGTCTGTTGGACGTCGCCGGCGAGCATGGCATGAGACACAGTCTGGACCAAGCCGGGCGGATCGCTCGAGATCTCGAGGACTCCTCCGCCACCCAGGCTTACCGCGACCACTTGGCTGCGGCTTCTGGTCACCCCTCCCCGGGTCCGGGTATCCTTGATGTGCGGGTTGAAACCGTAGTCCTGTTCCTGGCGGAGGCTGAATCCATCCGCATCGTCGTCTGCCTGCGGGGTGGGGGACAGGTCGCCCGCCTTCTTCATCTCGAACCAGTCCTTCAGCCCGTCGGCATCGGAATCGACCGACTCCTCGAGGTAGTGCGCAACCAGAGACACGCCCGTCCCAACGTTGTCCTCGGTCGCAGCGGGAGGGGGGACGTCCCCTGTCGACCGGACGGCCTGCCCGTTTCGTTCCCAGAAGAGAAAGCGCATGTTGCCTACCGTTGAATCCGCGGTTGGAGTGGAGAAGGACTGCCCGTTTTCGAGGGGCGTGGAAGAGGGGGGCAAGAGACCCGCCGGGTCGCTCGTTACCTGGACCACACCGCCTCCGGTACCCAACCTCACGGAGGCCATGGCCGAGCGCGCCCGTACGATTCCGCCCTTCCTGCGGTCGTCGGCCAGGGAAGCGTTCCAATCGTAGCGGGCTTCGAGGGAATCGGTGAACCCGTCTCCATCCGCGTCCGTCCCAAGAAGGGAAGCCGGGACAAGGACAAGTGCCCAGGCAAGCCCGAGGGCCCGCCAAGACGAAAGGCCTTTACCGTCTAGCTGTACGCGCTTGCTCACTTTTTCAATAAGTTGATTCGCAGCTCAGAGAGAGTGATCAGTTGGGCACGACCCAGGTTCCCGTCCTTAGCGACTCGATCCCAAATTCATTGACCTTTTCCGGGTTTCCGCCCGGCTCGATGCGCAGTTCGGGATCGAGTTGGGTGACTGAGCCCGGGGTTGTGGCCTCCAAGGCACGGTTCTTCTCTGCGGGGGATGCCTCGCGCAGGTTCATCTTGGCGAGAAGGAAGGCCCGCCCGGCCGACGTTGAGCCATATTCGGCTGCATACACGCCACTGCCAGATGGTATGGGGCCTTGTATTCCCCATTTTTGGGCCAGGTACCACTCGGTCTGGCGAGTCTCATCGGTATTGAGGAAGCGGTCGAACACGATGACCTCATAAACGTTCCCGTCCCAACGGTCGCTGTTGTGGTCGTCCCGACCGATGATCATGTTTTGGTAATGCCCGGCATATGTGCTTCCCGAGCCGAGCTTGGCCGACACGATATGCGGAGTGCCCAAGGGGAAATCCACGCCCACCGCCCCGTTTATCCTAAGTTCTCCTCCACTTCCGAAGGCAAAAGAGGTGCTGGCGGTGTTATTGTATTTTGGGCTGCTTGACAGTGCCCTCAACTGTCCCTTGTCTACACCCCGGGAAATAATTGCCATATGGTCGTTGCTTACGGCTCGGGCCTTGGTCACCACGAAGATTTGCTTGGCATTGAAGTTCACCCCAGTTGCGTTGAACCATTGGTTGCCCAGTTGAAGGGCGGGTTTGCCGCTGCCGTCGTCGGATAGGTAAATTGGTTGGTTCTCGACCACGGATTGGGAGGCGTTGTAGTCGTTGCCCGACTTGTCCATCCAGATGGAAACCTTCGAGCCGTTGGCCTCGGTGTTGGGCTGGCCGTCCCCGTCCAGATCGGAGGCATCGAGCCAGAGCAGTTTGCCTGAGAGGTTCAGGGTGGCCGGGGCGGACAGGTCCGTCGTGGGCGTGGTGATGATGTTCTGCTCAAACTTGATTCCCGTATCCCCGGTAGCGAGCAGCCAGAGCCAGGCGGAGAGAAAATCTTCGTCGGTCAAGGGGAACCGGTTGATGGTCAGGGCGGTGGCGTTGTTCTCATCGGCCGGGATCTGCACGAGGTGAAGGTCGAGCAGGGCGCGGTCGTCCTTGGCCAGGACCTCGATGGCCAGCGAGCCCACAGTTCCCGGCCAATCCGCGGCCAGGTTCCAGGTCACGGTCTTGGTCTGGTTGACGTCTACGTTCGGGCCAAGTTTTCCAGTAGTCCCTCCCACGAAGGTTTGCGGAATGATGACCGAGCCCAAGCCCGTTCCGCCATTGATGAACCCGAGCAGCCCGGTTGTGACGGTTGAGCTGTCTGCATCGGTCACCTGGTAGGAGACGTTCAGGTTGGTCGAGTTTTCGGGCTGGGAGACGTCAAGCAGGGCGGTCAGGGGAACGCCGTCCGCCTGTCCGGTCGGGCCCGCCCGGAAGGAGGGCATGTGTACCCGACCGATCCCCTTGTAGGGGAAATACCAGCATACGGTGCCGTCGTCCCGGACGGAGACGGAACCATTTAGCCCGTGAGCCGAAAGGCCTTTGTAATGGACGAGGCTGCCCTTTTGGTCGAAGGCGAAGGTAATGCTGTCGCTGCTGGTGTCGGCAACGGTGAAGACCCATCCGTCCTTGCGGACTGCCATCGTTCGGGGACGGTAGTTTGAAGTCGTTACGCTGGTGCGGATCAACTGCTTGAGTTCACCCGAGGGCGAGAACCTCTGAATGCCGAAGTGGTTGTAAGCGGCGACGTAGAGATCGCCCGATGGCCCGACGTCGAGCCCCATGGGCTGATTGAGTTGGTTGTCGTTGAGCCCGGTTTCTCCCCACGAGTTAAGCAGGTTGCCCGCATTGTCGAAGACGTGAATGCGGTTTTGCGTGTAATCGCTCACGAAGAGTTGACCCGCGTCATTGACCGTCACCCCCCACGGACTGGCAAAGACGATTGGGCTCCCCACCGTGCGCAGGTAGGACCCGTCGGGGGCGAAGACTTGGACGCGCTTGTTTCCGGAATCCGCCACGTAGAGGTTGCCCGTCTGGTCGAGTGCGAGCCCGCGCGGGCTGGTGACCTGACCGGTTTGGGTTCCCTTGGTTGCCACGACCCGCTCGAACTTGCCGTCCTCGGAAAGAACGACCACCCGGTGGTTTTGTTGCTCGGAAACGTAGATTTTTCCATCCCCGTCCATGACCGAGGCATAGGCTTGGCGGAAGGTGACGTATTCCGAATACTCCCCGAACTGGCGGATGAAGTTGCCGTTCTGGTCGAAGATTTGGATACGGTGATTTCCATAATCCGTGACCCAAAGGTTACCCGAGGAGTCGTAGGCCACGCCTCTGGGTTGGTTGAATTGCCCGGGCCCGGTTCCCTCTTGCCCGATTTCCCGGATCAACGAACCGTTCGTGTCGTAGATGCGGACGACGTGGTCTCCGTCTCCGCTGGAAATTTCCTGACCGACGGCAAGCCGGTTCCCACGGATGCTCAGACCGGTTGGTCTTCCCGGTATGTTGGGAATGGTGCGCAGGAGGGTTCCGTCCTTGGAAAATACGTTCACCTTGTCGGATGCGTCCGCGACGTAGATATGTCCCGCGTCGTCGATGGCGATGCCCCGGGGGTTTCCATCTACGGTCGAGAACTTTCGCTTGAAGACGCCCATCTGGTCGAAGACCTGGACGTCGTCTCTTGACCAATCGGCCACGAAAATCTCGAGCTCGGACCCGTTGTAGTCGGCGGCGACGTAACCCGGGGTGATGAATTTGCCGTTTGCCGCTCCTCCTCCGCCAAAGTTGAAGAGGTGGGTTCCGGTTCCGTTGGCGTCGTAGACGTGCACGACATCGTCGTCATGCGAAGTTACGTAGAACTTGTCTCCCGCGAAGACGCAACCGATCGGGTTGTCCACGACTGAAAAAGCCAAATTCGTTCCGTTGGTATCGACGATTTGCATACGTTCTCCTCCTGAGACGATGATCTTGCCTCCCGGTCCAAAGGCAATTCCCCTTGGGTTCTTGAAGCCGCTCACCTTGACCGGTTCCTCGAACTCACGCTCGACGAACCAGCTGTCCTGTGCTTGCAGACCGGGTAACCAGCCGAGCAGAAGGGTGAGAAGGAATGCTTTGATTGTATTGTCAGTTCTCATGGTTTTGAAAGTTGAGTGAAAAATAAATTTGGTTCGGAAAAAAGAGAAAAAATAGCCCTTTTCAAGCGTGAAAACACGAAAATAAGACAATGAATAATGATTACTAAAACATTTGTAAAGATAGTATATTACGCCAAAGTAATAACTTTTTATTAAGGGAGCGGGAATGCTCCTGTTTTGCCCGTAAAAAGGGTGCCTAGCGTACCGAACCGCTTGCGTAGTCGTAAAAGACGGGTTTTCCATCCCTCGTGCCGAGCAGGTAGAGCCAGGTCCCGAGGCCGTGCTTCCAGAGGTAGGGAAATACCCCGGATCGGGTCCACGTCCAATGATGATCCCTGAACCAGAGCCATAATCCGCCCGA
>JABGWD010000024.1 GCA_018645725.1 Opitutia bacterium
GACTGTTCGGCAAGGAAACCGCCGATACCTTCACCATGGACACCATTATCATGGTCGAAGGTACGTTTGCTTACTCCCTCGTTCACGCCAAGGACAGTCCGTTCAGGTTGGACCCACGACCCCGCAAATTGATCAAGGTTTCGGGACAAATCACCAGTCCCAAGCTAAAAACGCCGATTCCGGTCAAGGAAATCGCCTTTATGGATGACCCCAGGATTTTGATCGTTCCTCTCAACGTCAACCCCGCCGAGTTGAGAAAAACTTCTTCCATCGAGCTGTTCGGTTCCCCAAAAAACCCTTATTTGTTCGACGAGGCGGTCGTGGTGGATGCCAAGGAGGGGCGATTCGGGCAAACCGATTTCATGCGCGATGAACGGGACGCCCGTTACATCAAGGTAAGTCACACCCGTTTTGCATTCGTTACCGGGGCATTCGATCCGGGCAAGGGGGACTTGGTCTTTTCTCAGAAGGGTGAAGTCCTCGGGCTTCTGGTCAACCGGGACTATGCCTTTCACGTCAAGAACCTGGGCGCCCGGATCCATGGTGGTTCGAGGACGGTCATGGGGTCCACTTTCAATGCATCCAAAGCGAACGATTTGACGGTTTCCCTGAAGAAGAAACTATTTGGCTTGAATAACAAATTCAGATAGGGTTTCCGGCTTTTACCCTCTTCGTTTGAATTGTGCCTGTATTTCAAGATAAAGACGCCGTGTCCGGAGGAACGCTTCGGTTGGACGTATGATTTCACATAATCCATGACAGCTTTACTTTTGTCGTCGATATTCGTTTTGTCGATTTCTGCCTTGTTGGCTTTGTTTGCCTGGCCCGGCTCGATCAAGGCGCGGGGCTTTTTCTCGAGGAAGGTGGAACTGCCCGTCGAGCGTTCCCATTGGCTTGTCAATTTGCTCATCCCTTTGCTTTTTATCTTGTTCGCCTATGGCTTGAGCGTTCACATCCGTTATACTTGGATAGATTTTGCCGAAGCGCATTACGTCACGGATGCCGGCGAAAAAGAGTTTTTCAGGCCTCAAATGGTAAGGGACGGGATAGCTTTGCCCAACACCCATGACAGTTTTTACTTTGGGAGCATTCTGCAAAAAGCGCTCTACCAAAAACATCAGGACAATCATCTGATTCCGAGCGTTTACACGAATGGGATGATCACCTACTTGCCCTATCTTCTGCTCAAGACCTTTCCCGACAAATGGACGATCGAGGAACTTCTTTTGAAAATTCCGGTTTGGGTAGCGGGTTTGGTCTGCATACCCATTGTTTTGATCGGACGATTGTACGGGAGCTCATTGTGGGGCTTTTTTGCTGCGTGTCTGGCCGGGGTTGCTCACAGTTATTACAACCGTACCTTGGCTGGGTACTATGATACGGACATGTTTTCGATCACCGTTCCCGCCTTCGCTTTCTTTTTTTTGTTGGCCGCATCAAGGAGGGAATCAGTGGGTTATCTCGTTGCTGCCGCAGTCACTCTTTACCTGAGCAGGTTTTTTTACGGGTCGACCCAAGCAATTACCTGCGCCATGTGCCTGGTCTCCATTTTTTACCGCCTTGGGATATTCATACTGGAAGCACTGGAAGCGGCGTTTGGCAAAGGAAGGGAGTCTTCCTCTTCGAACTTTTTCTTTTTGTTGTTGGGTCTTCCTTCCTTGAGGTTTACCTGTTTGAGCGTCGTTCTTGTCGGGTGGGCTCTAGTGGCCGAATCTTGGTCTAGCGGAAAGGTCATTGAGGATAATTTTCTCCGCTTTTGGCTCGGCTTGCTTGTGCCGGTCGTTCTTTATTTGGCGGTCAGGCTTAAACGCAGACCCGACGAGATGCCTTCTTTCGGAGATGAGCTTTCAAAGGATGGCGACGATCCGGAACCTGCAAAAGCCGAAAAAACTCTGCCCGCCTTCCCTTTGATTTCCGATACCGTATTGGCGGTTCCCGCGGTCATCGTCCTGCTCCTTCTTTTTTTTGGGGTTGTTCCCATCTTGAATGCCGGCCCGTTTTCCGGAACTTGGGCCAAGTTGACGGGCAAGCTTCAAAGTTATTCGAGTTCCCGAGTCGCAGGAGCGACGATTTCCGGTTCATCCGGATATAACCTGAACTTTCTTGACGTCAAAAGTACCATCAGGGAAGCCGGTTCCCTTGATCAAAAAAGCAAGACGATCAATGACATCAGAATGCGCAACCGGATTTTGGAGGATTTGCCATTGTGGAGGGGAGATTGGTTCAATGATGACGGAAGCGCTTCTCCTGCCCAACCACCCGACGCCAACAAAAAGTACAAGTGGTTCAATCCTTTCGAGAAAACCTTCAATTCGATGGAGCAGAGCTTGCCCAAGTATGCCGGAGACCTGAATCTCAAGACCGCTCTGCTGGCCTTGCTCGGCTATCTGCTCCTTTGTTCGCGATATTGGGAGTTTCTTCTGGGAGCTCCGTTCTGGTTCATCGGGTACAACTGCTTCTCTCATTTTGTCGATAGTCCTTTGGGGCTCAGGTTTACCGTGCACGTGGGCAACGTCGCCTCCATTGGCCTTGTATTTTTGCTTCTTGTCGTCTCGTGGGCTTTTTTCCGTTTGTGCCTGTCTTTCTTGAGCAAGGGAAAAAACGATCGCTTGAAGAAGATCTTGAAGATCGTTTTCAAGTCTGCCTCCTTGGTCTCGGTCGGCGTGGTGGTCGTTCTGTTCGCCTGGCCTAACGTGGATCATGCCAAGGGTTACCATTCGCATGTCGTCTATCCGGTCAAGACGATCGAAGTTTTGGAGGAGCTCAACCAAGCATCCGATCCTGATGACTTTGTCGTGACTTGGTGGGACTATGGGTCGGGTTGTTGGTTCTATGGAGACACCAGAACTTTTACCTCGCCCGCTCACCAAACCCTCGACAATTATTTGACGTCCGAGATTCTGCGGGCGAATTCACACCTGCAGGCCGCCAATCTGGCCCGGTTGAAGACCGAAACGTTCGTCCGGTTGCAGGATGAGAAGAAGTCAGGGCAAGCCGTTTACTACACCGCCGTGCAGGAGATATTCAAAGACGGTTCCTCCGATCTCGTGTTCTATCAGGGCCTATTGGATGAGATGAATGATGCGAACGCCTCCCTCCCGGCGAAATCCAGGGACGTCTTTCTCTTCATGCCTTATGAGATATTGAGAATCTTTCCGACCATTCTGAGTTTTAGCTCGAGGAACCTGTATTTTCCTTCTTCCTCCGTCAGCTCCAGAAAAGAGGTACCCATGAAGATATTGCGTAACGGCAGACGCCAAGGGAACACCCTTTTCTTTGAGGGAGGACACCGGATGGACCGAAAGGGAGTCTTGAAGTTAGTTGACGCAGAGAAGTCGTTTGTCCTGCCGTATGGCAAAATGCTGACTGTCGGTGAGGATGGTCAACCCGCGGAAACAGTCGATCAAATTGACGTCGATGGATTGCGCATTCCTGCGAACGCAAGCAAGGGTATCAATCGGGTCATCGTATTCGTTCAGAATAAAAATGAACTGATCATCCTTTCGCCAAAAACTTATCGGTCTACTTTTGCCAAGAGATTCATTCTTGACCGGTTTGACGCGACTGCCTACGCGAATCCGCTTTTTGCTCAATCGGCAAACCCGAGGAGTTCGCCTTTTTTCCTCAAGGCCGATGGCGTACGGATTCTCAACGGTGGTACGAAGATTGTCCTTCGAGCGGGTGGCGGCTATCAAATAGAGGCAGACCTGCGGACCAATTTGGCCAAGATGCCCAACGTCAAGGATCCGCTCCCCTTTTCTTTCCATCGACGATTGCATGACAAAAAGACGGGCGAAGTGTCAAAAACTGCAAGTGCGGGAGCCAAGGACAGCAAATTCCACATCATACAGACCAACCTTCCTCGTTTTACCGGACAGCCTACCCACGTTGTTTCGACCGAGACTCAATCCTTGTCCGCCATTGCCTTGACCTATGGTCTCGACCCGGACGTCCTGAGCCGGTTCATGGGAAAGGATCGGGATCACCAATTTGTCAAGGGGGAGGTGATCAAGATTCCAAGCAAGGGTTACGATCTTTTTCAAGCGTGGTTTTTCATGGACGACAAAGCTTTCAACAGCTTGTTGATCCAGGGTTTTTTGATGGAGGATCTCGACCCATCCCTTTACGAAAAGGTCGCCTCTTCACCTTGGGGGAAGGTTTACAAAATTCTGAAATGACAAATTGAAAGCAATCTTCGGTTGACTTCCTTGGATTTGGTCTGTCAAAAAACCTAATTATATCCTTGCTACCATTGCGTTGTTCACACATTTTATTGTTCAAACCTGTAAATATTCTCAATATGAAGATTCCAAATTCCCTCTTACTGATATCATTTGCCCTTTCGCAATTCCTTTATTCGCAGGAAAAGCCGAACGAAATTTCAGATCCGCGGGGTGCGATAATCATCGCCGACATGAAAGGTGTTGTGGTTGTGACCAACAATGCGACGGGTGCAGCCCTTCCGGCCGCCTCGGTTCAAGCGGGCAAAATTCTTTTCGATGGGCATACCGTAAAAACCACAGGCAAAGGTTCCTCAATCGTCCTGCTCCTCTCCAATGGTACGGTCACCACTTTGAAAGCCGACTCCGTTCTGAATATCAAGAAATTTACCCAAGCAAAATTCGACGCCGGCGCCACCAAACTCTCCGAACTCGAAGGAGAACCAAGTGCGTCGGAAACCCTCATCGATCTGAATATCGGGGATATGGTTGTCGACATCAAGAAGTTGGATAAAAAATCCAATTTCAATATCGAATCACCCGTTGGCACGGCTGGTATCCGGGGAACGCGAATCGGAATGAATATTCAGCAGGCTCCCGGTGGCGGCTTTACCAGTAAGGTTACCGTCCCCGAAGGTGTCATTGCCTTTACTCCTCCCCCTCCCCCTCCCCCTCCGGGTGCTCCTCCCGGTGCTCCTCCTCCACCGCCCCCTCCTCCTGTCGCCGTGAGCGCAGGTCAGGCTGTCACACCTTCCGTTACTGCCACTGGTACCATGTCGGCACCACCCGTAGCTGTTCCTGCCCCGCCAGCTGACTTGGCTGCGGTCAATGCCGACTTGGACGTGGCAGTCGCCGGAACTTCGGAGATTACCGTGGCCGAGATCGCCACCGCGGTCGAGACAGTTGCTGAAGTTGCTCCGCCCCCAGCCGATGCCCCTCCTCCAACCGACGAGCCACCGGCCGACGAGCCACCCGAGCCGGGCACCGAGCCAACCGAGCCGGGCACTCCTCC
>JABGWD010000249.1 GCA_018645725.1 Opitutia bacterium
AATCACAAGGCTTTTTGCTACATCGTAGGCATCGTTTTCAACCAATGCCTTCTCGATCAAGCGATGTAACTCGTCAAAGGAGAGGCGGGGGGCTCCGCCTTCCTCCTCCTCAGCCATCCGCTCGATCAAGCGGTCGGCGACGATCCGGGCAGACTCCACCACGAGAGCCCGGTTCTTTGGGGTATATATTTCATTTTCTTCCCGTGAAATCATCAGGTTGGTCAATGCCTCCCCAATGACTTCGGCCACCTCGGCGATGTGGAAATCACGATCACCCGCGCCATCAGTAATGCGTACTTTCGGTATTTCGAAACGATTGTCTCCCAATGCATCCGCCCAATCAAAACGGGGTTTGTTCTCACTTGGCGTTCCCGCCGCTTTGGCCAACAACTTATCCTCTTCGAAAATCGTATTACGCATAAATCTCAAACTCCCTTTTAACAACTATTAGAACCAATGAATTAACAAAACACACCCAAAATCAAAGCTCGTCGTCCGCAACCTCAGCCAAAGAGGAAGACTTTTGGTATTCGGTGACCCGACCCTCGAAGAAGTTTTGCTCTTTCTTCACGTCAATGGTCTCCGCCAACCACGGAAAGGGATTCTCCAAACCCGGATGGAGGATATCCAAGCCCACCCCGTTAAGCCTGCGGTCGGCAATGTAGTCGATGTAACTACAAAATTCTTCGGAACTCAGCCCGACCGAGTTAACGGGCAGGCAATCGCAAATAAAATCCTTTTCCAATTGGACCGCGGTTTTCATCAAACCCAGAAGATCATCCTTGAATTCGTCGGTCCAAATGTCGGGATTCTCCTCAACCATCACGAGGAAGAGTTGGCGCAAAAGGTCAATATGGTTGGATTCGTCACGCAGGGTGTACCTGAACATTTGCCCGATTCCGGGGCACTTGTTTTGACGAGCCAAACTCAGGATCATGCCGAACAAGCCATAAAACTGCATACCTTCCATGCATTGTCCAAAAACAAACACGTTCTTTGCAAACTCCTGCTTGTTGGCGGTTTGAGTGAGATCCAGGTCTCTCCTTAAGTTTTTCGAAACCTCGGTAATGAATTCATTTTTACGAAGAATGGTCTCCACTTGCTCGAACATTGCCTCGCATTCGTGCGGGTTGATGCCCAATGAGCTGATCATGTAAAGAAGGCTGTCGGCATGGATGTTTTCCTCATGGGCGTGGCGACCAAGGACAAGTTTGAGTTCCGGAGCGGTTACCAATTCGCGTATTACGTGCTGGATGTTGTCGCCGACGATTCCTTCCGCGGCCGAAAAGTACCCAATGCCCATCATGATGATCCAACGTTCGCTCTCGCTCAAATCACTATCGCTCTTCCACTGCTCGAGATCTTTTTGCATGGGAACGTCTTCAGGCTCCCAGTGGTTGGCCTTCATGTTGCGATATAGGTCGTAAGCCCACTGGTACTTGAGCGGAAGAAGATTAAAAGCTACCGATTTTCGACCATTTATAACTTTCTTTTCCTGAAAGGCCCGCACCGCCTTCTCCTCGTCCAACACAAAGGATTTATCACCTATTTGGTATGTTTTCTCCATCAATTCCTATTTCCCGCAGTATTTTTTATTCGTGGCCTCGTTAAAATTTTGATGCGTTTGCGACTACCTGAAGCCAAAAACGAAAACAGGTTTCCCACACTCACCGAACATCTTCCGACTCTGCCGATGGATTGAGAAAAGAAAAGAAAAAAATGAAAAACCATGAATTTTTTTATTTCGACCCACACAAGATGCAGTGTAGAATGAGGGTTCCTGACCCTATATCTAGTAGTGTTAATAAGTTTTCATGAGAATCGGATGGGAATAACCCAATTGCTATCCAACCTTCTCAAAAACACAAGAAAAACGATTTTTGAAGATTTTTCCAAGCTTAAGTTATTGGAAGTTATACGCTATTTCCGTATCACTTATTCACGTCGTTCCAACAATTGAAAAATACCTGCAACAAGGACCCCTCCCTAAGTGCTTTTTTTCTCTACAAATGTGCTTTTTCCGACTGCGTTTAGGTCTATCGAAGAGCTTGAATACCATGATAATCAAGCTCTTCGGGAAGAAAAAAACAAAAGGAAAGATGAAGTTTTTTGACAGAGCCGTTACAAAAGGTCCTGAAACTCGAAACCGTTCATTGAATCAGTTTTGTTCGCAAAGGAAAGATATTCGCCGATCAGGTAAATCGATCCCGTGATCAGAATAATTTGATTTTCGGAAGTTGCTTCGAGGTATTCGTTCACCCGGACGATTTTTCCTTCCGACACACTGCCTTCAAAACCTTTGGGAATCAGTCCACTGAGCAAATCACAGGGGCATGCCCGAGGCTGAGCAGGCTGAAAGAACCTGAAACCGTTGGCAAAAGGAAGGACTGCCGAGACAACCTCCCTTGCCCTCCCCTCGTCAAGAGAACCAAGCCAAACTTCGACCTTTGCCCCAAGTTCAACGAGGTTTCCCCGGAGAGCGTCAGCCGCCTCCTCATTGTGGCAAGCATCCAGAATAACCGTAGGCTTGCCCGGAAGTACCTGCCAGCGCCCCTCCAACCGAACTTGGGTCAACGCAGCGACCGCCTTCTCGGGATCGACGGGGAACCGTTCATTCAAGATCTCGCTCGCCCGGATCGCCAGGGCGGCATTCCTCCTCTGATAAGATCCCGCCAAATTCGTACGAGGAAGCGGTTCCTTCGATTCGTCCCGGGAGGCAAGAGAAGAAAAGGGAGCACCTTGCTCGCGGGCAATTCGTTCGACCACTTGGTTGGCTTCCGGTTTGAGCCAACCTGTCAGGACGGGACGGTCCTTTTTGACTATACCCGCTTTTTCTCCCGCTATGTCCTCGATTTCATTGCCCAAAAGATCGCAGTGATCCTTCGAGATGGTGGTAATGATCGAAAGTTGAGGATTCACAACGTTGGTCGAATCCAATCGCCCGCCCAATCCCGTTTCCAAAATGGCCAGATCCACTTTTTCTTCGCGGAACCGCAAAAAGGCAACCGCCGTCATGAATTCGAAAAAAGTCGGATGCATACCGGGTTCGTCCGCTTCCATTCGTTCGGCCACGGGTTTCAATTCAGTCACCCATCGAGTGATTTCCTCCATGCTGGCGATCTTTCCGTTTACCCTGATTCTTTCCCCCAAGTCCACGAGGTGAGGTGAGGAGAAAAGACCGACTTTGTACCCGTTTGCCCGATAAATCGCGTCGAGCATCGAGCAGACCGAACCTTTTCCATTCGTTCCCGCCACGTGAACGACAGGGAAGCTTTCCTCGGGTTTGCCCAAGAGAAAAGAAAACCGATCCATTCTCTCAACCCCAAAACTCGATCCGCGGTTACGCAGTGCGTACAGGTAGTCCGAGATATCCTTCACCATGAATCCGGATTGCCGGCAGGAAATTCTTACTCCTGGCTCAGCCGGTCGACTTGCTTGCGGAAGAGGATGCTTTCGAGGAAGCGCGTTTGGACTTTGCGGGCTTTTTGCGCGACGAGCGCTTGGCGACCTCAACCGGTTCCTTCCCCTTGAGCGAGTGTCCAAGGTGTCCGATAAGAGATATCAAGCGGTCTCGCATTTCGTGCCGGGTGACAATTTGGTCGATCAACCCATGCTCGAGCAAAAACTCGGAAGTTTGAAAACCTTCCGGCAAATCGGCATGCGTCGTTTCCTTGATCACGCGGCGCCCGGCAAACCCAATCAAGGCCTTTGGCTCGGCAAGAATAACGTCCCCCAAGGTGGCGAAACTGGCCATCACTCCGGCCATGGTCGGATTGGTCAGGATCGAGAAATAAGGAATGCCGGCTTGCGACAAACGAGCCAGAGCGGCGCTTGTCTTCGCCATTTGCATGAGGCTAAGGATGCCTTCGTACATACGCGCCCCACCCGAGGCGGAAACAATAACCACGGGTATGGAGAACTCCAGTCCCCGCTCGATCGCGCGGGTAATCTTCTCTCCCACGACCGAGCCCATGCTCCCACCGAGGAACCGGAAATCCATGACCGACAGGCTAACCCATTTGCCACCCATTTTGCCGACTCCGCAAACCACCGCATCTTCCAAGCCCGTCTTTTCCCTGTTCTGACCAAGCTTGTCCTTGTAAGAAGCCATACCCTTGAAATCAAGAGGGTCGGTCGAGCGGAGCTTCGCATCCCGTTCGACGAAAGTTCCCTCGTCGACAAGGGAAGCAATTCGCTCCGGAGCGGAGAGTGGAAAATGATATCCGCTCATCGGAACAACCATCAGGTTGTTCTTCAACTCCTTGGCAAAAACCATATCCCCGGTCTCCGGGCATTTGGTCCAAACCCCTTTGGGTACTCCCTCCCGGTTCTTTACCGTTACATTCGAATATTTGGGTTTGCTGAACAATGCCATTTTGAAATGTTTCCTTATCCGTGCCCCAAGGCGAAGACGTTCACGTTGTCGATTCCACTTTCTACGAGAACTTGGGCACAGGAGTCAAGAGTTGCTCCGGTCGTGAAAACGTCATCGATGAGAACCACTGGTTTTCCTCCGTTAAAACAAGTTCCGGGCTTGAGGGCAAAGGCATTTTTCACGTTGGCTTTTCTTGAACTCCGGTCCAACCGGGTCTGGGTTGGCGTATCCCTTTTGCGTTCCAACAGCTCGAGAACCTCCGTTCCTTCGCCCATATCCTTGCTCAGAGCCCGAGCAATCCACAGGCTTTGATTAAAACCTCTCGAACGTATTCTCTTTCGATGCAAAGGCACGGGAACCAAAACCGATCCCTTGAGAAAAGCACGGATACCGGGCGCTCGGTCGAGCCAGTAAGGCATGTCACCAAGAATGCCACGGACTCCGTGATATTTTAGTTCGTGAATTAATTTTTTGGCCGTCCGGTCCAAGACAAAAAAGCAGCGACCGGACCGGAAACACGGATCACCCTCCCGGCAACCGGCGCAGGTGAGTCCACCGAAACCCAAACCCGACATCGGAAGCCCGCAAAGCTTGCACCCGCTTGAGCAAATCCATGGAACTTCATCCATACATGCCTCGCACAGGTAGGTGTTCGGATCTTGATAGGGAGGACCCTCGCAAACCGGGCAATTTCCCGGGAACAAAAAATCACCCATCACATTGAGCAACCTCCTGATCCTGGCTTGCGGCAAAGAAATCATTTTGAAACCGGGGTCCTGTAAAACACCTTGTCCAGACAGAGCCCCTTGGCCGGAGCGCTGACGACCCGCTCGATTCTCTTTTTTGCTTCGAGCATCGCCGCTATTTCCAATGGCTCGATTTTCCCCGCGCCGACGTCAAGAAGCGCTCCCGCAATGCTCCTCACCATCTTGTAAAGAAACCCACCGCCCAAAACCGCAATATCGACCGACCGGGCCCGACTGACAACCTTGATCTCCCACACCGTTCTGACTGGGTTTTCGTATTTGTCGTTTCCCCGGGAAGCGGCAAAAGAAGAAAAATCATGAGTGCCGATCAAGTACCTCGAGGCCAATTTCATTTTTTCGAAATCGAGCTTTCGGTTCTTGAGCGACAGGACGAACCGGTCCTCTTGGGGCATGGCCCAACCAAGAACGCAACGGTATCGGTAAAGCTTTCCCTTGGCCGAGATCTGAGCATGGAAATTCGGACGGACCGAAGAAAGGGAACGGGGACTGATCCCGACCGGGAGATGAGCCCTCATGGCATTGAGCATATCGTCCGCGTGATGTTTCCATTCCGCATCAAAATGGAAAACCTGCCCTTTCGCATGGACTCCCGCATCGGTACGCCCAGCCCCGATCGTTCGAATCGGTCGCTGGAAAATTTCTTTCAGGCCCGTCTCGATCTTGTCTTGGACGGCATCCCCGGAGGGTTGCTTTTGCCAACCGGAAAAACCCGTTCCGTCATAGGCGCAAACGCATCGCCACCTCGTCGTCATTCGATCACGTTTCCTCCATCCAGGAAATCCTTGAGGATAAGACTGGCTGCGGTGGCATCTATTTTCCCATCCTTTGGCTTGGCTTTTTTGCCGAGGGCTTCTTCCGCGGCCAAGCTCGTCAACCGTTCGTCCACCTTGCTGACCGGGAGGTCGAATTCATCTTCCAACCGGCTCACGAATTGGTCGACTTCCTTGGCCCGTTTCCCTACGGAGCCATCCATATGCAGAGGATAACCCACCACAAAGCGGGAAACCCGGCGTTCCTCCACGACTTGACGCAATTCGTCCCAACAACCCTGAGAATCCACCCCGGGTATCGTTTTCAAGGGCAAGGCAATGCCCAACTCATCCGCCCAAGCCAACCCCATGCGCTTGGTACCGTAATCAATGCCCAGGCAAACCGGCATATCAACCGTCAACCCAACTCCGGATGGAGGTCCGAAACCCGGCGGGCCAACTCCTTGACCTGTTGAGCGCAATCCTTGTGGCAAATCATCGTCGCATCCCCCGACTGAACCACGATCAAATCCTTCACCCCAAGAAGAGAAATGCAGTGACCATCTTCCGAGAAGGTCAAGTTTTCCGAGGAATCAATCGCCAAGCCCATTCCTTTGAATACGTTCCCGTTTTCGTCCTGTGGACAGTGTCGGGCGATGGCAGGCCATTCCCCGACGTCATCCCAGTCAAACGCGGATTCGACCATAACCACTGCGTCCGCTTTTTCCATCACCGCAAAATCGATCGATATCTTTTCCAAGGATGGATAGATCGTTGCCATCGCCTGCTCCAAATTCCCTGAATTTTCCCACCCGGTCTTCAGTTCGCTCAGACCAAGAGCCAACTTGGGCGTCAGGCGATCGATTTCGGCAAGGATCACGCTCGGGCGCCAGACAAACATGCCCGCATTCCAAAAATAAGTTCCATTCTCCAGGTAAGCCCGGGCCGTCTCAAGGTCCGGTTTCTCGACGAATCGATCCACTTGACTCAAGGACGACGAGACCGGCAAGTCCAGTTGCCTCCCCCGTTGAAGGTAACCGTAACCCGTTGAGGGGAAGGTAGGCTTGATCCCCACGGTGACAAGGAAGTCTTCGGCTTCCGAGGCCGCAAAGGCCGCCTCGAGCGTAGCCCGAAAACCCTCGGAATCCTCGATCACGTGATCCGCAGGCAACAAGGCAAAGGCCGCATCATCCCCTTCCTTCTCCACCAGCAACGCCGCCAACCCGACCGCAGCAGCCGTGTCCCGACCTTCCGGTTCCCCGATAACCCTTTCCGGAAGCAAGGTCGGGCAAGTTTCCAAAACCGCCTTTCGTTGCTCCGCGTTGGTTATGACGAAAACTCTATCCGGGGGCACGAGGCCTTCCAGTCGCTCGATTGTTTGGGAAAGCATGGGAGAGTTTCCTACGATCGGAAGAAGGTGCTTGGGACGCTTGAGACGACTTTGAGGCCAAAAACGCTCCCCTTTGCCACCCGCCATGATAACTACGTAACGATTTTTCATTGTGTGTTCCTACTCCATGTCGCTTGAAGGAATGAAGGCGAGTTTAAAAATTCCAAGGAAACGAAAGGCATGCTCATCCCGCTTGCCTTCGTCATCCCAATCAAGTATGGTAAGCCCTTTTTTTATTCAAGGCATGAAACGAAGCCATCACTGCAATCAACTTCGCACGGAAAACGCCGGATCCCCTGCAACCCTGATCGGTTGGATCGATTCTTTACGCGATCACGGAGGCGTGTTCTTTCTCGATCTCCGGGACCGCGAGGGGAAGACCCAAGTCGTACTTGACCCCGAAAACCAAACGCTTGCCGAGCTCTTTTCGGAACTCAAACCGGAAAGCGTGATCGAAGTATCCGGCGAAGTGCGCAACCGGGAGGAAAGCACGGCCAACCCGAACCTTGATACTGGTGACGTCGAGTTGTTCGCCCAAACCATTCTCGTCCACAACCGGTCAAAGACTCCTCCCTTTCCGCTGGATGAAACGGCAGACAAGGTAGGGGAGGATCTCAGGCTCACCTACCGCTACCTCGACTTGCGCAGGGCATCCAACCTGCAGGCCCTCAAGCTCAGGCATGAGACGTCCATGGCCATCCGTACCTTTTTCGACAATCAAGGCTTCCTGGAAATCGAAACGCCCATGCTTTTCAAGAGCACGCCGGAAGGGGCGAGGGAATTCCTTGCCCCCAGCAGGTTGAACCCGGGGAAATTCTATGCCCTCCCCCAATCCCCCCAACAGTACAAGCAAATGCTCATGGTCGCCGGGGTGGAACGCTATTATCAACTTGCCCGCTGTTTCCGGGACGAAGACCTGCGGGCTGACCGACAGCCCGAGTTCACCCAAGTCGACCTGGAAATGTCCTTCATCGACCGGGAGGACATGTATGCCCTGATCGAAGGCTTGATGAAGGAGGTTTGGCAAAAGACCTTGGGTGAGGAAATCCAAACTCCTTTTTTACGCATGCCTTTCGAGGAAGCGATGAATCGCTTCGGCAGCGATAAGCCGGACATGCGCTTTGACCTTGAGATCGTCGATTTTTCGGAAGACTTCCGCAATTCCGACTTCAAGGTATTCGCAGGGGCCGTATCGTCAGGTGGAGCAGTCAAGGCTTTCAATGCCAAGGGACTTGCCGACATTACCCAAGGCGAACTCAAACACCTTGAGGAAACCGCCAAATCTCTCGGGGCGAAGGGGCTCGCCTTCATCAAGTCCGAAAACGGGGAGTGGAAATCACCCATCCTCAAGTTTCTCTCCGATTCCGAACAGGAAACCCTCAAGTCCAAACTCGCCGTCGAGGACGGGGACATCGTGTTCTTCGCCGCCGGCCCCTGGGAAAGCTCGTGCAACATACTCGGGCGTACCCGCCTCGAAGCCGCAGCCCTTCTGGAAAAACGCGGGGAAAACCTACGCGATCCAAAGGATTGGAAATTTTTGTGGGTTATCGACTTCCCTCTCATGATGCACGATGAAGAGGAAGGGCGCTACGTCGCCACTCATCATCCGTTCACTTCACCTGTAGAGGAGGACGTCCCGCTTCTCGAAACCGACCCCAACAAAGTCCGGGGCCAGCACTACGACATCGTGCTCAATGGGGTCGAGCTTGGCGGAGGAAGCATTCGGATTCATCAACCCGACCTACAGAAGAAAGTATTCGAGGATATTCTGAAGATCCCGGCCGACGTCGTTCAAAGCCGTTTCGGATACATGCTCGAGGCTTTTGCCTTCGGTGCTCCGCCTCATGGTGGGATTGCCCTTGGACTGGACCGGATGGTGGCCATTCTGACCGGACGCGAAAGCATCCGGGACGTCATTGCTTTCCCCAAGACTCAAAAGGGTCAGGACCTGATGACCGATAGCCCGGGAAGCGCCACCGAGAAGCAATTGCGGGATCTCAAGATCCAATCCGTTGAGGAAGAAGCCTGATTGCCGGGCAAAACCGAGCAAAAAAACGGCCGAGAAAATCGAAGAGGGTTCGTTCCGGGGATTCCTTCTGCCGCGGGAAATACGATTCGAGACAAAGTTTCCGATGCTCATGAGAAGGCGATCATCGGAAAAAAATCTTCTCGAAACAGAAGATTTTTCTTACTTTCTTCTCTTGTTTCAAACATTGGCACAGGTTTTGCAACCTGTCGGAATTTGTTTATTTCGAGCGAAATAATCACTCGATAAACAATGTTTAATTAAATGACAACAAACCTACGGCTTGCATGAAATTTGTTCATTTATGCGTCAATTTGCATTCATGGCAAGATTCCTGCAAGAGCTAAGCCTCAAAGTAAACCGAAATGTCTTTCTCCAATTCACAAAAAACTAGTTACTGCCCTTTGCCTTCTTGGTAAATCGGCTTTCCGGAGACCATTCAACACAAACCTGAAAGAAATGAGAACAAACATGTTAAAAAAACAAATTGTGCCCTGGTTCGCCGCTTCGCTACTTGCGATCGCCGGACTCATGTCATTCACGAATCAAGGGTTCGCCCAAGATAACGCTACCGCTGCGACAGAACCTGCAGCGAGCTCAACCGAAGCCGAAACGCCACCCCCAACAGATGAAGAGGTGGCGACCATCGACAGCGGTGACACGGCATGGATGATCGTGGCAACAGTCCTCGTATTGTTCATGACTATTCCGGGACTCTCTCTCTTCTACGGGGGTTTGGTAAGAACGAAAAACGTCCTTTCGATACTCGTTCAATGCTTCGCCATCACGTGCATCATGACCATCCTTTGGCTGGCCTACGGTTACAGCTTGGCTTATCAGGAAGGCGGAGGGACGTTAGGTCTGTATATCGGAGACTTGGGGAAAGCGTTTCTCCAAGGAGTCTCCGCGGATACGGTGGACGGAACAATCCCCGAGTCCGTATTCTTCACCTTTCAAATGACCTTTGCGATCATTACCCCGGCCTTGATCGTCGGCGCATTTGCCGAACGGATGAAGTTTTCCGCAATCCTCATCTTCACCTCGATTTGGTTTACCATTTCGTATCTCCCCATTTGGCACATGGCTTGGGGCGGAGGCCTTTTTGGTGGAGGCGACGAAGGAAATTGGCTTATGGCCCCGGGAGAAGGAGTTTTGGACTTTGCCGGAGGAACCGTCGTTCACATCAATGCAGGCATCGCGGGATTGGTAGCCTGCATTATGGTTGGAAAGAGGAAGGGATTCGGAAGCACGAACATGGCTCCCCACAGTGTTCCTCTCACCGTGATCGGGGCATCCATGCTTTGGGTCGGGTGGTTCGGGTTTAACGCGGGCAGCGAATTGGCCGCAGATGGCACTGCCGGCATGGCAATGCTGGTGACGCAGGTGGCAACGGCAGCCGCAGCCGCAACGTGGATGTTCGTCGAATGGTTCACCAAGGGCAAGCCGACTGCCGTAGGGTTGGTTACGGGAGCCGTTGCCGGTTTGGTCGCAATCACTCCTGCATCCGGTACGGCCGGACCTATTGGAGCCCTCATAATCGGGACATTGTCCGGGGGCATCTGCTATTGGACCGCTACCACCATTAAATCGAAGTTCGGATACGACGACAGCCTGGACGTTTTCGGCGTACATGGCATTGGCGGAATCGTAGGGGCAATCCTCACCGGTTGGTGTGCCCATGAATCACTTGGAGGGAGCGAGGGGATCTTCGATATCGGAGCTCAAGTTTTCGTTCAAGCCAAGAGCGTTATCCTCACCATAGTGTGGAGCGGAGTGGCGGCCTTTGTCGCGATGAAGATTGCCGACTTGATTTTGGGTGGCATCCGATCCAACGAAAATTCCGAAGAAATGGGACTGGATCTCACCGACCACGGCGAGTCGGGATATTCGTCCTAAACTCATCAACTCAGCCAAAGAAGGATAAAAAAACATGAAACTTATCAAGGCAATCATCAAGCCATTCAAACTGGAAGAAGTAAAGGACGCCCTCTCCGAAATAGGCGTGGAGGGAATGACCGTATCCGAAGTCAAGGGATTCGGGCGTCAAAAAGGTCACACTGAAATCTATCGGGGGAGCGAATATACCGTCGATTTCCTGCCCAAGGTCAAAATTGAAATCGCGATCGCAGATGACTTGGCCAACAAGGTTATCGATGCCATCGTAAGCGCATCCCAAACAGGAAAGATAGGAGACGGGAAAATCTTCATCATTCCCATTGAGGAAGCGGTAAGAATTCGAACAGGTGAGAAAGGAGAGGAAGCTCTTTAGTCCTTTTCTCAACACTTCAAGGTTTACCAAAAGCAAAGGCTCGGTTCTTCGGAACCGAGCCTTTTTTTCATTCAAAAACAATTTGGGCATGAGTTAATTTTGTTAATAAGATGAACTTGGCTCATTTCTCGTATTCTGTATGAGTTATGATTTTCAACGAAATCCAACATTCAGCACTATGAAAACCGTTACGTCCCCAAGAGGCCTTCTCGTTCTTTTCATTCTGACAGCCGTTTGCCACGCAGGTTACGGTGCAGAAAAAGAAATCATTACCATAGACACCGGCAACACGGCTTGGATGATCACGGCGACGGCCTTGGTTCTTTTCATGACCTTGCCCGGTTTGGCTCTCTTCTACGGTGGCTTGGTCCAGTCCAAGAACGTGCTCTCGGTCCTGATGCACTGCGTTGCCATCGCCTGTCTGGCTTCCATCATTTGGGTTTGCGTCGGTTACAGCTTGGCTCTGACGGAGGGAAGCGGGAAATCCTGGATTGGCGGAACGGAACAATTTTTTCTTCAAGGACTCAATGAAGGTGATCTGCGCGACGAAGGTTTTCCATCCTCGGTGTTCGTTATGTTTCAAATGACTTTTGCCATCATCACCCCCGGTCTCATCGTCGGTGCCTTTGTCGAGCGGATCAAGTTCACGGCGGTCATGCTCTTCAGCGCCTTGTGGTTGATAGTCGTTTACTGCCCGGTCTGTTATTGGGTCTGGGGTGGAGGATGGTTAGCGAAAGCCGGTGTAATCGATTTTGCCGGTGGTATTGTGGTTCACGCCACTGCAGGCGCTTCCGCCTTGACCTTGGCCTGGATGCTCGGACGAAGGAAAGGGTTCCCAAATAGCCTGAAGCCTCCGCACAACCCAGGCATGGTCATGATCGGAGCTTCCATGCTTTGGGTTGGTTGGTTCGGATTCAACGCAGGAAGCGCAGTGGGGGCAAATGGCGATGCAGGCATGGCCATGCTGGTCACTCACCTTTCGGCCGCCACCGCAAGTTTGGTCTGGATGTTCATCGAATGGAAAAAGACGGGCAAGCCCGGCTTGGTCGGAATCGTAACCGGTACTATCGCGGGATTGGCAACCATTACACCTGCTTCGGGAGCAGTGGGGCCAATGGGAGCGATCATTATCGGCGCGACGGCCGGTGTCGTATGTTATTTTGCCTGTGGGTTGATCAAGGAGAAGCTGGGGGTAGACGACTCTTTGGACGTAGCTGCCGTCCACGGCGTCGGGGGCATCTTGGGCACTCTGATGGTTTCTTATTTCGGTCAAACCGGTGTCCTCGGAGGTCAAGGGATCAGCCGGCATGGGGAAGACGGCGATGGAGCTTACTTCACTTGGACCGAGCAACTCTCCGTGCAAGCCCAAGGGTGCTTGGCCGCCGTTGCCCTTTCCGTTGTAGCAACCTTCATTATTGTTAAAATCGTCGGGGCGCTTACCGGTGGGATTCGGGTTTCCGAAGATGATGAGACGAAGGGGCTTGACCAAGCCGCTCATGGCGAGAATGGTTATTCCTTGAACTAGTATTTTTACAGACCCCAAAATTACAATGAAACTCATCAAATCCATCATCAAACCGTTCAAGCTGGAAGACGTAAAGGACGCCCTCTCCGAAATCGGAGTCGAGGGCATGACGGTCATCGAGGCCAAGGGCTTCGGACGGCAAAAAGGACACACCGAAATTTACCGTGGCAGTGAATACACCATCGACTTCCTTCCCAAGGTCGTCATCGAAATCGTCGTTTCGGACGACCTGTGCGACAAGGTGATCGATGCCATCTCAAAGGCTGCCAAAACCGAGAAAATCGGTGACGGAAAGATTTTCGTCCTCCCCGTCGAGCAGGCCGTGCGAATCCGCACTGGCGAGCAAGGGGACGAAGCCCTCTGAGTTAAAAACTAAAGGAGACTGGCCAAGGTCCAAAGCAACCACACGACGGTTGCGTAGAGGGGGAAGGCCATTGCCTGCTTGAAGGTATCCATCCACGCCCCTGGCTTGGGTAGCTTGCTTATCCAACCTGGAAATACGGAAAGAAGCAAATAGGGAAAAGACAGCCCGATTGCAACACTGGTGAAAATGGCAAAGGCGGGCAACAAGTCCATCGTCAGAGCGGCGCCTACGGCAACGCCTAGAAAAGGAGCCATACAGGGGGTTGCCACCACGGTGGCGAGAACCCCCGAGAAAAAGGATCCGGCATAGCCTGATTTCTGCGAGAGTTTCGAGCCTACGCCGATCATCGATAGTCCGATTTCGAATACTCCGCTCAAGCTCATGGCAAAGATCAGCAGGAAAACGGCCAGCAAAAAGACGAATGCAGGTTCCTGGAGCTGAAAACCCCACCCCAAGTCTTCTCCCAATGTCTCTCTCAAGGCAAACAAGACACCAACCAACACCCAAAAGGAGAGCACCACGCCGCAGGTAAAAACGGCGCCATGCCGAGAGATTTTGCTTTTCTCCTCACCGGCTTGTTTGACAAAGGACATGATCTTCAAGCCGAGAACCGGAAATACACAGGGCATAAGGTTGAGAATCAACCCACCGAGAAAAGCAAAGCCGAGGATACTCAGAAAGCCCCCTGATTCGGGCGCCAAGTAGGGCTTGCCGGTCTTGAGCACGGTCAGCACGGAATCCTCCGTCAAGACCTCGCTAAAGAGAATGGGTTCGGATCCACCCCCTTGATCGACCGGCGGATAATAAACGTTAAGCGGCACCCCTTTGCGACCAAATGATTCGAGCGACTCGAGTATCGTGGGTCCCCGTTTGGTCCAATCCGCCTTCAAGGCCACGATACCCAATTTCTCGAATTGAGCGATCATGTCTTCGGACTCGTAAATGCGCTTGTTGAATTGGCAGGATTGGCACCATTTCGCCGTGTAGTCGACGTAAACGCCTCGACCCTCCGCAAGCAAAGATTCTTGCCTTTCGGGTGACCATTTCTGCCACCTCAATCCGGCTTCATTCTGTTCTTTTGGGAAACCTAACCAGACACCCGCTCCAAGAAAAGCCAAGGTCAGCGCCTTGCCCCTTGATTTTTGAGCAGAAGAATTGACCGGTTGGTTGGTCTTCCCGTACGTCCAAATGGCGAAGGCCACCAAAATCATGCCAAGAAGCGTCCAAAGGAATGGAAGTTCGCTTTCCGCCGCGGCAGATCCTTCTTGGGCAACGCTCAGGGAAGAATTCTTCAGGGTTTCGCTGGCTTTGCCGTAGACTGCCTGCTCGATTTGCAAGTTGACCGACCACGCCCGCTCAAGGCCGGGATGAGACAAGACTCCGCGAACCGATCCCGGCAACTCATCCATGGAATCGGATTTCTTGAGGGTTGCAAGAAGATGACCGCCTTCAGTCCTTTCGAATTTTGGGCGGAAGGAATGATCGAAAAAATCTCCCTCCGCAAAGAAATCGAATTGCTCGACCTCCAATTTTTTCAGATCTCGAGCCTGCCATTCGATTCCTACGGAACCGCCTTTGGCAATCCCCGAAACATCCGTTCCTTTGGGGGTTGTGTCAGGACGGTGTTTTTCGGAAACCGAGATCTTTTCGACGTGATCGGGAACAAGGATGGTTTTTTCCCCAATCGGAAGTTCCAGGCTCAATTCCTTGCCGTAGGGGAGACAGTTGAATTCATTGCAAACAAGGGCGGAAAGATCGCATTGAATCGAGAGGGTTTTTGCCGGTATCTCCCCGTCACCCGGAAGGGTCAGCCGGGAAAGCAGCAAGATCTTTCCTTTGTAAGCATAGCTGGCGGAATCTTGGTATTCGTAAAAATAGGGAGTTGGGTAAAGGGGGGGCTCAATCATGGCATCCTCGGAAATGGTCCACTCGATTTCGGTAGGCAGACCCGTGTCTCCAGACGTTTTCCAATAAACGTGCCATCCTTTCTCGATCTCAATCTCGACCCCCAACCAAACCGAATCACCCGGCTTGACCGCGCTGGCATCCGAAAACAGTCGGACGGAAATTACCCGATCGGGATCGGGTGCTTGGCCCAAGGCCGATTGAACGACAGACAAAAGGAAAAGCGTGGCGATTCCGAATGATTTGTTGGTAAACCTAAAAAAGCGGGAGCTCATTCAAATCAAAAACTCATTAGGGAAGGAGGGAGGACGTCGAGATAAGGACGAATGGGAAGAATAGCGCCTCGATTCATTCGAAAGTGACCCCATTCACGGAAAGCTTGGATTGAGGGTAAAACTCCCTTTCGAGCTTTCGGAAAATTCGCGGGCGGGATCGATCAAACTGCTGGGCAAAGTCGCATAGGGGGGAAGTGAGACGAAAATATGTGTTTGCGGAACCCGGTCGATTCCAATTTCCATGCCGGAAATAAGATGGTCGAAAGACTTGCCCCAGGGGATTTCAATCATTTGGGCTGCGGAAAAATTCCCATCGAGAAAACCCAGTCTCCGCAGGGCAATGTCGTCGATGGAATCTTCGGTCAAAGGGAGCCTTGAAGCGTCCTCGACGGAAATCAACCATTTGCGGGCAGTTAACTTGATCAGGTCGCTAACCTCTTCGGCTCCACCCTCGGTTCGATTCGAAGAAAGTCGAGCAGAATCAATCCCCAAGCCTTCATAGTGGCTCTTCGGAACTTCGGAGAGGTTGAAGGCGGGCAAGTTGCCAGCTGAAACAAAGACCAAGTCGGGATCAAAACTTGTGGCGGTACTGAGTCCATACCAAAGCCCGACAACGCCTGGCAGTGGCTTGGCGTAAAGTAATTCCTTCGGGTAATACAGGCTTCGCTTGACCTTAAGCTCATCAACGGTTTCACCTAACCCGGACAGCCAATCGATGGCTAACTTCTTGCTTTCATGATTGGCCCGAAGGATTGTCTTTCCAAGCGCGTGTGCCTCTCTCAAGTTCCAAAAGAGAACCAAATTGAAATAGGAATGAGGGGAAAGATTGGCAATGGAACTAAGCATTTCCGTTTTCATGGCCTTGAAACTTTCCTTCGTCTCTTTCTCCGCCAGAACATGAGTTCCCACGTCCAGAAGATAAACCACGTGCTTGCCTTGGAAATTTTGCCCCATGAAGGAAATCTCGCGCGCCGGTTCGGGGATGGGGACAGGCAAAAGAGGCTTTGGCCTAAGAAGAGGCAAGGGCTTGGCTAACAAGTGTTCCAAGTCTGACCGGGGAGGGATCAGAGGTTCGGGAGAAACGTAATGACCTTGCGATGGGAGATTTGCTTCTTCTTCGGTCACAAGACTCGCGTCCCGGGTCTTGCTTGGTTCATCCTCCACCGAAGCAACGTCGACCGGAGATACCTGAGGGATGGTTTGGTTGATACCCAAACCGGAATCGGCATCCTCAAAAGGGTATAATTTCCACACGGCCACAAGGATCAAGACGGCAAAGTTCGCAAGAAGGCTAAAGGCCAACAGGGCTTTGCTCAGGGAGCTCATCTGGTGAACTTTTCGAACGCGGGTTCTGGTCTTGCCGAAATCAGGATCGAAGATTTTTCCGCCGTTCGTAATCAGATGATCGTGCCATTCTTG
This sequence comes from Opitutia bacterium, assembly GCA_018645725.1. GTDB lineage: Bacteria > Verrucomicrobiota > Verrucomicrobiia > Opitutales > Seribacteraceae > Seribacter. The sequence continues at coordinate 17,065 of JABGWD010000249.1, forward strand.
AAATACGTCTTCGGAAATACCGTATTTCTGGCACTGTTCTTCTTTAGGTATGTTCCGCAGGATCGATTCCAGTACGATCCTCAGCTTGTGTTCTCCCGATAACTCTTCAGCCATTGTGTTGACAAATCTAATCAAGGAAGCCGGCTCGCGCAACTGCCAAAGCGCACACGGCGGCTGTCTCGGTTCTCAAGACATGGGGTCCCAACGAAAATGGAACAGCTCCTTTCTCCAAGGCCAAACCCTCTTCCCCGTCCGTCCATCCGCCTTCGGGTCCGATGATCAGCAGGAACCCGGAGGGCGGACTCTCGAAGTCAGTCAAAGACTTAACCGGACGCAACCGGAGACTGGCTATGAAACTTGCCCTTTCCTTGTCGGGCAACAATTCGCCAAACTTGAGCGGGGAATCGATTTCGGGCAGCCACGGATTTCCCGATTGCTTGCAAGCCTCGATAGCCAACTTCCTCCACTTCGCAAGCTTGTCCGGTTCCTTGCCGGAAGGAATGCGAACTTCGGTTCGTTCGGTAAGAAGCGGAGTAATCCGCCCCACCCCCATCTCGGTCAAGGGCCGTATGATTTCATCCCATCGGTTTGCCTTGGTCATGGCCACGGCAATTCGAACGAATGGGTTTGGCGGCGGGATCGATTTCCTTGCCAATATCCTCACCCGCGTTGCCTTGTAGTCAATTTCCGAAATTTCCGCCTCGGCAAGAGAGCCTCTGCCATCGAGGATTTCAACGGAAGAACCGGTTTGAGCACGCAAAACCTTGCCGAGGTGATGACTTTCCTCCTCGCCCAAAACCAACTCGTCGTCCCCTTCGGAGAGTTCCATGGGTGAAAAAGCCCTGAACTTACGGGTCATTGTACTGTTATGGTAAAAAACATGCTTGCTTGGCAATCAGTTCAAGATCTAAGCCATTCTTAATGAACATGCGTTTCTTATCAAACTCATTCACCAATGCGAATTAGCGGCGGACTGGCAAAGGGCATTACCCTCCGGGCGACCAAAACGGACAAGCTGCGACCGGCCGGTGATGCAAACCGCGAACGGCTCTTTTCATCGTTACGCGACTTTGTCGGCGAGAAGTCGGTCCTCGATCTTTTTGCCGGGACAGGCTCCTATGGTCTGGAAGCCTTGAGCCGGGGAGCAAGCGGAGCTGTTTTCGTCGAGAGCGACCGGAGGATATTCAACGATCTCAAGCTTAACTTGGCAAACACTTGCAGAAGCGCAAAACTCCCACCTTCCATTGGGCAACTTGAAAACCGGGACGTCAGTGAATACCTGAGGCATTGCAGCCTTTCCTTCGATCTCATATTTCTAGATCCTCCCTACGCAGAAATTTCAAAACTCGTACCGGTTGCCTTGAAATTGCTCGGTTCACGGAACTTGTTGAGAAAAGATGCGCTGCTTGTCCATGAATCACCCCCTGAGGCTCAAAAGGACTTCCCCGGTTGGTCGCTTGCCCGTACGATTGGGAAAGAGAAAAAAGGATCCCCCGCCTTTCGGATTTACAAACCCTCGGAATCGACGCCTGTCCAATAGCCCGCCAACAAAACCGACAAGGAAGCGACTACGGCAGTCTCCAGGCGAAGCACGCGTTTGCCCAGGTGACGCAAATCGAACCGCTGAGAGCGCAAGAGATCGCGTTCGTTTTCGGACCACCCCCGCTCGGGACCCAGAGCCAGGGCAATCGAACGCTCGTCGGTTTCTTTTGGGGCCGTCAATGGTCCTGATGCCTCGTAATTGTCCATGGCTATCCGCAGGTATCTTTCGCTTCGAAGGGAACTCAGGGCATCGTTTAGGGATGGGTGCATATCACAAACCGGGACAAAACTGGCGAAAGCCTGCTCGACGCCCCGGTCAATCCTTTCCATCCACTCGTTGGTTGTCCATAATCGACTCTTCGGGTAGGAAGGGTCTCCCTTCTCAGCTTGAAAAAAGGAGATTCTCCCGACTCCGAGAGCCGAAGCCTGCTCAAGAATTTTCCTGCAGGTCTGCGGGCGGGCAAAGCCAACGAAAAGGTGAACGGGGAAAAAATCGCAGGGGTGAGGCGACAGCCAACGAATGGCCAAATCGAGCCGTTTGTCGGTAAGAACCGAAACCGTCCCCTTGCCTCTCGGGCCATTCTTGAGAGCCAAGTCGATCTCGTCACCAATCTTGACTCCCAAAACCGCACAAAGGTGAACGGCCCGCGGATCCTCCCGGGGCAGGGAAAGAAGGGAAACCTTTTGATCAAGCAGGAGAAGGTTCAATGAGCGGACAACCAGAGGGATTGGTAGGGTCGGAGAGAAAACTTTCCTTTCTCCAGGGTAATTTCTCCGCCGGTAATCAAGTCCCGTGCCTTCCCTTGAGGGAAAAGCAAGCGCACTTGTTCCGCATCGGGAACCAGGCTGTCCTCTCCTTGAAAATTAAACAGACAAAGAACAACTTGATTGCCGTCAAGGGAGGTTCGCTCCACGGCGAAAATCGAAGACCCGAAATCCAAGATTGCCTGAGGCGCGTCAGGATGAAAGGCAGGACAGGCGGACCGCTTCCTCAAGGTACGGGCATACCATTCGAAGACCCTGACAGGCTGCCCGCTCTTTTCCTCGAGTAATTTTTCCAACTCCTCGGACTTCCATTTTTTGCGGTTAATGGTTCGATTGCGGCCGGTTTCCTTAACGCCTTTCAAGTCGTTCGGGCTTGCGTAAAGGGAATGGAAATAAATGGCGGGAATACCACGCATGGCCAGGGCAACCGACTGGGAACAAAGAAAACGGGATTCGCCAAGCTCTTCGTCCTGGGGATCGGAAAGGGCCGAGTAATAGGTGGCGTTAAGCTCGTAGGGAGTTTCCGATCCGTCCTCGAGCTTGCGCATGGAAACGAAACCTCCCTTTTCCCTTACTTTTTCGGCTAGTCCCAAAATTTCCTTTTTCGGCAAAATTCCTTCCAAGGGACGAACCCCTATTCCATCATGGCTTGCGGTAAAGTTCAGGAAATGACAACCCTTCGGGGGAGGCGACAAATTCTTGGCCCAGGAAGAGAGGTGCTCGGCCGTTCCGCGAAGCAACCCATGGAGAAGCAAGGGCGGCAGGGTAAACTGGTACACGGCATGAGCTTCGTCTCCTTTGCCGAAATAGGAAACGTTTTCCTCGTGCGGAACGTTCGTCTCCGTCAGGATGAGAACTTCGGGAGCCACCACTTCAAGCAGGTTACGTATCAGCTTGATCACTTCGTGCGTCTCGGGAAGGTGCAGACAGGATGTGCCGATCTTCTTCCAAAGAAAGGCAACGGCATCAAGGCGCAGAATCCTGCAACCCTTGGACAGGTATAACATGATAACGTCGAAGAACTCGAAGAGAAGGTCGGGGCTCGTCCAATCCAGGTCCACTTGATCGGCGCTGAAGGTCGTCCAAACTTTGCGTTCCCCTCCCCGGGTTTGAAAAGTAGTCAGCAACGGGGTCGATCGAGGACGAATGACCGCGGACAAATCAGCCTTTTCATCTACCTCCATTATGTAATTCATTCCCGGTTCGACTCCCGAAACATACTCCTTGAACCATTGACTCTTGGCCGAACAATGGTTCAAGACGAGATCGAACATAAGCTCGAATTCCTCGGAAAGCCTCGATAAATCATCCCAACTGCCATAGCTTTCCTCCACTTCCCGATAATCGACAACGGAAAAACCATCATCCGAGGTCCATGGGTAAAAGGGGAGGATATGGATTGCGGAAAATGCGCCTTTCAGTCGTGCCGTACAAAATTCCCGCAAGGCAGCCAATGGAGATTTTCCCTCTTCGGAAACCATGTCCGCATAGGTAATGAGCACGGCATCACGCTGGGTCAAAGACTTGGAATGGGCATTCTTGCTCACACCGATTCCGTAGCGCCCGATTAGGTGATAAAACCTGTCCAGAAGCAGATCCGCGCGTTCGATTCCGTAAAGAGTGACGAAACGCTTGCGAATCGCCTTCAGTTTGGCGCTCGAAACGTGCTTGATCAAAGTGGATTGGCTTTGAGATTTCATCATTCAATAACCCACCAGGCTGGCGAGAAAGGCACGCAGATTACTTCGCACAACCGAGTAGGAGTAAAATTGGCGAGCCACTTCGTAATTGTGGTCCACGATATCCTCCCGAAGTTTTTCATCGGTCAAAATGCGCCGAACCTTGGCAGCCAAGCTCGGGGTGACGAATCCATCCATCGTCAGCAAGCGAAAGCCCTTGGGCTCTATGTCGCGAACGAAGATGGAATATCGATTGATCAAAATCGGCTTGCGGAAGTAAATCGCTTCGAGCAAGGCGTTTCCGAAACCCTCGTACAAGCTCGGATAGGTCACGAAATCCGCATGCAAATAAAGATCCCACAGAGTATAAACTTTTCTTCCCTCCGAGTCCCGGTGACGAACCTCGCCGACCCGGTCGGCCACCACCCGCATGTCAACCTCCTCTTCCTTGGCCAACTGCTCGAGCATGCCGAGATATTCATAACCCTCGTCACCCGCCTCGTGGGAGATCACGAGCTTGCATCGAGGATCCTTGAGAAGACTGACCAACTTGATCGCTTGCTCGATCCCCTTTCGGGGAACGACACGAGTGGGTTGCAGGATAAAGAAGTCATCATCGGCCAAACCGAGTTCCTTGCGCACGTCCGAGGCATATTCGTCAGCCGGATCCGGCGGGGTTTCGAAATCAAACACGTTTGGAATCACGAGGGAGGATATCCCCTTGCGCAAGGCAAGCTGTTCCTGAGCCTCCTGATTGATCACGACGTCCCTCATGTTGGAAAGTTTCGGGGGGAAACTCATATCCAGATACTCGGGAACCGAGTTGACGGAAAAACGGGTTCTCTCCCAAAAGAAGTCGTGGTGATGGGCGACGGCCGGCATCCTCGTTTCGGACAGGAACTCGGTCAGGGCAATGCCGAGGGGAATGTGCATTGGAATCGCAAGGCAATTTTGGGGGATCAGGATATCGATGTCGAATTTGTCGACGAATTGATAGATCGTGCCCTTCAAATAATCAGCCAACGCTCGGATTCTCTCGGTTACGAAACGGTCTCT
>JABGWD010000250.1 GCA_018645725.1 Opitutia bacterium
CTTGTGCTTCTTACCCTCGGCGCTCGCCCAAATGAGTTTATCCCGGTTGGAGGTCATGACGTCGAGCATCACCAATTCGTGTTGAAGAACCTCGGCATTGGACTGGTCGTCGACGAAGCGCAAACCGGAACGGCCACCCCAAACGTCATTCCCGTCAGTCGCCCGGTAGCGGTTGTGCCAGTGCCAGTTTTTCTCAAGCACGGCTTGGCGCAATTCTTCATGGGTAGGGGAGGCGGACGTTTGCTTTTTCAGCAAGGCTTGGGTGATTACTTCTCCCACCTTCTTGTTTCCCAGTTCGTTCAAGTGCGCTCCATTGAGGGTCAAGGGTTCCTTTTGTTGTTCGTAAAGTTTCAGGGTCGGGCCGAACAGATCGACGTATGCCACGCCAGCTTCCCTTGCCGCATCCTGCGTGGCCTTGGAGAAAGCGGAGAGGTTTTTGTTGTGGGCTTTGCCCCGGGGGAAATTTCGACTGTTCAGGTCTTCGAATGCGATCGGGCTGAACAATACGATGCGTGGGAAATCTTTTCCGTTGGGCTTGTAACTTCTGATTTTGGCGACGAAATCAATCAATAGTTTCTTGTAGCTGTCGGCAGCCTCTGGGCCTGAGAAGGATTCGTTGTAACCGAACATTGCGAAAACCACGTCGGCTTTCACATGCTGGAGGTATTGGCCCATTGGGGTGAATCCTCTGCTTCTTGGGTATTGATTGGGCCGGTCTCCGGACAAGCTCATGTTGCGGAAGGATACCTCTTTGCCCTTTAATTCGCTTTGCAAGAGAGTCTCGGTCCAACCGTCGTGTTGCATGCGATCAGCCAATCCATTTCCGAGAATGGCTACAGTGTCGCCCTTTTTGAACTGGAAGGGAGCGGGGTCACGATAACCTTCGGGGACCTCGGCCTCGACAACAGGTGTGCCGGTTGCCGGAGGCTTTCCCTTCTTGCCCGAGAAGGTGACGTAGCTGACATCGACCTTGTTCTTTAGATTGATTATAATACGCTCTGCTCCTCGAATCTTCTTTGTCTCGAAAACGGTTTCTCTAAGAACGTCCATCAGGGTTACGGTGAACCCGTTGAGACGATCTCCAAGGCCTTTGCGGTTGAACACTTCTATTTTTTCAACCGGCACGCTTTTCCCCAGGTCAACCTCCCACCACGGAGCGATGGAACCGGATCCATCGGTATGAGTCTGTCCACCCGCGTTGTAGTCCGGGTTCTTGTTTCCGTCGATGGCCCTTTCGGCCACTCCCCCGTGTGCGGTGCTGGACTGTTTGGCTTTGCCGCCACGGGCAACGTTTTTGCCTCCACTGTAGATTTCCACCTCGTTTAAGGTAAGGATCTTATTGTCACCTGGAACCGTAATCCGCAGAAAGCGTCCGGTCGGGGTGGAAGATGCTTTTTTCGCATCCTTTGCTTGAACGGCAAAGGGCGCGAGCAGTGACAATGCGCACATTAGGCGAATGAGGAAAACTACCTTTGAGGTATGCATGAGGAAGGATGGTTCGGGTTATGTATTGGTGCGACTTGGTATCAGTCCGAAAAGTTTAGAAAAATGAATATCGGGACATTGTCGAATGGTAAATCGGGTCTTCCTCGGAAATCCGTCGGGTAGGTAGTCGTTTGTCGAAGACCGGGAGTTTGGCAAGTCTTGCGGATTGGTCTATTTTCCACTGGCGGCCCAACGCTTGTAGATCTCGCTGTTTTTACGGTAATTCTCCCGGGAAGCTGCATTGCGCGTCGATTTCATCTGGTCTTCGGTTTCCAAGGCGTAGACTTCCGGTGTCTCGGGTCCCGGGTCGCCGATTTTTTCAATCCATTGCCCGAGGCGTTTACGCATGTCTTTAAGGGCTTTGGCGTGCTTGGTGTCATTGGCCAAGTTATCGGTCTGCCACCTGTCTTGTCGGTATAGATAGAGTTCCTCGGCCGGGCGGGTGGGGGAGAAGAGCAGTTTTTCGGCGAGGGCATCAAGTTTCTTCTCGGCGTTAAGTTGGCGCAGGCGCTTGATGATGATTTTGCTGTCCTTGTAATTGCTGGGCATGAGGTGGGGCCGTTGAGGATAAAAATTTTTGACGTATAGATATCGGTCGGTACGCACTGAACGGACGCGGTCGGCGGCCTCGCCACAGCGGTCACGGGCTCCGTAGACTGCTTCTTTGGGTTGGTGATCCGGATCGAGGATATCGGTTCCCTCCATCTTCTTTGGTATCTCAATGCCCGCGGCGGCCAGAGAAAGAGCCGCCACGTCGATGTGTTCGACCAAGTCGCTTCTCTTTTGACCTTTGGCGATGCCGGGGCCTCGGATGATCAATGGAATATGGGTGCCTTCGTCGTAAAGGAATTGTTTGCCCCGGGCGTGACTGATTCCGTGGTCGGTGAAGAAGATGACCAAGGTGTTTTTGAGAATGTCTTCCGTTTCGAGCCTTTGCATGACTTGACCAACGTGCCAGTCGGTGATCCTGACGGTGTCCAGGTAGGTGGCCCAGTCGCGGAGAATGATCGGGTCTTTCGGGTAGTAGGGAGGAAGACCGATTTTTTCATGCAGCGTGGGCCGCATTCCGAATTGGTCAGCCATGCGCTTCTCCAAAGTGTTATAGCCACTCTCGGATGCTCCGCGCATCTTTCCTCCATGGAGTTGAACCTGCATGAAAAAAGGCTGGCCTTTCTTTCGTCCGGCCCAGTCATGGCTGTCGTACGTCTTGGTTTCCCAGTCGAAGTTGTAGTCGGTCTTGCCACGTTTTTGCCTAGTGGTCGGCATGCTGCGATAATCGAAGCCTTCGAGCCCACTGCCGATACAGGTGTAGTACCCTGCTTTTTGAAAAAGCTCGGGAATGGGCTGTACGCCATCCGGTAATTGGATACGGTGCTTGCCACGGCCGCTGCGGTGATGATGAGAGCCGATCGAGTTCTGGTACATGCCCGTGATCAGAGAGGACCGAAAGGTCGAACAGACAGGAGACGTCGCATAGGCTCGGGTGAAAAGAAGGCCTTGCATGGCCAACCGATCGACGGCTGGTGTCTTGATCGTCTTTTCTCCGTAGCAGGAGAAGTTGGCCGACATATCGTCGACTACGAACCAAAGGACATTGGGCTTATCCGCGTGGGCGAGCGATACGCCCGCAAGCAAAAGAAAAAGGAGAATGATTTTCATGCGTCACTCATGATGTGAGTGACACGAAGAGAAGTCTCTTCAAAAATCAAGGTTTCCCGGAGGTTTTTACGTTACGCACGCCATCCTTGAGTTCGCCTTTCCGACGGGCAAGGTACTCGGCGGAGATTTTGCGAGCCCTGGCTTGGTCCGCGTCGTCGTAATCCCAAAATTCCTGTACGATCTTTTCGCATTCCGGGTAGTGAGATCCATTGTCTCCGACCCGCTTGCGTACCTTGGCCAACCAACTCTTGAGCGATTTGGCAAGCTTCCCATGCTTGGGGTCGTGGTACAGGTTCTGGGTTTCATGCGGATCGTTCTTCATGTCGTATAATTCCCAACCCGCAGGGGTTTGGTATCCTCCCTGATAATTGCATCCGTAGAAATAGATGAGCTTGTAGCGCTTGGTTCTCATGCCCAGGTGGGCCGGGTTGTCATGGTGGGCCATGTGCATCCAATAGCGATAATAGGCCGCCTTTTTCCAGTCGTCGGCTTCCTTGCCCGTTTCAAGAAGGGTTTTGAAGGAACGTCCCTGAACGGTCTTGGGAATGGCGGCTCCGGCAAAGTCGAGCATGGTCGGTGCGTAGTCGACGTTTTCGATGATCGTGTCGAAACGCTGGCCCGCCTTTACGGTCTTGGGGTACCGGACGAGGAAAGGCATGCGCATGGATTC
>JABGWD010000251.1 GCA_018645725.1 Opitutia bacterium
ACTCTTCCGTTCGTAGAAATGAAAATGCCCGCCGTACCAACAATCAAATTCTTCTGGTTGTTTCTCTCTACGTCACTCCTTCAGGTCCCGCTTTGGGGCAAGGAAGCAACGTCCGAAACCGGTGTGCCTAAAGTTCAACCCTCGGAAATTCCTCCCCAAAGCCAAGGAGCTTACCTAGGCAATCCCTCGCTCAGAGCAGTTTACGTTGAAGAAGGGCCAAAACTGGATGGCCACTTGGATGACGAGGTTTGGAAACGGGCCATACCTGCAGGTGACTTGGTGCAGACCTTCCCGGAGAACAATACCTCCGGTACCCAACCGACCGAGCTTCGAATACTCTACGACAAGGAGAATCTCTACGTTGGAATTTGGTGCTTTCAGGAAAAACCCAGTGACGTCACGGCAAACGCGGGCAATGTGGCGAATGCCGGAAATGACGATCATTGCATTGTCATTTTGGATACCTTTCATGACAAAAGAAATGCCTATGCCTTTTTCGTTACGCCAAACAGCCTGAGATTTGACTTGCTGATCGCAGATCAGGGGAAAATGCAAAATGGCGACTGGGATACGATCTGGTCGGCCAAGAGCGCCATTCACGACTGGGGCTGGGCAGCCGAGGTGGCCATTCCTTTCAAATCCATTGCCTTTGACGAAAAATCCACCACTTGGGGAATCAACTTTCTGCGAGTTATCAAAAGCAACAGCGAGACACAGGTTTGGGCAAACGCCCGCCCGGGTGTCGATCCGGCCAATGCAACCGAAGCAGGCACCCTCAGTGGGCTGAAGGATTTAAAGCAGGGTCTTGGGTTGGACGTCCTTCCTTTCGTCACCAGTACTTACGTAGACGACCGGGCAACCGGAATCGACGACTTCAAAGTCGATGGCGGATTGGACCTCCGCTACCGGATCAACGCAAGAACCACTGCCTACCTGAGTTTGAATACGGATTTTGCCGACGTGGAAGCCGACACCCGCCAGTTCAATTTCTCGCGGTTCAATCAATCCTTCCCCGAAAAACGCGACTTCTTCCTGGAGGATGCAGGGATGTTTCATTTTCCATCCGACGGGGTCAACCCGTACTACAGCCGCAAAATCGGATTGAGCTCATCGGGTGAAGTCGTACCCATTCACTTTGCGGCCAAGATCACCAGCCACCAAAAGGGCTATAACTTTGGGCTTATGGACGTCCTGATTGACTCACCCGAGGGCGAACGGAACGTTTTCGTGGGACGGGTCCGCAAGAACTTGGAGAACGGTTCGACCCTAGGACTCATCTCGACCATTGGGAATCCACAATCCGATTCGGACGGGTATAGTTTGGGCACGGATTATCAATTCATTGACGGCGAATTCATGGGAGATAATTCCCTGTCCACCAAAGTGTGGACGCTCGGCTCGTCCAATGACGCCCAAGTGGAATCGGATTTCAAAATCTCATATGGAGCCGAGACTGTCTTCAATAGTCCCGAAGTGACTCTCTACGCCGCCTATTCCGGGGTACCGGATGACTTCAGCCCTCCTCTTGGGTACGTGATGAGAGATGATTTCAGAAAGTACCATCTCTTCGGCTCCTACGCCCCCCGGTACGAGGAAGTGGATTGGTTGATGATCAGCATTCACGAATACGAACTCGAACTATACACCGACTCGGGTAACAGCTTGTCGGACGTCACCCATACCTTTACTCCTGTTTCTTTGATCTTCGGTTCAGGAGACTCGATCAGTTATGGATTCACCCGAAAGTCCGATCGCCCCGATGAAACGTTCACTATTTTCGACACCTCTCTTCAACCTGGGAAATACAACGGGCTCTACCATACCATCTCGCTTGATACGGATTCCAAAAGAAAAATCAACGGATCACTTTCATACACCCGAGGCGACTTCTACGCCCCGGGAAAAAGATACGAAGCAAGCATTGATTTCTTGCCCAAGAAGGAATTGATGTTCGGGCTCGGATACTCAAACACCTCCATCAAGTGGAACCACGCTCCCGAGACGGAACTACAGGTTCTCAACGCGACTTCGAGAATCAATTTCAATCCGGACTTATCGATCAACAACCTCTTGCAGTATGATAATTTCAGCAAGTCATTGGGAGTGAACAGCAGGCTCCAGTGGGAATACAAACCGGGCGCAAAATTTTATTTCGTGGTCAACCAGAGCTATCTCGACGAAGCCACCGGACTCTCCTTGCAAGGATTGGGCATGGCAGTTAAGTTGGGCGGAATCTTTCGCTTTTGAAATACGCCTCCATATTCCGCATCCTTACCTGCATAGCCCCCCTCCTCCTTCTTTCCACTCTTTGGGCCAAAGAGAAGAATGCCCAACAAAAAATCGCGGACTTGGGCGGCAGGCTCTTCCAAAAAAAGGGTGAAGTAGTCGAGGTCGTGCTCAACGGAGCATCCTTCAAGAGCGGAGAACTCAAGTTCCTTGCCGACTTTCCGCAACTGACCGACCTTTCCCTTGAGAAAACCTCCGCAAGCGATCAAGACATGGCCTTCGTTGCAAAACTCCCCAAGCTCGAATGGCTTAACCTCTACCGCACACAGGTCGGAGACGAGGGAACGCGTCACCTGTCCCGGTCCAAATCCCTCCAATTGCTCCCGGTCGGGGAAACCAAGATTACCGATGAGGGGATTGCTCACCTCGCGAATGCGGGTCAACTCACCTACCTTGGGCTGCGGGGGAATCGGATCACCGACAAATCGGCACCCCATTTTGCAAAACTAACCAAGCTCGAAGGCTTGTACCTCGGGGAAACCCGGGTGACGGACAAGACGGTCCGGGCCTTGGCAAAACTGACCAAGCTCAAAAAACTTTGGCTGCACGACCTGCCCATCACCGATGCTTCCATTGAAATACTCTCGAAAATGAAAACCCTGCGCGAGCTTCACGTCTATGCCACCAAGCTTTCCCCCGAAGGCACCCGTCGCCTGCAATCCGCCCTCCCCCGCTGCAAGGTGATCCATGAATCCCTCGTCCCATGACCGGTCGCGCGTTTTTCATTACCCCCTCATTTTCATTGACCTGTCGCTAGGCAACTCAGATTCTGAAAGCAGGCATTTTGACTGATGTCGGACTATGAACGAAAGGCAGGCATGAAAGGATCAAAGATTTCAAGAAGGAGTATGTTGCAGGCAGCTGCTGCAGGAGCCGTTAACCTGACGACCCCAGGCTTGGTCTTTGGCAATGACAAGACGGATGCATCCGGCAATGCCGTTGCCTCCAAGAAATCCTGCATCTTCGTGCTCCTCTGCGGCGGGCCCAGTCACGTGGACACCTGGGACATGAAACCCAACGCTCCATCCGAGTACCGAGGCCCCTACAAGACCATACCGACCAAAGTCCCCGGTCTCCATCTCAACGAGATGCATACCAAGTTGGCCAAGATCACCAACGAAATCTGTCTTATCCGCTCGGTCACTCATCCGGGGGGTATCAGCAATCACTTCGACGCCATGCACAACCTTCTCAGCGGGCAGTCGGAGAAGAGGGTCCAGCAAGGCGTACCCGATGATTCGCCCTACATCGGCTCGGTCGTGGCCAAG
>JABGWD010000252.1 GCA_018645725.1 Opitutia bacterium
CCTGCTTGGAAGAAAGGGAGTGGAAGAGTCCTTAGAAAGGCCCGTCCGTGCCCCCGTCGTCAAATTCGTCGTAAGTGTCGAAGGATGAGCTGTCGGGATCGGTTTGAACGGGAGCAGCGGGAGCTGCGTCCGTACCCCCGCCTTCGGCTTCGACCTTGTAGGCGGCGATCGATGAAAACCATTTGGTCACACCGTCACGCCCTTGCCATTCGCGGCCGTTCACCCGCGCTTCGATGGTTACCCGGTCGCCCTTCTTGAGGGTCTGGCTTTTTTCGATGTTGTCCTTGGTGAACTCAACGGCGATGGGGTTGTCCCATTTTCCGTCGCCGGTTTCCACCACGACCTCCTGCTTTCTGAATCCGTTGGCTCCGTACTCGCGGACTTCGTCCACGAACTTGACTTCTCCCTTGATGGTGACTTCGTTCATTATGTTTTTTCGCTAAGATGAATGGTTGGATACGTTCTCTCGCCTGGTTGGGGAAGGCCAAAAAAGAGACGACAATTGGGTTGCTAACGAAGCATTTCGCTCTTGGCGAATGAAAAGATACGGGAAGGGCAAAATACCTTCAGTCGAACTTCAGACAGGGGTGGACGGGTGACCATTCTTTCCGTTTGGAAATCGAGATGTTGTCGAATTTACGATTGAAGCGCAGGGCATGATCCAAGCTTTGGCCGGGAGCGCGTTCGAGGATGCATTGCAACTCGACGTAACTGGACCGGTAACGCCGGCAAAAACTTTGCAGGGCGTTTTCCGTGTACCGAACTCCTCTTCCTTTCAAGTAGGCTCGAAGCTTCGCACCATCTGCGTCGGTGCGGAAGGAACGGATAGGCAGGGTGAGCCCGAGCATCTTGAACCAAAGGGGATGGAGGTGGGAGGCAACGGCAACCGTTTGGTTGGTTTTCAATAGTTTTCTCAGCGCGGGGAATTGAAGGAAGGAGATGATCTCGTCGACTGCCACGAGTCGGTTGTTGCGCACGCCGGAAACTTCAAAGTCCTTGCCCATCGTCCATACCCAAGGCGTGCGTTGATCACGAAATTCGGAGTGATGATCGGCCAGGAATTTCAAGTTCGAACTTTTGCCCGAGCCACTGGTTCCGTAAAAAACGAGAAGACGCTCTTGTTCAAAAGAACGATTGGCCAAGCCGAGAAAGTCATGGAAGCGGTCGGTGGGGCGTGGTTCGCGTTTCATGCCTCGTAAAATTCCTCTCGTATGAAGGCGTTCGGGTCGCCTTGCAGTTCCTGGTCGACGAAGTCGTTGACGATCAATTGGACTTCCCAAGCCAGATCGAGTCCATGTTCGTCGGATACCATTTGGCGCGGATAGAGGGATTTGAACATGGGTTCGAAGCTAAACTCCTGATTGAAGTAGCTGCATATGGGCGTGCCCTTGGTAATCATGGGAATTCTTTTCGAGTAGAGCAGGACCGCCCGGGTGGGGTGGGAAAAACTGACGGTTCGCTGATTGCTTCCGCTCCCCCTGACGTATTGTCCTTTTTCCAAATTGCAGGCCACGACGCGCAAGGTTGCGTCGAAAAGGTCGACCCGACTGGAGCCCGCAATCAATTGCCCGACGTTTACGGATGATTTCCGATTCACCTTGCTGAGCTTGGCCTTGAACCGGAACGACATGTACTTCCTCAGTTGTTTTCTCATGGCAAACCAGATTGCTGCCCCGATTGCCCCGCATCCCATGAGGGCGTCAACCAGCGGAGAATTCGAGTCTCCGTCACTATCGTAGTGGCTGTAGATCCAAGTCATTTGCTCGGGGGCCATCTGGTCGTGCAATCCGACGAAGAAGTTGACTACGATCAAAATTCCGCCGATGACCAAAAGACCAAGCGTCGCGATTTGATTTTGAATCGGGAGGGCGGTCAGGTTCTTGAAAAACTTGAATGAGTCCTTCGGGTCGATCAGTTCCTTTGCGTTGTTGCTGACCTTGGCCCGCTTGGGAGCTTTGCTCCCCAAGTATCCGCACATTCCGCGTTTCACGACCGTATCCATAAAGGGGATGATGCTGTCGTCCACCTTGAGTTCGACCAAGGTCTCGATCTTGATCTTGTGACCGGAATAAGGAAAGGCGCTTCCCATGCTTTTGAGGTTCTTGGGCGAGATCTTAACCTGGTGACCGTTTGGCTTTAGCCTAAGATTCATGCTGGTAAGCGTTTTCTTCCCGTGTAC
>JABGWD010000253.1 GCA_018645725.1 Opitutia bacterium
CTGTTTCCGTTGTTCGCCCGGGTCCAGGAGAAAAGAATGCCCTCCTTGTATGGCCGGGTGTATATGTTGTAGGTCTTGTGGCTGTCCTTGATCTTGTTGGTTACCCAGATCTGCTCGGGATCGAAGCCATCGGCGGGTAGGGCGAATTCAAGCATTTGATCGGCTACTTTAAAGTAGGAGCCGAGCATCTCCTTGGTCAGTTTGATCCTGCGGTCGGAATCGAAATCGAAAGTACCGCGGTCGTCCGGGATTTCCCCGGTCAGGTCGAGCTTGATTCCAAGCAGATCGTTGAGCGAATGGACAAACTCATGTCGGCTGATCCTGCGGTAGGGGGCGGGCTTGTGGTCGGCTTGGCGCTTGGCCAACCAATCAAGCATGGCCCGCTTCTCCTCGGCGTTCGGTTGCTTCTTGTTCTCGGGGGGCATCTTTGCCGTAATGAGGTTTTCGAACATCAGGGTTCCGTCAAAAGAGCCGGCGTCAAACAACTCGGCCATGTTGACGTTTCCTTTTTGAACGTCCTCGTCGTGGCAATCGAAACAGTGGTGCTCAAACAACTCCATGCCTCGCAGATCTTCGTTTCCCAAAGATTCATTGACCCAAAGCCACCAGGGTAAAAAGAGAAAGAAAAGCTTTCGTCTGCAAGCCGTCACGGTTTGTTTTTATCCAGAGAATTCAACTGTGGCACATGCGTCAGTCCGTTTAGGTAATCCTCAAGGTTAGTGAAGCCGTCGTCGTTACGATCCTGGTTTCCATCGGACGAATTATCGGGGTCCAAGCCCGAAGTCCTTTCCCATTTATCGGGCATGCCATCCCCATCCGTATCGAAATCAAGCGGTCTCGCAACGGATGGATATCTGTCCCAACCTCCGACTTCGTCCTGCGAATCAATCACTTTCCCAGTATTGTTTCGGATGCTTTCGATCAGACGTTCGTCTACGGCATCACGCACCAGCGAACAACCACTTTGCTTGAGGCAGGACTCGTATGCCTCTTGAGCCGTTTCAATTTGAGTCAACTTGTACTTGCCTGCGTCAAAACGATCGGATGCCTCGAAAAATTTGCGGGTGGTGCCTTTGTATTTTCCGTCCGTACCCGAGGATTCGAAGTCCATGGCCGCGTAGTTGTCTTGATTGTATTGTTCAGGCAAACCTTCAAAGTGATTCCCGAAAAAGTATCCGTTCGATACGGGCTTCAGAGCCTTTGACTTATAGCGAATGGGAAGCCTGTCTCCCTTCATGGGACCAGCTTTGTAGTAATTGTTGAGCAGGTTGTATTGCTCGCCCGATAGGTTGTGGAAACCGCTCCAATTGTAATTGAGGTTGTTGACAAATTCCATGACTTGGGATCCGCCTGCAGTGGAAGGGTGCCGGTTCCGGCTGCTTGCGTAGACGTTGTGATGCAAGGTCGCAAACCCTTCGCTCTCCCGAAAGGAGGTGCACATCGCATGCGGGCCCTTTTCATGGAGACTGTCGTGAAGAGCTTCGCTGAAGATCAGCCACTGGAGAGTCGAATGCTTGAGTCCCCGGAAATCGCCGTTTCCGTCAATGCCCCAGCTCAAGGAGAGGTGATCGAGCATGACGTGGTTGCTATAGTTGGCCGTGATGCAGTCAAGAGCCGTTCCACCCGGCTTATTTTTATCACCGAGGCGGATGCGAAAATACCGGGCGATCACGTGACTACAGTTTTCAAACCTGAGGTTTCGGTCCGCAAAGGTGATTCCTTTGTCGGGTGCGGTCTGACCGGCAATGGTCAGGTAAGACACGTCCTTGATCTTGATATCGTTTTTCAGCCGGATCGTGCCGCTGAGATCAAATACGATGGTTCGCGGTCCCTCGATTGATTCGATGCCCTCCCTGAATGATCCGGGACCCGAGTCTTGGAGCGTGGTCACGTGATAGACGTCTCCGCCCCGGCCTCCTTTGGTGAACTTGCCTGCGCCCTCTGCCCCGGGAAAGGCGATGACCTTGGCATCGATGAGTGCGTTCTTATCCTTCTTCTCGGTAATGGAATTGTCTTTCCCGCAACCTGCCACCCAAGCCACCACCGCAACGAGCAGGAGAATCTTCTTCATGGACTTGTGGTCAGGGTTAGCGCCGGTTTTTCAAACAATCGTCCGCATGTCGTCCCTTACTTGGCGGCACCTAAGCAAAGTAGTTCACCCGAGCGCGTGGAAAGAAAAAGGTTTCCTTTTGCGATGGCTAACCCATCCCATATGGGTGAAGGAACTTGTCGCTCAGCGAGGACTTTTCCATTCGAGGTGTCGAAAACTTTCAACCGACCATCCTTGTGCACCGCATAGAGACGATCGTTGCCCGCAAGAGCCATGGCGTGGACGTCGTTAAAGAGTTGAGTGCCTTTCTTGTATGGCTTGTCCTTTTCCTCGGCCGGAGTGAAAGGATCGACCGTCCATTTTGCCCCTTCGGCCACGCGGTAGGTGCGGAATGGTTTTCCTCCCTTTCTTCCTTCCTGAGAAGCTTTCCAGCCCGTGATCCATTTGCCGTTGAAGTTCTTGACTGCATCCGCATCGAAATCTCTCCGGAAGACGTCGGTGCTTGCATTGAGCTGACCGAATACCGAGGAATCGCGAAAGACCACCAGTGGTCGACGGGGAGATTCGCCTGGGAAACGGTCTTGGTGACGGGCTCCATAATTCCATGAGCCACGTGGTACCCACACTTCACCGCCCCCGGTGTCCAACTTGGCGAAGGCGTTCCACTTGTCCACGTCCACCGTTTTGCCATCGGGAGAAAATATCCAGCGCGACATGGCTATTCCATCACCTTCCTGATGGAGAATATCGATGGGATCGAACTCGAGCCCCGAGTTCTCATAGAATCCCTTGTAGGGATTTTTCCCGGACGGGTCGGCTTTTTGAGGAATGTGATCGAGACGATGGACCCAACGTTTTTCGCCGGTCAGTGCATCAAGTGCGAAGACGAGAACACCACCGTCCGCCAGTTGCTGGCGACCAGCCACGAAATAGACCGTGGCGTCAATGACCAGGACTGCGCCTGGTACGGGCCACGGACTTTCCACCTGCCCGTAGGCAACGATTCGTTCGTCAACCGGGGCGGCTTGAAATTCCCAAGCCACTTCACCCGTATCGACACGCAAGGCGTAAACGTATCCGGCATGGCAACCGAAAAGGGCAAGGCCACTATGGATGGTCGGTGGGGTATCGACCCTTCCCCGGGCGGTGAATCGCCACAAGATTTTCCCGTCCGCAGACTGCATGGCCAATACTTCGTGAGCATCGGGTCGGGTAACGAATACACGGTCTCCGGAGATAGTGGGCGCGCTGACGGATCCCTTGACGAAAGGATTTTCGTTCCAGTCATGAAGAATGGGACCATCCGGTATTTTGGAAGGAGTCGCTACCTTCGCGCTCCACTTGGTATCGAGCTTAGTTGGTCCGTCCCCGGCTGAACTTCCGCTGCGCCAAGGGTCCCCGCGATAGGTTGGCCAGTCCCCGTTTACGGAACCGGGTGCGGAAGAATCTGCGGATGCAGAACCCTTGGACAAGGCAAAGGTGATTTCCTCGATTGGTTTTTTTACGATATTGTCCCGAGTCGGCGAGGCCGGGGCCATCGCTACGTACCCGCGCAACATCGGCCAGCAGGTGCAGTGCTTGGGTGTGGTGTAAATGAGCCCATTGGCGGGCACCCATCCGTTTTCGCGGGAACAGTTGGCCTTGGTTATGCGGTTGGCCACGACGTCGCCGGTTTTCATGTCGGTCATGTCGAGTACACCCGCAAAAACGTAACGCGGGGTCGCGACGGGGGGGAAGCAATGAGCAAGCCCGGCGGGGAACGTCTTCATGACCTTGCCCGTGGCCGGGTTCAGGGAAGAGACTTGAATGGCGGTTCGCTTGGTCCCTTCCTTGGTCGCAGTATTTTGTTTACCACCGTGCAGGATCCAAATGTCATCCCCTGCAAACATGGCGCGCGCTTGACGGGTGTGGTTCATGCCGGGCGGGAAATCCTTTTCCCAAGCGAGTTTGCCCGTCTTTGCAGAAAGAACGTGGATTCCGTTCCCGGCATCGTGGTCATTCAAAGTGGATACCTCAAAGGCGACGTGCTCCCCGTGCATCACGGTCCGGTATACCTTGTTCATCCAAGAAAAATGGGAAGCCTGCCACCTGACCTTGCCTGTGTTGAGATCGACTGCGATGGCTTCGGAAGACTCTCCCCGCTTGGGGCGCCCGCGAATGAAGCAGACCGTTTCGTTCTCAGCGGTCAAGTTGCGCGGGTCACTGGATTCCCGTTCCCAGAGCTCCTCGGCGGTCTCCGAGCTGAATGCCCGGATATGATTCTCGTCGATGGCGATGACGACGTCTTTGTGATGGATCACCTCGTCAGGTTCACCAATGCCCGGATACTCGCGGGCGATCTCCCCGGTGGCTGCATCAAGGGCAACAAGCTTTCCTTTCCCTGCCGCAAAGATGTACTTTCCGGAGACGACGGGACGAGCTCGGCTGTAGGATAAGCGGGGAAGGTTGAAGGAGGGCTCGTTCAATTTGCTCTTCAGCAGATCCCTGTGCCAGAGCCTTAATCCGTTGAAACTGTCACGGGCCAGGATGCCACCATAGAAATTCCGTCCACCTGCAGTTACCAAGCCCTCGACCTCGGATGTCGCGGCCGCTACCCAGCGAACACGCTCCGGGGGGCCTACGGCGGTGTCTCCGGAAACGGCGTTGCCATTGGCGGCATGGCGCGGGTGAGACCAATCGTCCATGTTTTTCGGCCAAGGCTTGCGGCAGTTGAAAGACTCGTCCTTGGCCCGCTTGATGGTGTCGAAACCGGCAGCTTTCAAGTGTGCTTCCCCGATCCCAATGCCCGGGGCAATCTGCAAGACGCCGCCGGGAGTGAGGATGCGATGAACTTCGGCCAAGGGTACTTTCCCTGGTGATTGAAGAATGACCGCGTTCACCATGTTTTCGGCGTAGGGAAGATGATTGAAATCTTGCAGGGTTTCAGCGAAGGCGAGCCCGTAGGTTCCTTTTGTCCGTAAGGATTTGGTCGCCTTTTCGGTGACCGAGGAATCGAGGTCGACGAGATGGACGAGGTAGCGACCGGTATGACTTAACCGAACCGCGACGTCCGTTTTTTCGGCACCGACCTGAACCACCAGGCCACCTTGCAGGTCAGCAAGCTGGGGAGGCTTCTCGGAACGGAGAATGGGAATCCAAAGTAAGGAGAGTAACAACCATGCGGAGAAACCAAGGGAAAAAGCCTTCATGGCTCAAAACGGTAGATCCCGTTCGAGCTTGCGTCAATGGGCAATGATTCGCCTCTTTCCCGTCATTCCTTCGAGACTTTGATCTTCCGGGCGAAAAGAAAATCTCTCCTTTGGCAGAAAGTCTACAACCGGATTGGACCGGGGTGGTTGATCTTCATGGCATTATTTGAGGCACCCGGCATCTCGGCGTGGGTTTTTCTCGATCGGGCTTGCCGACATTAAGTGATTCTTTTCCTGTTTCTTGAACATCTCGTTGCTCTTGTCGCCGCCGCGCAGGCTCACTTGTACACCCGGTGCCTATTGTTCCCGCCTGAGAGCAGGTAAGCCACGAGGTCGGATAACTCATTCTCATTGAGCGAGTTGATCAGACCGGGGGGCATTTGCGAGACCGGCGAAGCGGTCACGGACTTTACGTCCGCCTTGGCCACCTTTACGGGCTTGGCCTTCGGATCGTGCGTAAAGACCAACAGGGTGCCGTCGGCGTTGTTCGGGTCGTTATCCACTACAAGGCCCGTCAGCATCGGACCGGTCTTGCGGCTCACCATCGACGAGCCGAACTGATCGGAAATTGCCTTGGACGGTTCGATGATCGTCTCGAGCAAGTTCTTGAGGTCGAGCTTGCCCCCGGCACTGGTTAGGTCCGGTCCGATCGCCCCGCCAAAACCGCCGAGGCGGTGGCAGGCAGCGCAAGCGGTCGAAAAGAACAGGTTCTGCCCGTTCTTGAAGTTCCGCTTGCGGAGCTTCACCTTGTTTACCGCGGCCACCGCCGACTTCACGGTCCAGGCCTGGCCTGGACCCTTGGCTGGGGTGATCTTGAAGGCGGGCTTCCGATTCAAGTCGATGCTGGAGAGGCTGGTCAGCGCCACTTTCTCCGCCGGGGTGCAGTTGGCCAGAGCTTCCTCGCGGATGTTCAAGATGTAGTTTGGGTAGCTGGCTCCGCCGGGCTTCTTGGAGGCCTCGATCAGATACGCGAAGTACGCCTCGCGCTGCTTGAGGGTCCAGCCGGTCTTGAGGTTCCGCAGGATAAACGCGAAGTGCAGGCCCTCGGTCGGTGGCATATCGGCGAGCATCGCCGGACCACGGGGCC
>JABGWD010000254.1 GCA_018645725.1 Opitutia bacterium
CCCAGCCGAAGACCCCTCCGATCCTGCCCCGAACTTGCCGCCCCCGCTTCCCGAAGAACTTGCGGAGTTTGTGGATAGCGAGGCGTCCCCCCCTGAAGCGATTGTCCCAGCCGAAGAACCCACCGATCCTGCCCCGAACTTGCCGCCTCCGCTCCCCGAAGAACTTTCTTCGCTTGAACTTGCCAGCGACCCTTCCAACGAGAACTTGGAAACCGAAGCGAGTGAACAAAAAATCCCCTCAACCAAATCCGTATTGCCACCGCCAGTTCCATCTCTTCCGCCCCCGGAAGAAGCACCGCCTGCCCCAACTGCCGAAAGCATTGCAGAGTCTTACGAGTTTCCCTCGAAAAAAGAAGAATCACCTGATGATCAACCAGAGGATTCTTCCCTTGAGACTGACGCCAAAAATACGGAAGAACTCAAACCGCCCCCATTTTGAAAAAACTGATAAAATTCATTTCGAGTTTTCTTTTGACCTTGATCATCCTGTTGGTTTTCGAGGGAGCATGTTTTCGTTTGGTTGAAAAATATGCCGAACTGAGACACAGGGTGGCTTGGGGTGTTCCCGGCAATGGAGGGTTTAACCCTCTTCTCAAAATTTTGCCACTTGATCATTTTGCCGTAGACCCAAGCCTCACCCCGGTCCCAGGTCAATCTGCTTACGAGACTGCATCAGAGGAGAGTGATTATGCCGAATCAGTGATGAGCTTCTCTAGACCCCTGCGCGATCGTTACGAAGATTATTTGGAGAATGAATTCGATCCCCTTGCCAATTTTGAGATTCGGGACTTCGGGCCAATTACGGGAATCGTGCTGCCTGGGTTGAAACGTGCCGCGAACCCTGAGGAAGTTAACCAAAAAATGGCCAGAAGAGTGGGGGACGAATTGGAATATTCGAAGGGTATTTTGATCCGAATCATTTCTTCAATGGAAGCCGAAGATTATGAAACGGAATTTTCAAACTTGGAATCAAGCTTCGGCTTTGTTTTGAAGAAAGGGATAGCCTGTTTGGTTCTACCCGTCCAAGATGCCGATGACATTTTGAATAAAATTGACTACTTGCAAACTCACGAAGAGTTGCTGTCGAAGAATGTTTTCGTTTGGGGGGACGGGAGGGCTGCAGGTTATGTCCTGGAGGCTAGTAGGAAAAACCCCGAAAAGATCAAGGCAATCTTGCTTAGCGACCCCAAGGGTGTACCGCTTCCGCCCGAAATGGTTGGCCTGCCTTGGTTAACGCTTCACCTGTCGGAAGAAACGATTTCGGAGGGCGAGAGCGTATCCGATCTTTTGCAGTGGGTCCGAATCGGACGAATTTCCGAAAAGATCTATCCGTCGCGCTTGGGTGGCTTGTTGCGTCTCGAAGAGTTGAGCGAAACTTCTCGTATGCCGTCTTTTTTCGTGGCCTCTCTTTTCCAGTGTTCCGACTACATTGATCACGCCGGAAGCCAATGGCCCAACCCAAAGCCTCTCATCAATGGCCAAGTCGCCAAGGAAACTAATCTTAAGCAGAATCAAGAGGGGGGTATCGAGGAAAAAAAGCCATTCGACGTTGAAGTGGCAAAAGAGAAAATTCGGGAGATTTCCAAAGAGAACGAGAAGGCAGTGAAAGCTGAAGATGCGACTTTTGACTGTGAAATCGTCAGGGGATACCGGGAGTTGCGTCAAAATGACGAGAAACTTCGTCAGGTCAGCAATCGTGACCTAGTCCTTCTTCTGGGCCTCGAATTCGAAAAAATGGGGGGCGGCGTGATGGATCAAGTTTTGGAAAAAGACCCTGTTTTCCATGGTTACTACTTCTCCCTTAAGGCCTTGGGGGATTCACCGCTTTATTAGAAGGCAGCCCTCCGGTAAGGGAACCCCCCCGCTAGTCCTTCTCCCGAAAGACTACCTTAATGCTTTTTGCTTCTTGTTCTGGAGAAGGATTGGGTACAAGAACAAAAGTGTCCGTTATTACGGGATCATATTCTGACCCTGAGACGATGCGTACCTCCCCCAATCTCCTGTCAAAAAATTCGACAAAGGGCCTATGGCCTCGCTGAACTCCGTTTTCGTTAACGGGCATGTAACTTTCGGGGCCAGCGGTTGGGGTAATAACGAAGCTGTATTCATTGCCTTTTCTTGATAGTGTCTGGTCCCAGTTTTTTTTGCCGTCCGCCATTTTGGCCTGCCATGCCGGATCTCCGTAAAAGGCAACGATGTCCCGGTCAAAAAGGAGTCCCTTGACATCCTGTCGACCCAATCGGAGTTTTTGAGCCAAGGCGGTCGGACGGATCGTCCGGGGAGAACCTCCCATGTCATTTGAACCGGGGAAACAAGCTTCAAGCCGATGAATGAGAGCATGGTGGTTGGCAAAGAAAGCTTGATTGAACGTATAGCGCCCAGGTTGTTCTACAAAGTAATCGAGACAACCCCAACCCATATAGCCATACCAGGTAACCTCTACGTATCCAATCATTTGGCGAACCCCCGCACTTTTAAGGAACGCCGCCGCCATGGAATCCGGTCCGCGCAAGTGACCCATAAGACAATTTCCTATGGGCATGTAGATCTTTGGGTTCGGTGAGTCAACGGTGTGACGTTTGCCGGAAAGGTCACACCCGTAAAGAGTCCCGTCCTTCTTGTTTCGAAAAACTCCGTTTCGATAGCGATAACCCAATTGAAGATCTTTTTCGGTGGCATGACCCGAGGTCACGAAAAGATCCGTCTTCCCCTCGTTCAATTCTTTGACGAAGAGAGACGTCGTGTCTTGTGGCAGCCGGATGGCCTCCGCTTCCCCTTTTTGTTTTTTGGCAACGCCATGCCCTTTTCGAAGTTCGCAAAACCACTTTCCCTGTTCGCAACGGTCCAAGGCTATCTCCGTGCAGGCAAGGGAATTTCGAATGACCAAGGGTTTTTCGGTCTTTGCAATGGCAAGGGCATTTTCCGCATCATGTCCCGAAAGTATTCCCCAAAACAGGTCGGCATAAGGATCAGCGTCCAGTTGCCTGGAGAGGCCGTGAATGGCCCTGACCAAATCCTTGGTGGTCTCATGGGGAGTGGCGACAAAGCAGGCATAGCGTGGAAACGATGCCCGGAGGGCGGGTAGTGCTTCCTTGACGGAATTCTCATAGCGAAAGATTTCCGCAGAGTGCTTTTTTTGAAGAGCGGAAACGACTCTCGCCCACTTTTTGTTCTCGGCGGTCTTTTGGGAGACTACGATTGCGTAGTTTGCCCCAAAAGTCAGGTGGGCGGACAATACGAGAAACAGAAGACTTTTCATGAAGCCCTCAGCGGAAGCAAAAACGAAATTTGTTCAAATAAATCTCGTTACTCCGGGCACCGGAGGGTTTGGCGTCTGCAATTCTTGTTTCCAATCGAGATGCGGAGGGGTCAAGTCATCCTTTGAACCAAGGGCGTCCTCATAAGTGATCTTTTGACCGGTATAGGCTACCATCCTGCCGAGTATGGCTACCATGGTACTGTGTGCGGCACGCTCCCCGTCATTAAAAGCCTTCCCGCCGTCTCGAATGCTCTTGAACAGAGTGTCGTGCTCGGTTTGGTACATGTCATTGTCCTCTCCTCGGTAACGCCAAGCCTCGTCCCCGGCCAAAATGGCATGCCTGTTTTTCGCCGAGCAAAAGCCCTTCTGGCCGTATAGTTCTACCTCGTAACTACCGGCCGTTCCGTTTTGTTGACGGGAAAAGTGGTAACCCCGTGTACCGCTTTCCCATTGGTAGGCAATGGCAAAGTGATCGTAGATGTTTCCGTATTTGTCCATGTCGTCATAAACTTGTCTTCCTCCGGATCCTTCGGCATGGGTGGGAACTTCGTCACCCATGGCCCATTGCATCATGTCGATGCAGTGGACGGCTTGCTCGACTATGGAGTCGCCGGAAAGCCAAAGGTGGGCGTTCCAATTGCGCATTTGCGCTTCAAGATCATCCCATCCGTCCGCCCTCGCTTTTTTCCAAACCTCGCCTCCATTGTAGGTGCTGTACATCGCATTGACGTCGCCAATTCCACCCTCGGTGATTCTTTTGAATATCTCCTGTTTGGGGTAGTGGTGCCTCCAACAAAAACCGGACATGAAATTGAGGTTCTTTTCCTTGGCCTTCTTGGCCAGTTCAATGACCTTCCTTACGCCGGGAGCATCGACGGCCACGGGTTTTTCAAAAAAACAATGGACCCCTTTTTCAATTGCGTAGGCCAAATGCTGAGGTCGGAAAGACGGAGGAGTCGTAAGAATGACCACGTCCACTCCCGAGTCGATGACCTTTTTGTAAGCGTCGAACCCGGTAAACGTCGTTTCGGGGGTAACTTGATACTTGTCTCTGCCGCGAGCCTTGAGGATGCGGCTGCGGAGCTTGATGCGGTCTTCAAACAAGTCTCCGATGGCGGTCAGCGCAACGTTGTCGTCCGCACCCATCGCTTGAGCGGCGGCACCACTTCCTCGACCACCGATTCCGACCAAGCCAATTTTAATGACTTTGTCGTTCTTGGCTGCCCGGGCAACATGGGGGGCGGCCAAAAGAGCTCCTGCTGTAAGAGAGGAACCGGCTTTAACGAAATCGCGACGAGAGGCAAATGGACTCATACGATATACTTTGAAGAGATTTTATCCGTATGTGAAGAGATTAATTCGCCAAAAGTAAAAATTGTTTGCGGGTATCCGTTTGCCAATCCTCGCACCCCAACTTGTCCACGCAGCTGCACTTGAGGAAAGGTAAGGAGTTAACCCGCTCAATAAAAAGCGCCTGACCGAACCTTTTTATGATTGATGTAATCTCAGCATCAACGAATTTAGATAGTTTCCTTAACCCAGTAATTCAATCAATGATGATTAGAAACCTCTTACCCTTCCTTTCGCTTTGCCTATCGTCCCTTTTCGTGGATCTTGGCGCAGCTGACAAAAAAGTAGTTTTCGTGGCCGGAGCAAAAAGCCATGGATACTTTTCGCACGAACACATAGCCGGCAGCAAGCTACTCGCCAAGCATTTGGATGAAGCCAAAATCGGTCTCAAATCGGTCGTGGTGACGGACAATGGTTATCCCAAGGATCCTTCCGTATTCGACGACGCGGTGGCGATCGTTGTTTATTGCGACGGGGGAGGCAGGCACTTGCTCAATGCCCACCTCAAGGAATTTGACAAAATCATGCAGCGCGGGGTTGGCTTGGCCTGCCTGCACTACGGTGTGGAGGTCCCCAAGGGGGCGCCCGGCGATCATTTTCTCAAGTGGATTGGAGGATATTTCGAAACGAACTGGTCGGTCAATCCACACTGGACGGCTGATTTCAAGTTGTTTCCCAATCACCCCATCAGCTCTGGTGTCCAACCTTTCGCGATCAATGACGAGTGGTATTATCATATGCGCTTTAGGGAAAACATGAACGGGGTAACCCCTATTCTTTCAGCCATGCCCAGTGCGGACACGCTCAAGCGTCGTGATGGCGCTCATAGCAATAACCCTCATGTGAGGAAATCCGTTTTGGAACGCAAGGAAGCTCAGCACGTTGCATGGGCTTACCAGCGGGGAAAAGATTATTCCAATGGTCGTGGTTTCGGTTTTACGGGAGGTCATAACCACGTCAACTGGGGATCCGACAACTTTCGCAAGCTGGTCTTGAATGGGATTGCTTGGATCGCGAAGACGGAAATTCCCTCCAAGGGCGTGGCACCCGGTGAAGTGTCGGTGAAGGGTTTGCAGGAGAACCAAGACTATTCTCCCCGAGGATGGGAGCCCGAGAAAATCGAAACCAAACTCAAGGAATTCAACGGCAAGGCACCAAAAAAAGGGGCCTCTGTCAGCCCGCAAAAACCTTCGGGCAGTTCGAAGGCCAAGCCTCTCTTTGCAAGCAAGGTGGTGACCGCCCAAACCCCTGGCCAAGGGATTGACGTTTCTGCGAAAATCAAAGGGGTCAAGGAGTTACACCTCTACGTAAGTGATGCTGGCAATGGTTATGGCTGCGACTGGGCCGACTGGGTGAGCCCGAGGTTCGTGGATGCTGCAGGGAAGGAAACAAAGCTTACTTCCATGAAATGGAAACATGCATCGTCTGGTTGGGGTGGCGTCCACCTGAATAAAAATGCAAGCGGCGGTCAGATGAAGGTAGCGGGCAAAGGAGTGGTGGGAATAGGTTGCCATGCAAACTCCCTTATTAGCTACCAATTGCCCGCCAATCACAAATTCACGCGTTTTCTAGCCAAGGGGGCGTTGGACGATGGTGGTGCGCGCCAAGGAGCGTGCGGCAATCAAGCCAGTGTTCAGTTCTACGTTTATTCGCAAAAGCCCACGGTTTTGGGTGGTGTCAAACTGGTCTCCGGTCCCAAAGGTTCCGGTAAACGCATTGGTGATCAGGGTGACCCTGCTCATGCGGTGGATAATTTGGACGTTCACGAAAAAGTAAAAGCAACCTTGTTCGCGAGCGAGCCCATGATGCTGAGCCCTTCTGCGATCGACATCGATCACCGCGGTCGGGTCTGGGTTTGCGAAGTTACCAATTACCGCAAACATAAGAACAAGCGCGAAGAAGGAGACCGAATTCTAATCCTCGAGGATACGAACGGAGACAACAAGGCGGACAAGGTGAAGACCTTTTATCAAGGGAGGGACGTTGATTCGGCCCATGGCGTGAGCGTATTCGGGGACAAGGTGGTTGTAGCGGTGGCTGACCGAGTAATGGTCTTCACTGACAAGAACGGGGATGACAAACCCGATTCCAAGGAGAATCTTTTTACGGGCATTTCCGGCGCCCAGCACGATCATGGCATCCACGCCGTACACTTCGGTCCCGATGGCAAGTTCTATTTCAACTTTGGCAATAGTGGTCGTCAAATAAAGGATAAGGACGGGAAGCCCATCGTTGATCTGGCGGGCAACGAAGTGAACGACAAACGCAAACCATACCAGCAGGGCATGGTATTTCGCTGCAATGAGGATGGATCGGATTTCGAGACATTGGGCTGGAATTTCCGCAACAACTGGGAAGCTGCGGTGGACAGTTTCGGCAGCGTCTGGCAATCCGACAATGATGACGATGGCAATCGCGGCGTGCGCATCAACTACGTCATGGAGTTCGGTAACTACGGCTACAGGGGAGAGTTCAGTGGAAAAGGGTGGCGCGACAAGCGGACCAATATCGAGGCTGAAATCCCTCTTCGCCATTGGCATCTCAACGATCCGGGCGTCATGCCCAATCTCCTCCAAACCGGAGCGGGTTCCCCGACTGGGATTATGGTTTACGAGGGAACTTTGCTGCCGTCGGTCTTTCATGGGCAGGTGATCCACTGCGATGCAGGGCCCAGTGTGGTGCGCGCTTATCCGGTTACTAAGAACGGAGCCGGTTATGATGCTGAGGTTGTGGACATTCTTAACGGAGCGAGTCGTGACAAATGGTTCCGTCCCTCCGACGTGGTGACGGCTCCCGATGGGTCTCTGATTGTGGCGGACTGGTATGATCCTGGCGTGGGAGGTCACAACATGCGTGATCTCGACCGAGGTCGTCTTTTTTTGGTCGCCCCGGAAGGCCACAAGTACAAGGCCCTCAAGGTCGACGTTTCCAGTATTGAAGGATCTATCGACGCCCTAAAGAGTCCGAATCAAGCAACGCGTTACCTTGCTTGGCATGCCCTCCAAAAGCAGGGCAAGAAAGCCGAAACCGCCTTGCAAAAACTCTTTTCCGACAAGAATTCCCGTCTTCGCGCCAGAGCGCTTTGGCTACTTGGAAAGATCGAGGGTCGTGGCAAGCATTACGTCGATCTTGCCATCAAGGACAAGGATCCCGATATGCGCATTGTCGGTCTTCGCCTGGCCCGCCAATTGGCAGATTTTGATACGGTCGAAGTTGTGCGGAAGCTGGTTTCGGACAAATCCCCTCAAGTCCGTCGCGAATGCGCCATTGCTCTAAGGCATGAAAAGACTTCTGAAGCAGCCCGTCTTTGGGCAGAGCTTGCGATACGTCATGACGGCAAGGACCGTTGGTATTTGGAAGCTCTGGGCCTTTCTTCCGACTTGAATGCCGACGCCTGCTTCGATGCTTGGCTCGCCAAGGTTGGGGACAAGTGGAATACGCCTGCCGGTCGAGACGTCATTTGGCGCGTTCGGGCAAAGTCAGCCCCAAGCTACTTGGTGAAGATTCTCAAGGACGAGAAGATTTCGGCCGAGAGTCATCCGCACTATGTCCGGGCTTTGGATTTCCACTCGGGTCCCGAGAAAGACAAAGCCTTGGAATCCTTGCTCGATATTTGAACAGGGGCTTGCTGGATTCGCATCAACGAATCTTCCGGAACAGGACATGAGGCGCAACGGAGTGGTCTTGTTTGCCTTCTTTGCTTCAATCGGCATGGTTTGGGCACAGGAACAGGCAACGCCAAAAGATCGGCTTATTGTGGAGACACTCGTTCGTCTTAAGCGGTTTGACGTTTCGGGAAATGAAAAATGGAAGGGTGCCGTAGAAAGGTACGTCCGGTCGCAAAGAGGTCAGGATGGTTATTTCGAGCTCGTCGAACAGTTTTCGGTCAAGGCAGAATTGCCCGAACTGCTTCGCCTCGTGGAAACGGATCCGAGTTCCGCGCAGTCAGCCAAATCAGTTCAACTCATCTTCCGGTTGGGGGAGGAAAAGGAATTGTCGCGGATTCTTTCAAGCAGTCCCAAGAAAAAGGCCAATGCAATCATAACCCTCATTGGTTTTGTCAAAACCCCGGCGGCGCAAAAACTCCTTGATCGGCACAAGGCTCTGCTCGCTCCCGCGACTACGACGGGAAAGGCTGCCCCGGCTCTTCTCTCCACCCCTGAGGATATCGAGGCGCTCGCTACCCGAACCGGAAACCCCAAGCGGGGCAAAGTGGTATTCCAAAAGTTTTGCTTTGCCTGCCACAAGGCGGGGGATCTCGGTATCGACTTTGGCCCTGGCTTGTCCGAGATTGGAGACAAACTGCCCAAGAGTGAGTTGCTCTTGGCCATAGTAAAACCAAATGCGGGCATTAGTTTCGATTACGAGGGTTGGACGATTGAGACCAAACAAGGCTCGTTTCTTGCGGGAATAGTAAACGAGAGCGCTGAAGAGTTGACGGTTCGAATGGCAGGAGGGGTGAGCCAGAAGGTTAAACAGACGGACATTGCCAAACGCACCAAGATGACGGCATCGCTTATGCCCGAAGGATTGCACCTTGCAATGTCCGAAAGTGAGTTGGTGGATTTGGTCGAGTTCTTGTCCGTCCTAAAGAAAAAATAAGGGTTTTTCCTGAAACTTTTTTGTTGGGCAGACTACCAAAGTCAGGTTTGCAAGGACTCCGTCAGCAAGAAAGAGGGCATGCGCTCGCAAGGGACCCGATTTGACTTTTGCGAGGATGAAGTTTTATCTTGTGGCTATGGGTAAACTTGGTTCACGGGTCACGAGTGCCTTCCTGGCTTTGTTTTTTGCATTTGGCGGGGATGGGGTATTGCTCGTGGGCAAAGAGCCTGGCTCCCGTGATCAGTTAGTGCAAAAGATGCAGACGATCATCATCCCGAAAATCGAATTTTTCCAAGTCCCCTTGCCTGAGGCTCTCAATTATCTAAGGGCTGAAGCCCGCAAGCATGATCCGCAGAAAATGGGCGTAAACATAGTGCTTCTTACAAGGGAAGAGCCGCCTCCGAAGATTACGCTAAACCTTAACAACCTTTCGCTCGGTTCGTCCCTGGGCTTTGTTGCCGAATTGACGGGTTACGTCTATGAGGTTCGTGAAGAGGCCATCGTCTTAAGAAAACCAAGCCCCAAGGGAAAGAAACAGGTATTCAATCCGCGCCTACAAACCGAAATTTACGAATTGAACGAAGGCTTGAGGCGCAGACTTCTGAGGGGCCCCTAAAGCAAAGGACGCATTCATTCCTCAGGGTCCGCTTCCTCGCTTTTTTTCTCCATGTCGATGGCCCAAAGTTTGGCATGGGATTGCCAAATGAGAAAAAGAAGACCCACGGCAAGAAGACCGGCGTAGATAGGAACACCTAAGGAAAAGTATTCGCGCCGGGGATCGAAAAGGATGATGAATGAGTTCAGAAGAATGAAATAGATTCTTATCTCAGTTGGCCCGATTCCCAGAAAGTAAATTTCAAACTCATTGGTGGCAGCGAAACAAAGGAACGAATTCACCATGTAGCCGCTCGTAATGGCAAGGATTCCAAAGAACCACCACTCGAGGTTATCTTCGGGTTGGGCAATCAATGCATAACCAATGATCAAGCCGCACTGGAAAACATAGTCAAGAAAGTGATCCATGTAGAAACCCCATTTGACTAGTCCGGTGTTGCGTTTTCTTCCAACGGCTCCGTCAAAAAGGTCGGTGATATATTGAAGAAAAATTGCCAGAGATACTCCCCAAAACCACCGGATGTCTCCCGAATCTCTGACTTGCCATGCCGATGCGATGACTAGCCCGGTCCAAGGGATCGTGAGAAGAGTGAGGTGATAAGTTTCAAGCCAAGCGGGGATTCGGTCTACCCACTTTGCCACAAACCGTTTTTCCCAAGGGCCCAAGACGGACTGACCCTTTTTCAACGCGCCGCCGAAACTTTCTTCTTTCATTTGTATTTTATCGTTTTTGCGAAGTCGCAAGGAGAATTCGTCAAAGCTTCAAGGTCTTCGTCTCAGTAATGATAAATTGCATTTATCTGAAAACTGTTTACTCTACGACGTTATTTGACGATCAAAAGGAAAGTTGTCAAAATGCAGATAAAGCTTTCTCATGTAGGTTTGCAGCATGAATAACAAAATTCTATGTGTAGATGACGAAGAATCCATCCTCAAGGGTTTCCAGTTGAATTTGAGAAAGGATTTCGAGCTTCACCTTGCCTCCAATGGAACGGAAGGATTGGAGGTTTTTGACAGGGAACAAGGATTTGCGCTTGTGCTTTCGGATATGCGGATGCCGCAAATGGATGGTGCGACCATGCTTTCGGAGATCAAAAAAAGAGACCCGGAGGTTGTTACCGTTTTACTGACCGGGCATACGGATTTTGAGTCTGCCATGTCCGCTGTGAATGAGGGAAGTATTTTTCGCATGCTTTCCAAGCCATGCCCTCCCGAAATGCTTATCAAAGTACTTGGCGATGGTTTGGCCCAACACGACCTGGTCAAGAGCAAGAGAATCTTGTTGGACCAAACCCTGCGTGGCGCGGTTGATGCCTTGGCTCAATCTCTTTCCACTGCCAAGCCCCTCTTTTTCGGTCGAGCTCAACGGGTGCGAAGAATTGCCAACGAATTGGCGGAAATGACAAACCTCGATGATGCGTGGCGGGTGGATATTGCCAGCATCTTCTCTCAGTTAGCTTATATTTCGTTGCCGGAATCCGTAAGTGAGGACGTTTATTACAAGAAAGATTTGACCCCCGCGGTCAAGGAAATGCTCGGGAAATTTCCGGAGGACACGCAAAAACTCATAGAGAAAATTCCGGGATTGGAAGAGGTGGGGGAAATTCTTGTAAAATTAGCTGTTCAGCACAGGTTCGAAGAAGATGATGGATCAGGGATTCGAAAGGCGGCATCCATTCTCCGCGTAGCGCTGGATTTTGATTATTACGAGGAACAGGGTCATGACAAAAGCCTGATCGTTCAAACCCTAAAAAGCAGAAAAGATGATTATGATCCGGATGTCACGGAATGTCTTTCCCAATTGCTTGCTGTCGCGGAACAAAAATACCGCCTCGAGGAAATCCTGATTCGAAGACTTGAAACAGGAATGCGATTGGCCCAAGAACTCCGATTGGCAGATGGTCTTCTCGTTGCCTCAAGTGGCACTGACGTTGACCGTCAACTTCTCAAGGTTATCAGGAATTACGCCTCTTGTTATGCCGAGTCACCTTTTCCCAAAAAGATACAAGTCACGGTTCCTGTCCTTTGAATTTTACGGTTCTCTTTCTTACAATTGAAAGTCAAGACCTACATTGCTCTTTTGTCCATTGGATCGCTTGCCGGAGCTTCCCTCTTGATTGGCTTGGGTTGGTGGGTTTTTTACGAGTTTGCCCAAGCGACGAGGGCTCTTGACGAAGAAACGCGCAGGACCGGTGAGTCATCGATTGAATACAAGGACGTGAGTGCTTTTCTCGATACGACGCGCAATGTTTTTACCTCTTTGGAGGTCTATCCCGAGAGGTACGCAGGCCTTTTTGGGGTTACAAGGGATGAATTGTCCTTGGCCGAGAGACAGCTAAACAATATTGCATCAAATTATGGCGATCATTATCCGGAGGAATTGCTGGAGCCGATCACAAGTAATCTAACACAGACAAAAGAAGCCATCCTTAAACTCGAAGAGTTTGCCTGGACCCTTGAAAATGAAAAAAAACAGAGGGGCGTTCGGGGCAATCGAAACAAAGCCAAAGCAGAATATGAAAA
Source organism: Opitutia bacterium (assembly GCA_018645725.1). Classification (GTDB taxonomy): domain Bacteria; phylum Verrucomicrobiota; class Verrucomicrobiia; order Opitutales; family Seribacteraceae; genus Seribacter. The sequence goes on from JABGWD010000254.1 coordinate 12,350, forward strand.
GGTGCGGGATAAGTTAAAGAGAAGCCTGGAGGGCCTCGAGATCGAGTCAGAAAAATTTCGGGCAGAATCCGAGCAGGAGGTCTTGAAGAAATGGGATGACCTTAAGGAGCAAGAGGAGAGAAATGCATTTTTTCTCATAATGGCAGTCGGCTTTTATCTCTTGTTGATTTCTTTTTTGGGTTTCAGTACCTACAAAAGCCTGGCTATCCCTCTGAGGAAATTGGAAAAGGCGGCGGAGGACTCGATCGATCACAACAGGCCTTTCTCGATGGTGGAGATCGGGCCTTATGAAATTCGATCTCTTACCCGGCGGTTGCAAGGGTTGATCTTTGGCCTGGAGGAAACCGTGGAGTCGAGAACCAAGGCACTCAAGGAAAAAACCATTCAGCTACAGACCGAAATGCAACAAAGAATCGAGCTTGAGACTCAACTCGTGCATGCCCAAAAAATGGAGGCGGTCGGGCAACTTGCGTCAGGCATCGCCCACGAGATCAATTCGCCGTCTCAATTTGCCAATGACAACATCCTTTTTCTCAAGGATGCGGTCGAAGGGTTTATTGCGGAGATCGACAAAACGGACAAGGCCCCTGATGAAAAAGAAATTCTTTTTCTTAAGGAAAATGCCCCTCAGGCCGTTGAGCAGGCCGAGGAAGGAATTGGCCGAATTACCACGATTGTAAAATCGATGAAGAACTTTGCCTATCGTGACGCGAATTCCGAAAAGAAACCCAATGACTTGAACCAAGCGATTCGATCGACTTCCGTGGTTGCCACAAACGAATGGAAGTACCATGCGGAGATGCAACTGAATCTTGACGAAACCTTACCCATGGTCCCCTGTAACATTGGAGAGATCAACCAGGTGGTCCTTAACCTGATTGTCAATGGTGCTCATGCGATTCGGGACCGTTTTCAGGAAAACCAAAAGGGAACCCTGATCGTTGGCTCCAAACATTACCCTGATGCCAATTGCGTTGTGATTTCCATTACGGATAACGGGGGAGGCATCCCGGAAGAGGTACAAGGCAGAATATTCGAACCCTTTTTTACGACCAAGGACGTTGGAGTCGGAACCGGGCAAGGGCTTGCGATTGCTCATAACGTAATCGTCAAGTCACATGGGGGGCAGATATGGTTTGAGTCAAAGCAGGGAGAAGGCACCACTTTTCATATCAAACTGTTGATGAGCGAACCTAGTTAACCTCGCAAATTGAAACGCAATACCATCAGATCGATTACCCTGGAAATCCTTTTGGTTTTGACCTTGTTCCAGTGTAGTTGTTCGGACGAAAAAGCCGGACCCAAGACGGAATTTTCTTACGTTCCTTTCCCCCCGAAACCCGTTCGTGAATTGACGGGTGAGGAGAAAAAATTATTGGAACGGGATGATTTTGTGAAAATCGAACCTGGTGAATTTTTTATGGGAAGTCACGATAAAGAGATCGGTCACCAAGCAAACGAAACTGTTCATAGGGTTAGAATAACCAAACCCTATTACATGGGGGTTTCGGAAGTCACCATAGATCAATGGAATATGCTTCAACCCGAAGCATTGAAAAGGGATGAGAAATTCTTTCTACCCGATGACTTGAAAGAACTGATCATCCGATTAAAAAAAGAGTCCGAAAGCAAGGTGAAGATCCAACCTAACCCGTTGGCCCTCAATCCCAATGATCCCGTCTATACCGTGAAGGTTCTTGAGCAAGTCGTTTTGACCCTACGGAACAAACTAGAGAAAAACCAAGAAGCGAAGAAAAAAAAGCAATCGGTTTTATGGGCGCCCGTCAGTATCCAAGGTTTCTTGAAAAAACTGGAAAATTTCATTCGAGCAAGGAAATTTCTTCCTCTGACCGACGTCTCTTACCCTCAAGCGAAATCCTTTTGCTGGAGGAGGACGGAGCAAGCATGGCAAGCCAAAACCATTCCCAAGGACATGGTTTTTCGTCTGCCCACCGAAGCGGAGTGGGAACATGCCTGCAGGGCCGGTCTGAAAGGCGTTTGCGGGCTAGAGGAGGGTGACAATCTTTCGGGAATGAACGCGAATATAAACGGGGGGAAGAAGGAATTCATAATAGGCGAAACCCCCTATTTGATTAATCAGAAAGGATTGGTTTCGGTCGGTGTCAGCAAAACCAAATATCCCGCAAACGCTTGGGGTATTCATGATATGCATGGAAACGTTTACGAATGGTGCTATGATTACTACGAGGCTTACCCCGTGGATTCTTTGACCATTGACCCAATGGGTCCAGTCAGAGGCAAGGAAAGGGTTTTGCGGGGAGGAAGTTTCCTCAGCACCGCCCACGGGTCCCGCTCGGCTGCAAGGCATTCCGTGGAGCCTTCCTGGCGAGGCTCCGAAATTGGTTTCAGGTTGGTGCTCGGGTATCCGCTGTGAGCGTAGGTCTCTTCTCCGGACTACTTATTTTCCGAGGAATTTCGACAAGGTTTTGCGTACGTGAGAGGAGGGAAGGGCGTAAATGGTGACCCGGTCTACCCGGGCAATGTTGAAACCGATGCATTCGCCCCGAAGGTTGAACAGCGGCCCGCCCATTGAATTCTTCGGGAGAGGCAGATCGTGTTGCAGGATCATTGGGAAATTGTCTTTCCTCTTGGATACGGGTCCACTCATTTGGAGATTCCTATTGAACAAATCGAAGGTGACCGATCGATGCCCCAAGGTTACGTTGTAAGTTTTCAAGTCAGATTTGCGTTTCACCTCAATTCTCACGACGTCACCGGGATCATTGCTGCCGACGAATTTCACGACTTGATCTCTTTTCTTTACGCGTCTTCCGTCGACTTTGGTAATCACGTCTCCTTTTCGGATGCCGGCCTTGTATGCAGCCGCTTGAGGTACGACGTCGGAAATGCGCACGCCTCCAACGCCGTCTCCCTCAGCACCCAGCATAACCCCCATTACTCCTCCTTCACGTCCAATTTCGCGAGGCGCGCCACTTGTCACGCCAGCACGAATTTCCTTGAGCATGGAATAGGAAGACAAAACCCACGAACCCGTTCGGGTCGAATTCTCATCACTCCATTGCACAACGGGAAAAACGCGGCCCTCCGAGAGTAGTTGGTAGAGGGCAAGGTCGGTCTTCTCTTCCCGCTTCTTGATTTTCAGGCGATACTTTTTGCCATCCGAAGTTTCAGCCTCCCTTGCCCCGACGCAATCGCTTGCTTTGGTCAAGACGTATCCACGCGAGTCCACAATTCCACCCATGGCTATAAGCTTGTCGTTACGCATTAATCGAACAGTGGTCGAAAGTGCCTGCTCGTGGGCTTTGCCGAATGCCTTTTGCGTAGAGACACCGTTGAGGCGAAATTTTTCCGCAAGCAAAAGGGTATTGTTATTCTCCGTATCCTGTGCTTGCGAGGAGGTCCAGCAAAGGAAGGCCATGATGGCTAAAATCCTCATTCCTCCGGACGTTTCCCCAGTTTGATTTTCAATGATTGCACTCTGCCTTCTCGCTGATACTCAAGCTTGATTTCGTCGCTCGGCTTCTTGGATGCCAACAAAATCGTCAGTTCTTCCCGGTTATCGACCCTTTCGCCATCCACGGTCAAAATCACGTCGTTGGGCAGCAACCCCGATTTTTCCGCCGCCGTTCCTTCAATGGCTTCGACCACGATGACACCGGCTTCCGTTTCCTTGCAGGCTACCCCCAAAAAGCCACCTTTTTCCATTTGAGCGATAGTAAAGAGCTTTGAGTTTTGAAAAAATTCCCAATTTGCCAGAAACGACTCGATGGGAACGTGGAAATTCTCATCGGGTTTCTTGGATATGCGGCTGTGAATGGCAATGACTTGTCCGTCAAAGTCAAAGAGAGGGCCACCCGAATCACCGCCAAGCAACCTGCTGTCCGTCTGCATGGTTTCGTCTTTGTTACCGATCACCCTTCCTACTCGCACGACGATCCCTCTTTCTTTGTCAAAACCACCGGGGTGGCCAAGGCCAAAGCACCAGTCACCCAATGACGCGCTTCCACGTGGAGCCATCTTTGCAAAAGGCCAGGAACCGGATTTCGTGATCTTAAGCATGCCGGCATCGGAAAGCTCAGACCCTCCCAAGCTAATGGCGGGAAGTCTTTTGCCATTTGGGAGGCGCACAGTCATTTTTTTGTCGCTTGAGCCAATTACGTGGGCTGCGGTCAGAACGAGGCCATCCTTGGAAACGATGATTCCGCTTCCTGCCCCGTCAGCCGCTTCGATCGATACTACGGCACCTTGAACCTTGGGGAGCAGGGACTGTAGTCGGTCTTGAATTTCAAGAAGGTCGTCAACGTTTTCCGGAACGATTTGATTCCATGCCTGTTCAATGATTTCATCTTTCGCCAAGAGGGTGTGGGGAAGAAAGAACGCCACCAAGAGGGCTTTGAACGAAAATTGCATTACCCTATTGAACTCCTTCCGTCACAAAACCGCAAACTGGATTTATGCCAATCCCATTAAAAGTTCGGAAGTCTCGGGAAGCGTTAGGGTTTGTTTTTTTCTTTCGACAAAAGAAAATCACGGAATTTTCTCGAGGACACGGGAAAGCGAGTCGATTTGAGAACGTAAACGGAAATTCGAGTGTCATTGATTATAGAAGTTCCGGCGGACGAATGGTATTGATTTGGCATTTGAGCACCCTCACCTTCCGGCAAACCGAGCACCAAATCAGGGAGAGCTTTTTTGGCCTTGCTTTGAGCAATGAGACTGAGAGACAGAGCAATCTTTTCTCGGTCGAGAAAATGTGGCTCAATGGAAACAAGGGCGTCTTTTTCAAAACGGTCAAACTCATCACGAATGAAATCCTCAACGGGGTTCGCGCAATAAACGTACAAGAAAGGTTTTTCGGTCCACGCATCCCCGTTGACACCTACGAAACCCGCTTCGGCAAAATAAAACTGACCTTTCGTGGGAGCGGCAAGGAAACGGGCGAATTGTAGGGCGGGGAGTCGATTTTGCACGGAGTCACTCGTTCTTGCCAATAGGGTTTCCGATGCCAGTTCGAGCTCCTTGATGCGGTGGATTTTCAGATCAAACTTTCGTGCGGAAAAATCCCACATGAAGGCTCCGTCCAAATCGTTCCCCGAAGCCAATTCCAACCCCGCCGCGCTTGAAGATGGATAAACTTTCTCTCTTTTGGAAAGAACTTCCTGCCACCTGTCAGTCTTTCCAAGGGAGTATTCCAAAAGCCTTCCGTCCCTGGCTGAGTCGGGAGACGTCGAATAGATCAGATTATTTTGAAAAACCTGCTCCAACTCGGTCATGTTCGATTCAAAATCCTTTCGGGTAGCGAAGACAATCGAACGAAAGGCGCATGGCACTTGATTCAGGGAGAGGCCTTCCGAAGTAGGTTTTCCGGCGGAAAGATCGAGGTCATTTGCGCCGCCGTTGACGGCCCCTTTTGCTTTGGATCCGTTTTGATCAAGACCGGATGTCGAGTGGATGGAGACTTTGATCTTCATCTCCCGTTCGAATTGTTCGGCGCATTGCTTCACCGGAATGGCAAACGATTCATCGCAATGTATGCTTATTGATTTTTTGAATTGCTCCTGTTCTTGTTCGCCAATTTTGTTCCAAACCACTATCATCGAGGCAAGTACGAACATCGAAAGAAGCGATAGGGTCACCCCTCCGTATTTCGGAGCCCGAAAGGTCTTGATCTCCTCTGGGTTGAAAGGTTTCACAAATGGTCTGGAAAAACCCAAGCGTTAAGCGTTGTTTGAAGCCGCATACCCAAACAAGCAAAGGGAAAAAAATGAATTTGCCAACCGGCTAATGAAATTTCCCGTCGCGGTGTATGAGCATACCCGAAAAGTTCAGGTGGAAAATTCTTCAGGGGAGAACTCCTTCAAGGTCTTTCTCAGCCCCTTGCGGCCGATGATCTTGGTCGCCTCTGACAACTTGACCCATTTTCGGGATCTCTTTGATTCCTCGGGCCAACAAGAATAGACTTTCGTAACTAACATGGGATAGAGGTAAAGGCAGGTGTTCTTGTGTATGCATTGGACCGTTTGCTTGCTTACCTTGCCCGCTACGCCCGCTTCCTCATATGCTTCGATCAAAGCGGTGCGGGAAGGTCCGAGCCTGCGAATCATGTTTCCCTTCGGCAGACCCCACTTTTTGCTCTTCGTGGTGATGAGCAA
>JABGWD010000025.1 GCA_018645725.1 Opitutia bacterium
AAAAGGCGACCTTGTTTTCGGTTGCGGTCAATTCTTCCTGCAGGTTGGCCATGATCTGGTTGGCCTTCAGGTCGGGATAGCTTTCGGAAAGGGCGAACAGTTTGCCCAAGGCGCCGCCGAGCATTCCTTCGGCTCCTGCCAAACCGGCCATGGCACCCGCGTCACCGGGGTTCAGTGATGCGGTTTTGAGGCTTCCCATCGCTTGGTTGCGGGCTTGGATGACGGCCTCGAGGGTTTCCCTTTCGTGCTTCATGTAGCCCTTGACCGTTTCGATCAGGTTGGGAATCAGGTCGTATCGCCTTTGCAGTTGCACCTCGATCTGCGAGAATGCGTTTTGAAAACGGTTCTTCAGGGTGACGAGCTTGTTGTAGATGCCGATCACGGCCATTAGAACAATCAAGCCGATGACGCCGATGACGATAAAAACGATGGTGGTAATCATGGTAGTTGAAGTTTGGGAGAATTGCCGGAGCTTTTAGGTAACATAAGTCATTTCCAAATGGATTCCCATTACAAGTCTCGGTTAAATTTATAATGCATGGGACTGAAGTAAAAAAATTAGCAAGGTATTCGAGACCTAGTCAACAGGCGATTCCTTGGTTTTTTCTTTGATCAGGGCAGGCATGCTTTGTTACTTGTGGGCTGATGGGAAATTCGAAGGGATGAATTTATGGATCATAGCTGCCATCCTGGTATTGCTTTTTCCGGTCTGGAAACTTTTTGATCGCAAGATCGGGCGCAGAAAATGGCCCGTAGTCAGGGTTTCGTTCGCTACCCGACTCAAGAGGATACTTGGCAAGAGGGTGTCCTTCTACAAGGCCCTTTCTTCCCGGGAAAAACGAAAGTTCGAGTTTCGGGTGATGCGCTTTTTGCAAAACCACGAGATTACCACCGCAGGCACGCGCATAAACGAGACCGACCTGGCCTTGGTCGGGGCAAGCGCCGTGATTCCCGTATTCCGCTTCGAACGTTGGCGCTACCGTGGGTTGGACGAGGTCGTGGTCTTCGGTCCGTCCTTCGACCGTAATTTTTCGGACACCGAGGAGGAGGGGCGGGTAGTCGGTCTGCTTGGGACGGGTGACTTGGACCGGAAGATGTTTCTTTGCCGGGATGCCTTGCGCAAGGGATTTGCCCAGGAGGAAGACGGGGACAACACGGCCATTCACGAGTTCGTTCACCTCGTTGACAAAATGGACGGGCAGGTCGACGGAATTCCCAAGGTCATCATTCGCCGTCAATACGTTCTGCCCTGGCTCGATTTGATGAAACGAAAAATCGGTGAAATCGAGGACGGGAAGTCCGATATCAACCAATACGCAGCCATGGGAAACGAGGAATTTCTCGCCGTGACCGCCGAATACTTTTTCGAGCGTCCCGAGAAAATGAAGGAGCGCCACCCCGATCTTCACAAGGCCCTCCAATACGTCTTCAAGGACCCCGACCGAAATCCTTCCGGTTCCGACCCTTTTCCGTTGCCCGATTGATCAGGCGCCTTTTATCCTGCGCCCATGACCCCGGCTTCCATTTGTTTGCGTCTCTGCCTGCTTTGCCTGCCCGCTTTGTTGTGGTCAGCCAAGCCTAACGTCCTTTTGGTTTATACCGATGACCAGGGGAGCGTGGATGCCCGATGCTACGGGTCCAAAGATTTGCATACCCCGACGATCGACCGGATCGCCGAGACGGGTATCCGTTTCACCAACATGTATTCGCCCTCCGCCATCTGCTCGGCTTCGCGGGCGGGCTTGATGACCGGGCGTTTCCCCGCCCGGGCCGGGGTTCCGGGTAACGTCTCCTCTTCAAAGGGTGCAGCCGGTATGCCGACCTCCGAAACGACTATTGCCGAGCTGATGAAGTCCAATGGTTACGCTACCGGGCATATTGGGAAATGGCATCTCGGCTATACGCCCGAGACCATGCCCAACGGGCAGGGCTTTGATTATTCGTTCGGCCATATGGGCGGGTGCATCGACAATTATTCGCACTTCTTTTACTGGGTTGGGCCCAACCGGCACGATCTTTGGAAACAGGGAAAGGAAATCTGGCGGGATGGGGAATACTTCGGGGACATGATGGTGGACGAGTGCAAGGGCTTCGTGTCGCGTAACAAGGCCAAGCCTTTCTTTGTCTACTGGGCCATCAACTGGCCTCATTATCCTCTCCAAGCCACCGACAAATGGCGCCTCAAATACAAGGATCTGCCGCATCCCCGCGACAAGTACGCAGCCTTTATGTCGACGACCGACGAACTGGTCGGTCGGGTGCTCGATCATTTGGAGAAGGAAGGCTTGCGCGAAAACACCATCGTCATCTTCCAGTCAGATCATGGACATTCGGTGGAGGAACGAACTTTTGGCGGAGGGGGAAGCGCCGGGCCCTACCGCGGGCACAAGGGCAACTTGTTCGAGGGGGGCATCAAAGTACCCAGCGTGGTTTCCTGGCCCAAGGGTATACCGAAGGGCGAAGTTCGCGACCAGTTCGTGACCGGTACCGACTGGTTCCCGACTCTGGCCGAATGGACGGGGGCGAAGATTCCCAAGGGGCATCACCTGGATGGCAAATCGATCGCCAAGGTGGTCAAGGACCCCAAAGCCTCCAGCCCACACGAAAGCTATTATTGGCAACTGGGCAACCGGAACAGCCAATGGGTCATGAGGGAAGGAGACTGGAAACTTTACGCCAAGGCCCGCGAGAACGTCCGCCCGAAAGGCATTCCCGAAATGAACAAGGACGACAGGAAACAATTCCTCGTCAACCTATCCAAGGATCCCGGCGAGAAGCGGAACTGGGCAAAGGATCACCCCGCCGAACTCAAGCGCCTCCAGGAACTGGCCAAAAAATACCAGGCCGGCTTGGAGAAGAAGGCCAAGTAAACCTTCTCATCCGGACCTCCATCCGTAAGGATTCCCGTTTGTCCGACGTTTCGAAAGAATGACCAACCCTTTAATCAAATCATGAATCATCGATCCCTCAGCCTCGCGTGCCTTTTCCTTTTTCTATTTTGCAAACTGGATGCCAAGCAGCCCAATATCGTCTTCTTCTTTGCCGACGACCAAACTTCGAGCTCGCTCGGTTGCTATGGGCACCCGCTCGCCAAGACGCCCAATATCGATCGTCTGGCCGAGAACGGCACGCGCTTTGCCAACTCATTCGTCAGCCAGTCCATTTGCTGGGTCAGCCGGACCACCATCCTGACCGGGTTGACCGGCCGGAGCTTCGGAACCCCCGGGCAACACGACCTCGCGACCCCCGAGTCGATCAAGCATCTCTACCCGGGCATCCTGCGCAAGGCTGGCTACCGGACCGGATTTGCGGGCAAGTGGCACGCCAAGATGCCCCGGGGCTTCAAGACGAGCGATTACTTCGAGGTCTACAACCCGATCGGACGCAATCCATTCTACAAGAAACAACCCGACGGTTCGCTCCGTCACGAGACCGATTTGATCGTGGACCGGGGGATCGAATTCCTCGAGAGCCAGCCCAAGGACAAGCCCTTTGCCCTGAACATGTGGTTCAACGCCTGCCATGCCGAGGACAGCGACCGTCGGCCGGGCGTCGGACATTTCCCTTGGCCCTTTTCGGTCGCCGGGATGTACGAGGATGACGAGATCGCGCCTCCGCGCTTGAATGACCCCAAGATTTTCGATAGCCAGCCCGACTTTCTCAAGACCACCATTAACCGGGAACGTTTCTTCTGGCGCTGGAATACCGACCGCAAGTACCGCATCAATATGCGTGCCTACCTGCGCATGGTGAGCGGGATTGATCATGCCATCGGCCGTTTCATCAAGGTTCTCGAGGAAAAGGGCCTGGCGGAGAACACCATCATCGTATACACCGCAGACAATGGGTACCACTTGGGCAACCGCGGGTTTGCCGGAAAATGGTCACATTACGAGGAATCCCTCCGTGTGCCCATGGTGGTCTACGATCCCCGGTCACCCAAATCCGTTCGTGGGCAAGTTCTCGAGCAGTCCGTCCTCAATCTCGACCTGCCCGCCACCTTTTTGGACTGGGCCGGGCTTTCCATTCCCGAGAGCTATCAGGGCCGCAGTTTCCAGCCCCTTGTTTCAACCGGTAAAACGGATGATTGGCGCGAGCAAACCTTTCACGAGCATTTTGCCGTCCGTAGCCGCATTCCTCCCTTCGAAGGCTTGCGCAACGATCGTTTCAAGTACGTCCGCTACGTCGACGAGGGGAACTATGAGTTCCTTCATGACCTCAAGAACGATCCCGACGAACTCGTGAACTTGGCCAAGAACCCCAAGCATGAGAAGACTCTTCTGAAAATGCGCAAGGCGACCGACCGCCGGGTCAAAGAGTTGGGAGGTCCGCTATCCCCAAAGAAAGGCGCCCTGGGGGTTTCCACGCCTCCGCATCCCAAGGCGGCAGCCACCGTGGCCAACCGCCCGGGTGCCAATGGTTTCTCCAACCTGCTCGGTTCCAACATGCGGGGTTGGTCGGGTGACCCGAAATTTTGGTCATTGAAGAAAGGCGTCCTGACCGGAAAAGCCGATGGTACGCTCAAGAGGAATCATTTCATTACCTGGAAAGCGGCTACGGTTCGTAACTTCGACCTCAAGGTGAAGGTGCGTATCTCAGCGGGTGGAAACAGCGGGATTCAGTACCGCAGTACGCATCTTCCTGAGTTAGGGTTGGACGTGTTGACCGGATACCAGTGCGACGTCGTGGCCGACAAGTCCCAATACAACGGCATGCTTTACGAGGAAAAGGGCCGCAGGATTCTCTCTCATACCGGTGAAAAAGTTGTGGTCGATCCCAAGGGCGAGCGCTGGTTGGTTGGTAATTTCGAGGTCAAGGAATTCGCGCCGGACGAATGGCACGAGTACCGCATCCTGGTCGAGGGCAACCGTCACCGCCACTGGATCGATGGGCATCCGACCGCCGACCTGATTGACTTCGACGAAAAGGGCAGGGTGCTCGACGGCGTGCTTGCCGTACAAGTGCACAAGGGCCCGCCCATGACCATCGAGTACAAGGAAATGCTCATCAAGCATCTGCCCGACGACCTTCCGCTCCTACAACCCAAGGATCACCCCATCCCTGCGGATGCGGTTGGCGTACGTCCCCAAGGGAAATTGCCCAAGGACTGGAAGCCTCCCGTTTACGGGGAGCGTTAGGACAACGGGTCACGATTGTTCGAGCCCTTCGCGCCGCTTGGTGAAGACAATTTATTTGCGCCGGACTCTTTTCAACCGTTGCCCGCGATGCGGGGAGGGTCATGTCCTTAAGAATCTTTTTAACCGCCATGACAATTGTTCTTCCTGCGAACTCACCTACAGTCGGGAGGACGGTTTCTTTATCGGGGGAATCCCGATAAGCTATGGCTTGATTTGCGGGTTGTGGATCGTCCCGTTGCTGATTGCCTGGATGCTTGAGTGGTTGCCAAAGGATTGGTTTCTCGGCCTGTGTTTCGGCGGGGTCTTTGTCTTTCCCATTCTAAGCTATCACTATTGCCAGTGTCTCTGGTTGGGGTTGTATTTTGTCTTCGCCGAGCACGAGATGCCCGAACGGGGCAAAGATTCCGTCTAACTGACGGGTTGAATTGATTCGCTCATTGGAGCGGCAAGGTGTAAGGGTCTTGGCATGAAACTGAAGCAAGGACAGGTCTGGAAAAAGGGTAACAAGTATTACCGCATAACCGAATGGGCCCGCATGACCATCCGGTACAAATTGTCCTACACTCTGCATGCTCCCGAGGAACCGGTGGTCGAAGTTTCGAAAAAGGAATTTTGCCGGCTTCTCAAGGGAGCCGAGCTTTGCGAAGAGACGGACTGAAGGCTTCCTTGGCTTTTAGGCTCGACCCGATGGGGTCTTTCTTTTCTTGATGTTTCCCATGTCAGTTTCCATTGGTACGCCCTTCAAGTCCACGGCCAAGAAAGTCCTCCTTTGCGGATCGGGCGAACTTGGCAAGGAAGTCGTTCTCGAGTTGCAACGCTATGGGGTCGAGGTCATCGCCCTCGACGCCTATCCGGATGCTCCGGCCATGCAGGTGGCCGACCGCTCGCACGTCGTTTCGATGCTGGACGGTCCCGCTTTGCGACAAGTGATTGAGTCGGAAAAGCCCGACCTGGTCGTACCCGAAGTCGAGGCCATTGCCACCGACGTATTGGCCGAGTTGGAAGCCTCCGGGTTTACCACGGTGATTCCGACCGCCCGGGCAACCCAGTTGACCATGAACCGCGAGGGAATCCGTCGGCTTGCCGCCGAGGATCTCGGGCTCAAGACCTCTCCCTATCGTTTTGCCGAGACCGAGGAAGAGTTCAAAGCCGCGATCGAGGAGATCGGACTGCCCTGCGTGGTCAAACCCATCATGAGCTCGTCCGGAAAAGGGCAGAGCACGGTTCGCTCGCCTGATGAAGTCGATCATGCATGGGAATATGCCCAAGCCGGAGGCCGGGCAGGAAAAGGCAAAGTCATCGTGGAAGGCTTCGTGGATTTTGACTACGAGATTACCCAATTGACGATCCGTCATGCCGGGGGCACTTCCTTTTGCGATCCCATCGGTCACGTTCAAGTCGATGGTGATTATCGTGAATCCTGGCAACCGCAACCCATGTCGACTGCCGCCCTCGAGGAAGCCCAGCGTTACGCCAAGGCGGTGACCGACGGACTCGGTGGTCGGGGCGTCTTCGGGGTCGAGCTTTTCATCAAAGGGGACGAAGTTCTGTTTAGCGAGGTTTCCCCCCGTCCTCACGACACCGGGATGGTCACCATGATCTCCCAGGACCTTTCCCAATTCGCTTTGCATGCCCGGGCCATTCTGGGCTTGCCCATTCCGAGCATCCGCCAATTCGGACCCTCTGCCAGCTCGGTCATTCTCGTGGAGGGGGAATCCGAGGACGTCTCCTTTGGCAACCTCGACCAGGCCCTGGCCCAAGCGGACACCCAGCTTCGACTCTTCGGCAAACCTCAAGTAAGTGGTCAGCGCCGCATGGGTGTTGCCCTCGCCCGGGGAGATTCCATCGAGCAAGCCCGCGAGAAAGCCAACGCCTCCAGTTCCTCGGTTTCGATTGATCTTTGAGAAAACAAGGGCCCTGTAAATTCGGGCGTAAGTTATAATGGCGGTAATTCTTCCCACGCGGTAAATTCGTGAAATGAAAAAGATTCTCACCGTATTTTCCATGGTTGCCCTGGTAACCGCTTGCTCCGAGTCCGCCAGCCTTACCGAGCAGGACAAAGCGGCGGTTCTTCAGATAGAAGATCTTGCTCTTTGGATAGAGGGTTTTGAACCCGATCCAACCAAGGGATCACTTGTCAAAACCAAGGAATTCGACAAATCCTACGACATTGAATACACCTATGAGGATGAGGAGGGTGATACCCCCCTTTACCTCTATCACTCGGTCTCCGTCCAACCCTCTTCGTCCGACGCCATGATTGTTCACAAGGCGATGGATTTTGGCACGTGGATTGGTTCCGGCGAAACCAACTTGGTTACGCGCAACGACCTTTTCAGTTGGGGTGACGAATCGGAGTTTTGTCTTTGGCAGACTGAATCGGGGGATACCTTCGGCAACTATTTTACCGGCAGAAAAGGGAAGAAGGTCGTCCTGATTGCTATCTCCGGCGTATACTTTGACGACACGGAAGCCATTCACGAACTTTTGGATGAAAAGTTGGAGGCTCTCGAACGCCTTCCCGTTCCTTGAGCTTGACTAGCTTGATCGGATGCAAAAATCGTACGCCTGAAGTACTCTGAAAAGAAGGACTTCTTCCGCCCGATAATTCTTAGTTGGCGGATTCCGGGGGAGAAGATTCCTCCTCGGGTTCCGCCTCCGCTGGAAGGGGAGGAGGGGGTTGGGCCGTTTCTCCCTCTGTTTTGTTGCCGAGTTGACGCGCTTTCTCGACTAACCGGGACCCTTGGCTCGACGCGGTCTTGGCGAAGACTCCGCTCTTTTCCTTGAAGCTTGAAGCAAATTCGAGTTCCCCCGCTTCCAAATCGGTCAAACCACAGGCAGCCAAGTCATCCAGTCTTTGATTAAGGGATTTCTCCAAGGGGGTTCCTGCAAAAGCGACCGCTTGCAATTGGCCTTGTCTGATCATACCCAGCATGAAGTCCGACATGACTACGGTCAGCAGCGTGACGTTCGCGACAAAGGAGAAGACGAAGAGAAAGAGGTTGTTGATCAAGCCAAAGTCGACGTTGTCGACTTGCAGGAATATGGAGACTCCGATGCAGGCAACTCCGGAGATTTGAAAGATCATTTGCCTTTTCTTAATCCCTTTCACCGTATCGGAAGCATCCTGTTGGTCTGTTGCTTTGAGCAGCAGTTGAGCTCTTAGGATGACTACGGACATACCGATGGCCAAGAGCGCGAAGCCTATGCCCAGTATGAACTCGGATGCCTGAATTGCAGTAATGGTGGCCATCGCAAGGAACAGCGAGTAGGTGGGAGCGATTATGATTCCCAGCCAACCGGGGGTGCTTGTTTCCGGGAGGAGGGTTTTGACCGTCAGGCTGCACCGGATCAAACCGGGGAAAAGACCGAAGATTTTGGGAGCGAGGACAAGGATTGCTCCCAATCCGAGTTGAGCCAAGATCATGTTGTCGTCCACGAAGAGGCTGAGGGGAACCAAAAAAATCAAAAACGGGCCAACGAATTGAAGCAACCAGGCGAAGCGGGCGAGGGATCTGGATTTTCGCAAATCACCCCATTTCCGTGCCGCCAAGGCACACAGCAGAACCGATCCGAGTTGAAAGAAAAAGATCAAGACCGTTTGTATTTTCTGTACCAGGTGAACGTCCTGTTGTCCAAGAGTGACGAAAATATCACTTGCGTTGAAAAGGGTGCTGAAGAAAAGCACCAGAATACAAATCATGAGCATCGAACGGCGCCAACTTGCATAGTCCTGAGCAAGCGAACTTTCGACTTTTTCGTCTCCCGATTCCAGTTTCCCAGTTTCTTCTTCGGTACTTTGAATGACGCTGAAATCGCTCTTGAGTACCCGGGTCCAAAATAACCTGTATAGATTGAAAGTGGCTTTGGCTTTCTTCTTTTTCTGGTCGATGTCCATCGCCTGCAAAGCTTGTTGCCCTTTTTCCCCCAAGGCGACAAGAGCCTCCTTTGATTTTTGAGTGGCTTCCAACGCGATGTCTCTTACCTCGGTTTTGGGGGCGTCCTCGGCTTCCTTTTGGGGCTGAGATTCCTCCTCCTCTTCCGGCAAAGGAGGTGGGGGAGTCGACTTTTTCTCCTGACCGTTCTTTTCTTCGACTGGTTCGGACGTAGTGGATTTCTCAGCCGCTACAACGGGGCTTGCATCGGGAATTTCCTCAACGGGAAAGAGCCCGGCATCTTCCAAAGCGATCCAATCCGCGTCATCCTTTTTGCGGACCCAAGTCTTTTTGGTCAAGTATCCGTCCTTGAGTATTTTTTCGACTTCCGGCTTGGGCGCAGGCCCCCAAACACCTGATTTCAATGAGCAGTACCAAAGTTCAGACATAATGATGGAGATCGTGAATCGTAGGGATTGAAAAGTGGAAAAGGACATTATGAAGGAAGGTAACTTGCAATTTCAACCAATTTGAGCGCATCTGGCCAAAAGATCTTCTTCTTTTTGGTTTTTGCTTCTCCTTCCTGCTTTAAGTGTCTTTGATCGGAATCGATGAACGAATTCAAAGAGCTGCTCGATTTGCTCGTCCGTTTCCGGGACGAGCGCGACTGGGGGCAGTTTCATGATTCCAAAAACCTGGCCTTGGCTCTCTCCATCGAGGCTGCCGAATTGAACGAGCTCTTTCTCTGGAAGAAGGACGACGAAGCCGAACAAGTTGATCAAGACAGGCTCAGGGAGGAACTGGCCGACGTCTTTGCCTACGCCATCATGCTTGCCGGTCGGCACGGACTGGACGTCTCCGAGATCGTGAAGGACAAGATCGCCAAGAACGCAAAGAAGTATCCCGTGGAAAAATCCAAAGGGAGTTCCGCCAAGTACGGGGACCTGGGCTAGCCTTCCTTATTTTGACCGCAAGCCGGCCGTATTGACGGCCACCACCCGGTAGGCGTGTTTCTTCCCTTCTTCCGCATCCTTGTCGGCAAAGGTCATTTGAACGAGGGGGAAAGCCGGGGTGTCGCTGTACTGCAAGCCTTGGAAGAGCGGTCGTCCGAAGCGGTTGCCGGGTTTCTCGGGGACCGTCCCGATCTCCTCGCCATCCCGTTCGATTATGAAATGCGATAGTCCGCTCTCGAAGTCCGCCCGCGCTTTCCAAGTCAAGACGTTCCCCTTGGTTTTCAAATGGGTCGGAGCAGGAGGAGGCGTCTTGTCCTCTACTTCCGTATCCTTGACGAACTGCATCCATAGTTTTGCCGTCTTTGCATTCGGAAGCCACACGGCTTTCTTTTTGTCTCCCGGAAATTTCGCTGCCGGCACGGCCTTTTTTCCGAGCAGGGGAGCCAACCAGGCCTTGTCCGTGGGCATGGGCTTGAGCGTTTCCCCCGCCTTGGCCGGCAATCGGGCCTTCAGGCAGGCGTCCAACCAGGGAATCGCCATATAGCGCGAGTTCCCGCATTCGTGAGCGGTCAACGGGTCGACCGACAAACCGAGCAATCCGCCTTTTGCCCGGATTTTCAAAATGAAAGTCTCATTGGCCGGCCAGACCCGGGCGAACTTCCCGGTTTTCAAAGTCACGCCTTCCTTGGTTCCCGGGTTGCACATGATGGGGACACGGAGGGCAGCCTCGGGCAGGTCGTGGGGCTTGATCGAAGTGCGGTCGGGGTTTTGTTCGAACAAAGGCACGCCCGAGCGCAACCAGGCCGCGGCCACCCGATCGGGATGCAACAGCGTCATGCCTCCTGCCCAATGTCCGCCCCCGCTGTGTCCCCACAAGGCCCATGGGACTTTGGACAGTTCCGGATGTCCGCTCTTTTCCCCCAAGTCTTTCAATCCCTCCTGGAAAGCTTTGCCCGAACCGTTGCGCGGGTCGCACCACATTTGGCAGTCCGCCTTGCCCGGTTGTTCGTAGGAGGGGGCAAGCAGGGCGCAATCGTGCCTGCGGGCCAAAGCCTGCCAGTGGAGATCCCAGGCACCGGTCAGTCCGGATTTGCATGAACCCTCTCCGCATCCGTGCTGGTGAACGATCACCCCGCGCAGGGTTTTCACTCCTTCCGGGATCCATACCGTGTACTTGACCGGGAAGATCAATTCGCCCGGTTTGGTCGAGGCCTCGTAGCGTATCCGGTAATAGGGTGCTTCGGCATCCGGAAAGGCGTCGTAGGGTGGATTTTGTCCCCAGAGCGTAGAAGTGATCAAAAACAGCGTAAAAAGAAATCGATTCATGATTCGGTCGAGGTTGTCCATTCCGAGTAACTTGTGCAAGGCCTGTTAATTGCATGTGAATAACATCGCCATTCCCTTAAAATTCAGTAGGGTAGGAAAATGTCTTTTCAAACACTCGGCCTCGGGCCAAACATTTTACAAGCCATCGAGGAGTCCGGTTATACCGAACCCACTCCCATTCAGACCGCCGCGATTCCCTTGATTATCAAAGGGAAAGATGTGATCGGGATCGCCCAGACGGGTACCGGCAAGACCGCAGCTTTCACCTTGCCCATGTTGGCTACGCTCGAGCGCCTGAAGGGCGAAGGTGGGCGTCAGCACAAGACGCGTGCTTTGGTTATTTCGCCAACTCGCGAACTCGTCGTCCAGATCCATGATAACGTCGAGGCATACGCCAAGCACGTCCCTTTGCGGGTGGCCACCGTCTATGGCGGGGTGGGGGAAGGTCCTCAAAAAAAGGCCTTGCGCAATGGGGTAGATCTCGTGATCGCCACCCCCGGTCGCCTGATGGACTTGATGGATCAGGGATGCGCCGACTTTTCCGGTTTGGAATTTCTTGTCCTCGACGAAGCCGACCGGATGCTCGACATGGGTTTCTTGCCCAATATCCGCCGGATCGTCAAGGACCTGCCCAAGAAGAACCGGCAAACCCTCCTTTTTTCTGCCACTCTTTCCCGTGAAATCGAGAAGCTTACCCATGAGTTTCAGAACAAGCCCCAAACCGTTGAGATTGGCCGCCGATCGAACCCGGCCGACACCGTCGAACAATACGTTCACGAAGTTCCGAAGTCGCAGAAAATCGATTTGCTCAAGCATCTTCTGCAAGACAACGAAATGTACTCAGTCCTTGTCTTTACCCGGACCAAATACGGAGCCGATCGGGTGGCCAGGCAACTCGGCCGGGACAAGATCTCTTCGGGAGCCATTCATTCCAACCGCAGCCAAAATCAACGAGCCCGCGCCTTGCAGGATTTCAAGGATGGCAAGATTCGGGTCTTGGTCGCCACCGACATTGCGGCTCGCGGAATTGATGTCGACGGGATCACTCACGTCGTCAATTTTGACTTTCCTCCTCACACCGAGGATTACGTTCACCGCATCGGTCGGACCGGTCGGGCCAACATGGACGGGGTGGCGATATCTTTTCTTACTGGCGAGGACAGGGATGCCCTCAAAGCCCTCGAACGCTTTATTCGCCGCTCCATCCAAATCAGGAAACCGGAAGGCTTCGAATGCAAGCCCGATAATCGTCCTCCGCAAGGCGGCGGACAAAACCGTCCGTCCCGTGGTTTCAAGCAAGGCAAAGGCAAGCCCCGCCATGGAGGAAACCGTTCCAAGGGAAGTGGCGGTCGCAAAGGTGGGGGCGGAGGCCGTTCGCAAGGCGGCGGAGAAAATCGTTCCGAAGAAAACCAAGGCCGTTCGCAAGGCGGAGGAAGAAATCACTCCTTTTCCGGTGGTGGTCGTCCGGCCGGAGGCGGCGGACAGCGTCGCCGGCTTACCAACCGTTCCGGGGCCAAGCGGTCGTTCCGCTGAATTCGTCCATCCCTTCTTTTCTTCCGGATCAAGTGGGTTTGAAGAACCCCTCTTGACGACAAAGGCGAATTACCCGCTTAAGTTTACGTAATTCGTCCCCGTTCGTTTTTCCAACCCAAGTGTTTTTTTTGTTTAACAATAGAGAAAAACCTCTATTACTCTTTAGTTGTGACTGGAGGTCAATTGAATTGAAACAGATGGAAATCAAGACAGGTGTTGCCCGCGAACCAAAATCAAAAATAGACAGAAAACACATTATGAAGGACGTAACTCGAATTCTCGTTACCACGGATTTGTCTGCCAATTCCCAAGTCGCCCTTCCATGGGCCGATGCTTTGGCGGACAAATTAAACGCTGAGATGACCTTCCTTTGTGTTATTAACCCGCACCCATTCACCGGGTTGGATAATTGTACCATGCCTCATGCCATGGGGTTTAACGTCGAAGAAACCGAGGTCGAGGCACAAAAAAAGATGAAAAAGATTCTGGCCTTGCAATCAATCGATCGCGAAGTGGAGGTCAGGACGATCAGGAATGCCATCCCTCACGAAGGGATTCTGCGAATGATCAAGGTAGTGGAATATGATTACGTGGTAATGGCCACGCATGGTTACACTGGAATGGAGGTAGTCCTCTTGGGGAGCGTG
>JABGWD010000255.1 GCA_018645725.1 Opitutia bacterium
GGCAAGGGCAACATCCGTTTATGCTGGCCATCCGACGAGCGACCGAACAAGGCCCACCAGACGGCCAGCGTCTTTCTCGCCGCCCTGCCCTCCTCCTCCTCTCTGCCAGCGGCCACCCCGGAAAAACCGACCAAAGCGCCGGCCAAACAGGAACTCCCACACTCGCACAAAACCCCCGAACGCCCTGCCTTCGACCGCCATGACTGGAAGGTCGGCGGTCAAACTTACGGGCTCTTCTGGGGGGACGTCCACCGGCACACCGACGTTTCCAATTGCCGGACCGGGTTCGACGGATGCATCGTGGATCATTTCCGCTATGCCTACGACTTGGCCAAGATAGACTTCCTTGGAACCTCGGACCATACCGACGCCGGTAAAATGTATCATGTCTACGAATGGTGGCACAACCAGCGCATGCACGATGCCCTGCACAGCCCCGGCCGCTTCAACACCGTCTACGTCTATGAGCGCGAGCAACGCTGGCCCTGGGGGCACCGTAACGTCGTCTACGCCCAGCGGGGCGGACCGGTCGTTTACATCAAGCGTCCGCTCTACCTGAACTCCCCCTGGCAAAAGTCCCTGCCGGTCGATCCCAAGGGCGCGGGAGAGATCTCGCCTTACGAGCTGTGGGACTTGCTCAAAAAGTATGACAAACCCGTTGCCTTGGTCAGCCATACGGGAGCAACGGGAATGGGCACGGACTGGAAAAAGTACGAGAAATTCGACTACAGTTCGGAAAACGTGGTGGAGATCTATCAAGGAGCCCGCGTATCCTACGAGGGAGCCGGGGCTCCACAACCGACCGTGGGCATTCCTCCAAAGGTCGGCCTGACCTCCCTGGGAAGAATCAAAAAAGAGCCGCACGGGCCCATCAAGGACTTTGGTCAATACGCCAACGGCACCTACCAGACCGCCTTGAGCGTGGGGCACAACCTCGGGGTGTTCGCCAGTTCGGACCACATCTCCCAGCACGCCAGTTACGGAGGCGTCTTCTGCAAGGAATTCACCCGGGAGGGCATCATCGAGGCAATGGACAACCGTCGCACCATCGCCGCCACCGACAAGATCTACCTCAACTTCACCTGCAACGGAGAACCGTTGGGCTCGTTCGTCAAAACGGAGAAAGCCCCCAAGCTCTGGTTCAAGGTCGATGGTACCGGACCCTTCAAGCGCATAACCATCGTACGCAACGAGAAGGACTGGAAGCATTTCAACGAGTTCGAAGGCAAAACCTTTGAGAAAACGATCTCCGACGAGGAAATGCTCGAGGGCGAGAACCGTTACTACGTCCGGGTCATCCAGCGTGACGGAAACATGGCTTGGTCCTCCCCCGTATGGGTAACGAAGAAATAAGTTTGAACCGTTTCATCCAAGCAACTTCTCGGGCAACCCTTCTTTTTCTTTCCACCTCCATTGGCTGGGGGAAAGAGATCAAACCGGTCGATCCCGACGGTCTGCCCTTTCTGTTTGTCCACGAAAACACCTGTAATTCGTATTTGATCCGGAGTGGGGACGCCTGCCTGATCATCGACTGGGGCACGGGGGGATTTCTTCCTCACCTCAATGGACTTGGAATCAAAAAGGTCGAAAGAGTCCTCTTTACCCATCACCACCGGGAACAACTCCAGGGCGCCGGCCTGATCGACCGCTCCTCGGCCAAAGTCTGGGCACCCGCAAAGGAACGCGACTTTTTCGAAAAACCGGCAAGTTTTCGAAAATGGTGGCCCAAGCTCGGTGACAAATTCAGCGTCTACGGAGCCAGTTACCTTCGTCCACCGGCCTACCCAATTGTTCTCGACCGCGTGCTTGAGGATGGGGAATCCTTTGACTGGAAAGGATTCCGGTTCACCGGCCTCTCGACCCCCGGGCACTCACCGGGGCACATGGCTTACTTGCTCGAGCGTGACGGGAAAACCATTGCCTTCACCGGTGGGCACTTTCACGACGGAGCCAAGTTAAGCACCTGGTTCGACAGTGAATGGGACTACGGATTCGGCAAGGGCATCGATGCCCTTCTCGAATCGACGGACAAGCTCATCACCCGCAAACCAGTGCTCGCCCTCCCCTCTCACGGGCCACCCATTGACCGGGCCACCCGGCAACTCGAAACCTTCAAGAAGAAACTGACGGTGTTTCGGGCAAGCTACGTACGGGGCTATCCGGTCCACAAAATGAAACCGGAAGAAGCGGACGGGTATTCCAAGCCGACCAAGTTCCCTCTCATGAACCGGGTCACGACTCACCTCTACAAACTCAACCCCAAGACTCTGGGCAAGAACTTCTCGATCATCATTTCGGACAACGGAAGAGGCCTTATTCTTGATTCCGGGCTCTTTCCCGAGCTCCTCCTTCACCGGCTGATTCAAGGAATGAAGGAGCATTTCGGACTCAAGCGAATCGATGCCCTCTGGATTTCTCATATGCACGGCGACCATTTCCTTCATGCCCGCATCCTCAAGGAAAAGTACGGAGTCAAGACCTGGACATTGGACCGCATTGCCGACAAGTGCGAGAACCCCCGCCGTTACGATTACGCCGCCCTCGTCTCCGCCTATGGCGACGGGTTTGACGGCGTGTCCATTGACAAACCCTTCAAGACCGGCGAATCAGTCGAATGGGAAGGATACAAGATCCAAGTCGACTGGATGCCCGGGCAAACCGAGTTCGGTTGCTGTCTCTGGCTGGAGATCGATGGCAAGAAGATCGCCTTCACCGGGGATAACCTCTTTGCCGATTCTTCCAACCCGGAGCAAAACGGACATGAGGCGGTGGTAGCCCGCAACAGCTCGATCTTCGAGGAGGGCTACCTGCTCGGTAGCCGATATCTCAAGGAACTCGCACCCGACATCGTGATGGGAGCTCATTCCTACGTCATGCCCGAACCGGTCGGCCTACTCCACCGTTACCACGAGTGGTCCAAGGAAATCATCCGTCTCTACAAGGGTCTCCTGCCCGAGACAGACTACGAATACCTGTACGATCCCTACTGGGTATCGGCCTATCCCTACCGGGTCGACTTTTCGCAAAAAGAGACCCAGTCGGTCGAGGTCACGGTCCGCAACTTCCGCTCAAACGAACAATCCCATGAGATTACCCTTGTAACGCCCGCCGGCATCACGGCCGATCCTCCCGTCCTGCGTGGCAAAATCCCCGCCGAACAACGAGCAACCTATCGGGTCAACCTTCGCATTGATCGAACCAAGGCGAAGGAAGGTCTCGGGTTGATCCCCTTCGACGTCACGCTTGATGGCAAGCACAAGGGCCAATGGTTCGACTTCATCTATCGGACCAACGCGGGCGGCGACGAAGGCCGCTAGGATTCGCTGCCAACAAGCTACTTCTTCTCAGGAAGCAAGGGACTCTCGAATCCCACCAAGTCGGAAGGCTTTACGTTCTTGCGGCCGCCCCTGAAGCTGAAGGTGGTCGGTTGGTAAGGACCGACGAAATCGACGTTCATGTCCGCCTTGATGTCGGATTCCATACCCATGCACCAAAAGACGCCGTTGAGGATGCAGCGACGGTAACCTTCGCTTACGATATCCTCGGAAGCCCCTTGGGTGGATGCAAAGACACGGCCTTTCTTACCGGATTTGGATTCGTATTCACGCACCCAAATACAAGGACTGGGTGGCTTGTTGTTCAAAGGTTTCCCGTCGGGTTTCATTGAATCGAGGACTTGGTTCTTGCCCAGGATTACGGATCCCTCGATGGGGACGGCGCTATAGGCTCCGGCCATGGCGTGCATATCCTTCACGCCCCGCATCACGGGATGATCCTTCTGCTCAGGCACCACGAACATGCGGGTACTGAACTTGTGGTTGCTGCCGTAATGGCCGGCCCCTTCCTTTGGTCTCCAGGTTTCCCCGATTACTTGCCGGCCAAAACCCCAGTCGTAGCTCTTGTCCCGGGAATTGTAATTGTACTTCTTGTTCTTCCCCTTGAGTCCGTTGAACCCGTGGGTGGTCGTGCGCAAACCGGCAACCGGTCCCCCTTTGTCCAAATAGTCGATGATCGGTTGCATGGTCTTGTCGTCCGGAGCCAGGAAGCGGATGAAGAAGAAAAGCATGTCCGCGTCCTTCACGATTTCCGTTCCCGGAATTTTCGACGAACCGGGCTTGATGTGCCCATCGTCATCCAACCCGAAGAGCACGGTGCACTTGAACCCATAACGCTTGGCTAGGATCCGGGCAAGGGCCGGACAGGTCTCCTCGCCACGATATTCGTGGTCGCTTGCAATGAAGACGACGTGCTTACCCTTGCCGGGTCCGGATTTCCCCTCGTAGACCAAAGGGTTGGCAAAGATGGCTGAAGAAAAAAGCATCGAGGTGAGGAAGGCCAAGGAGAATGCAATCGGTTTAATCATGTGAATCGAGGTTTGTTTTTGGGTGAATCTCAGAACCTTGATCGCAGGCATGAAATTGTCCATGCTAGAATTAAGTATCCTATTGCTTTTGCAGGAGGACCTGCTTCAACA
>JABGWD010000026.1 GCA_018645725.1 Opitutia bacterium
CCCATCGTGTAGGCCATGGTATCGCTATCGAATACGATGGTTGCCTTGCGGTCTTTTCCCAGAGGAACCAAATGGGCCCGCGAGACAATGTAACGGACCTCCTTGCGGGATTTGCGGATATCCTCCTGCAGGGCACGGGCCCGGTTTGACAATTCGTGGAACTGACCGACTTCTTTCCTGATAAGTTCGACCTCCGAAATTTGCATGGGAATCTTTCCTTTCCCGGACAGGATAGGAAAGATCAGCTTGTATTTGGAATAGGCGTTGTCGTTTTCGAAGGATATGCCTTTGGATTGGTTACGGGCCTTGAAAGGCGGGATTTCTCCTCGGGCGATTTCGATGAATTGCTCACCATCGTTCGAGCCGGAAAGAACGAAGCTACGCGGGTCCCTTTCCGGAGAATCGTTACCCGAGGTAAGGCTTATTCCCGAAACGATTCCTTTGGCCGTATGAAGGATCAGTCCACTACCCTCTCCGTCAAAGTTCAGGTACTTGGTCTTGGGGTTGTTATCAATGGCGCGCTTGGGAACCTCTTTGCCCGGAGAATTGCCGGAGGTACCGGTCGCCTTGTCGGAAGGCTTGGACAGGTCGGTGCTTTGCAAGTGACTCATTTGCTCCAAGGTCAAGCCTTCGAGTTCCTTGGCTCCGGATTTTCTGACTTCCGAAAGAAGCTTCCTCTCCCGGGCATAAAGAGCCTTGACCTCGGCCGAAGCGCTTTCACCTGGGGGCCATGAGGCGACGGCTTCCGTCTCGATTCCAGTCGAGGCAACGGGGCCGTACATTTCGGTAAAGAAGCCCCCTTTGGAAACCACCTTGGATGGTTTCTTCTCCTTGTATCCCTTGGCCAACTGGATCACCAGGCTTGCAAGCTCACTGATCTCGGAATCAGTGAGATCCAAATGTCCGCCACGCGGGGGCATCTTGACCAAGGACTTGGAATCCGGCGGGCTCCCTTGGGTAATGAATTTGACGATGACGTCCGTTTCCCCCTTCTTGACCAACTCCGAAGTCATCAGACTTGGAAAGACCCCTCCCACCCCGTTTAAGTCGGGCCCATGACAAGGGGCGCACCGTTGGAGCAAGAGAGGGGACACTTCGGCGGCTTGTAGTGAGGTGAATAGAATGATTGGCGCAAGCAAGGTCAAAAGGCACGGCTTGGCCAAGGCGAGGAGACGGGATTGAGTCATGGAAGATTTGGAACGTGTGATTTGTTTGTTGGCTTGTTATGTTGAAAAGCAAAAGGTTCAACTGCAATCAATTAGGGCCATTCGAACTGGAAAGGTTTCTTGAAGACTTTTCGGTTTTGACTTCGAAAAGTCTATAAAACAGAAAATATCTTCTTGTCCCGCTCGATACCTTCACCGACCATTCTTATTATTAAAAAGATATGAAATTCATCCTTTCCTTACTCCTTTCCGGCCTGCTGGTTTCGGTATCTGCAGGCAAAGACAAGAAAATCCTCTTTCTTGGCAACAGCTACACCGCGCAAAGCGCAAAGTTCATCAAGGAGGTATTCAACCGGGAAGGAGGTTCGTACGAGTTGCGTTTCGGAACCCCCGGGGGGAAAGATCTGCATTTTCATCTCACCGACACGACAAGCCAACAAGCTCTCAAGTCAGTCAAATGGGATTTCGTCGTGATCCAGGAACAAAGCCAGAAGCCCGGCCTCGGGGATCCCGACACGAAAAGCTTCTTTGATGGAGCAAAAGGGCTTTGCGCGGTTATCAAGAAACAGGAGGCGAAACCTTGCCTTTTCATGACTTGGGGGCGGAGAGACGGGGACAAGCGCCATACGGAAGTCTTCCCTGATTTCATCTCCATGCATGGGAAAATCAGCGGGGCCTACGAAAAAGCAGCCGAGGAAAACGGCGCCCTGCTGGCCCCGGTCGGCCATGCCTTTGCCATTGTTCACGGGCAAGACAAGGCCCTGTTCGAGAAACTCTATGCACCCGACGGAAGCCACCCCTCCGACGAAGGAGGCTATTTGGCCGCCTGCGTCTTGTGGGGAACCCTCACGGGGGAAAATCCCGGTTCAATCCGCTGGAACGGATTCTTGAACACTCGTCATGCCAAGGTTCTGCGCGAAGCAGCAGCGAAAGCGGTTCTGAAAAAAAAGAGCTAAGGCTGCCTTTCAGGCAAAAAAAACCGACGCCGGGATATCCCGAAATCGGTTTTTTCCAAATTTGTACGGTTGCGTTATTTCTTCAACGGGCGACCCTGGGCGTCCGTAAAAGATCCGGTGATGATCATGACAAGGTCAATTATCGCCCATATTCCAAATCCACCACAAGTTAACAATTGAACCACACCACTACCACTTTTTCCCGTATAGAACCGGTGAACCCCCAATCCGCCCAAGAAAAGGCACAGTAAGAGGGTTGTCATCCATTCTTTGTCACTTTGTCCGGCATTTGTACTTTGATCCATGGTATTTCCTTTATTAATGATGTTACGGTATTGGATACTTGCTGCCCTCTATAATTAAGGTGAAGGGTGAAGTACTTGGATCACTCAAGTTTGAATCATTAGTTAATACAAGAAAATTAATTATCCGTTTAGACTATAAAACTGCTTCCTTCGGTCTCTACTGGACGACTGCCTAGCGGAAACCAAAGGGTTTGGGGCGAAGCGGACCTCCGCGCAGCCTCAAGGGTTCGGCCTTGAAGTATCTCGGAATCACTGGCCAGTTACCGGTAAGAAAATACGCATAGGTGCCTTTGGGAAACTCCTTGGTCACGGAGAACCGCCCGTTGCACTCGTCCAAGGCGCCCGAACCTTTGACGTATTCGTAGTCCTTGCTGAACGTCCCGTCGTATTTGCCTCCCGGACCATTTGGGGGTGCCGGGCGGTTTCCTTTTTTCAAGCGGTAGCTGCTGTTCAGCGCCTTAATGGCGGATTCCGAATCCTTGGCATCTTCGTAGCCGTATAGGGCATAAATGGGGAAGCCATCCATGGCGTATCCGATTAAGGGGGAATGCTTCTTTTCGGTCAATTCAAGTTGTCTTAGCAAGCCCGTGGGCAATCCATGATAGTGATAGGCTCCGTTGGGCTGGACGTGGGCGTTGTTCTCGTCGACTCCTAGCGGAACCGCTCCGCTCAAGGCCTCGTAATTCCAGTCGGATTGTCGGTTGCCCATGAAGAACTCAGCGGTTCCCGGGTCGAAAAGTACGCCATTTAGGGCAATCCCGAATGGCGTATTGGGGGGACCTCTCCCGGTGTCGTTATGAAGGGGAATGCTTTTTCCGGAAGGTTTCTGATTGGTTGGGATTTTGAAATTGTGGCGTTGCGCCCAAATGGTGTGTGGGTTGGAACGATTGGGAAACCTACCGACTTTA
>JABGWD010000256.1 GCA_018645725.1 Opitutia bacterium
CCAAGACCAAGATGGAGAAAAAAATCGAGAAGCAAGCCCTCGAAAAACCTGTCTCGCCCAAGCTTTCGACCCCGACGCAAACTTTGGAGGTGGATCCTCTCGACGTCACCCTGCGGGTCGGGCCGGGTGATTTCAAGGCCGCCTTTGCCTTGACGAATTATAACCCGGCTCCCGATGGATACGGACACGAACTTGTCTTTGCTTTGCACGATCTCGACGGGAACCCGAACGTTATCAAAAGGGGTACGCTGATCTATCCACCGAAACTCATGAGGAGGGGATTGGAGGGAGAAGTGAAATTACTCGTCTTGATTGACGAGAAAGGAAAAGTCCGTGTTCTCGACGTCGTATCCTCCACACACCCCGACTTCGTCGAACCTTCCCGCAGGGCCGCCGAAGATTCCATTTACGAACCACCAAAACGGAATGGGGAAACCGTCAAAGTCCAATTTTATCTTCCCATTCGATTTACCCTGCTCGACTAATGAAAACCTTGCTCATCTTCCTCGCCGGTCTTCCCCTTCTCTCGATCCATGGCTTTGCCCCCGCCCCTGCGCTGACAAAGGATTTCTGGAATCATCCTCATTTCGTCGAGAGCTTCATGGGCAGCTATGGATTCCGTAGCGAGATCGAACCCAAAATAAGCAAAGCCGAACAGTACCTGCTTAGGGAAGTCATAGCCAAAGCCAAAGGTCAACTCGAGGAAGCAATCACTTACCTGGAAAAAAAGGTTGAAGACAAAAGCAGTGCCGCCCTTGATTTCGCCCTTGGCACCATGTACTACCAAATGGGCCGACTATCCCGCTCCGCCGAGACCTATGAGAAGGCATTGAAAAAATTCCCCTCCTTCCTCAGAGCCCGGAAAAACCTCGGCTTTGTCTACCTGAGCCTAGGCAGAATCGAGGAAGCCGCGGAAAGTTTGTCCAGGGCCATAAGCTTGGGAGAAAACGATGGGGTCACCTACGTTGCGCTTGGTTACTGCCTGTTTTCCAAAGAACGTTACGTCTCGGCCGAAAATGCCTACCGGATGGGTATCCTGCTATTCCCGGAAAGCAAGGATGCACGCAATGGTCTGGTCAACTGTCTCCTCTCGACGGGAAGGCACCCGGAGGCCCTCGCCTTGCTCAACGAACTCCTGGAAAAGGAACCGGAAAACGTCTATTGCCATCAAACCCGGGCCTTTGCCCTGCAATCAATGGATAGGCCAAAGGATGCGGCAGTTGCATTGGAAACTCTCAAGCGGATGGGCAAGCTAAGCCCCGCGGGATACCTCGCCTTAGGTGATACCTATCATAACCTCGGCTTGTTCGAAATCTCCCTGACTACCTACGAAGAAGCCATCGCAAGACAGGACAAGCTTTCCCTGTCCCGCTATATTCGCGTAGCCCGCATCCTCATCGGCAGAGGTTCATACGAAGATGGTTTCGCATACCTCGAAAAGATAGACCGGTCCTTCGCCAGAAACTACGGCGACGAAGACCGCAAAGAGATCCTTCTCCTCCAGGCCGAAGTACTCAAGTCCACGGGCAAGAAAGAAGACTCGGTCAAACTGCTCAGGCAAATCGTGGAAACGAATCCTCTGCAGGGGAAAGCCCTTGTCATGCTTGGCCAAGCAGCCTGGGAAAACCAGAATCACGTCGAGGCATCGCTTTTTTTCGAGCGGGCGGCCAAGACAAAGGAGTGGGAAGTTCCCGCCTTGATCGAACATGCCCGAATGCTCGTCTCGACCCGGGATTACGATCAGGCCATTCGGTATCTTCAGGCAGTGCAGGTTCTCGATCCGCAACCTAGAATCGACCGGTACCTCAAGTCCATCCAGAACCTGCTGATCAGTTCCCGGATCCAACTTTAGGCAAACATAAATTCCTTGAACGCATCAACGCATCATGATATGTTGATATGTTTATGAATTCAGCAACATCCATCAAGTCGATTTTCGAGGAAAAGAAAAAGCTCTTTTCGGTTGAATTCTTCCCCCCGAAGGATGAGGCGGGCGGACAACGCATGCTCAAGACTGCTTCGCTCATCCAGCCTCATCGCCCGGATTTCGTTTCCATTACCTACGGAGCGGGAGGCGGTACCCGGACAACAACCATGCGCTATGCCAAGATCCTTCGGGAGGAACATGGGTTCGAGGTCATGCCTCACCTCACTTGCGTCGGGCATACCCGGGATGAACTTTTGGAAATCCTGGAAGACTTTGCCGAAGCCGGCTTTTGCAACGTCATGGCATTGCGCGGCGATCCACCCAAGGGGGAAACCGAATTCCAGACTGTTCCCGGCGGACTTTCCTATGGCTCCGAACTCGTTTCCCTCATTCGCGAAAACTTTCCCGATTTTGGAATCGGAGTGGGCGGATACCCCGAAAAACACCCCGAAGCGCCAAACAGCCAAACCGACTTGGCAAACCTCAAGACCAAGGTGGAAGCGGGTGCGGATTTCATCACCACCCAACTTTTTTTCGACAACCAAGTGTACTTCGACTTCGTAAAGCAATGCAAGACAACCGGAATTACGGTCCCCATCCTGCCTGGTTTGCTCCCCGTTCTTTCACTCGGACAAGTTCGCCGATTCTGCGCCATGTGCGAAGCCCGACTCCCCGCCCGGTTAGAGGAATCGCTCGAAGCGGAACCGGATGAGAATCAGCCGGCGGTGGGAACCCAGTGGGCGGGCCAACAAGTTCAGGGACTGCTTGACGGAGGGAGTCCCGGCTTCCACCTCTACGCCCTGAACAAATCGGCCAGTACCCTTGCAATACTGGAAGGCATCGGACGCAAGTAGTCTCTAAATGCCGGAAACCTCGGTAATCTCGGCCTTCTGCTTAAGCCCGTCGAGAAATTCGTCGAACACCTTGTCTTTGCGCCGTTCCTGAAGGTACTTGATCACTTGATCACGTACCTCCTCGAAAGGCGTGACCACTGGCTCGGTTCGCTCATGCAATTGAATGAGATGCCAACCGAACTGTGACCGGACGGGTTGGCTAAGCTCACCGACCTCGAGAGCAAAAGCCGCTTTTTCAAATGAAGGAACCATTCGACCGCGACCGAATTGCCCCAAATGCCCATCGTTTTGGGAGTCGTCGGATTCCTTCCTCACCAACTCGACGAAATCTTCCCCTCCCTCAATACGCTCCCGCAAGGCGGCGATATCCTTTTCAGCTTGCTCGAACTCGGCTTCCAAAGAAGCTTTTCTCAATATATGGGATGCAGTCAAAAGAGGCTCGGTACTAAACAAGTCAGGCCGTGAAT
This sequence comes from Opitutia bacterium, assembly GCA_018645725.1. Taxonomy (GTDB): domain Bacteria; phylum Verrucomicrobiota; class Verrucomicrobiia; order Opitutales; family Seribacteraceae; genus Seribacter. The sequence continues at coordinate 3,249 of JABGWD010000256.1, forward strand.
CATAATACTTGCGGGCTTCCTCTTCGGTAACTGCCTCACAGCTAGATTCTTCCTCGAGCAAGCGGTTGAATTGAATTTGAGTGGTAATTTCACGGCGCAAATCGTCCTGGTTCTTAATCAAGGGATGGGTCCCCTTTTCGAGGGCTTTCTTTCCACCGTTTTGCCTGAGCCATTGCTTCATCCCTTTGTTCACTTCGGCAGAGTCGACTTGATAATTCCGTCTCTGGCTCTCTTCGGACATGAGGGTTTGGTCAACCAAGCGATCCTTGGCCATGTCGAAAGCGGCCATTTGAACAACCTCCCTGGGTTTGCCCTGCATGCTGCGGGCAACGTTTTCATAGAGGGCTTCAGCCTGTCTTTCGATCGCCCAATCGGGAATCAACCGTTCGTTCACTTTTAAGGACATCCCTCTTCATACTTTTTATTTTTTTTGATGCCAAGAATGAAGAACGCTCAAACCAAATCTCAACTTTGTCTCAATAAGGTTGACCGTCCTCATTTCGGATGGCAGTTTATAGAATATCAAACATTTCGCCCAATGAGTAATCCCGACAAGGAGACATGGGAAAGTTTTTCCGACTTCCTATCAAGCAAGGGCTTGCGCATGACCGACCAACGAAAAGGGGTAATCGAGGCCCTCTTTCGACAATCCGGTCACTTTACGGCCGAACAGTTGCTTCGGGATGCCCAGGACTTGGACGAGACCGTATCCCGGGCTACTTTGTACCGCAGTCTCCCTCTTCTTGTCGAAAGTGGAATCATCCGGAAGATCGACGTTGGTCAGGACAACAAGTTTTACACCCTCAACGGCCAATCCGAAACTTTCAAGGCACAAGTCATTTGCTCGGACTGCAATCACATACAGGACATAGATGCCCCGTTCATGGAATGGTATGGCAAAACGGTTGCCGAAAAACTTGGACTCAATGTCAAAGACCAACGCCTCCAGGTACATGCCGAATGTCCGGATTTTCGCAAATCCGGAAAATGTTCGAAATCGAAATAAAGGATGAGCGTAACCAGCAAGGAAAGCCCTCCCCTCCAAATCTTCCGTCATAACGAAAGCCCATCCGACCTGTCTGCTGAACAAAAAGAGATCGTGCGACTCAAGGAAGAATCCAATGCCGTGATTCTTTGCCACAATTATCAAATCGACCCGATTCAACAAATTGCGGACTACGTTGGCGACTCCTTGGGTTTGGCGAGGCAAGCCGCCGAAACCGATGCCGACGTCATCGTCTTTTGCGGGGTTCACTTCATGGCCGAAACCGCCAAAATCCTCAATCCGGGCAAGAAAGTTTTGCTTCCCGATCTGGATGCGGGTTGTTCCCTCTCCGACTCCTGCCCCGCCGACAAACTGGCCGACTACAAGGAGAAGAATCCCGGTCTGTACGTCGTGGCTTACGTCAATTGCTCAGCCGCCGTCAAGGCCTTGAGCGACGTCATCTGCACAAGTGGAAACGCCAAGCAAATCGTTGACCAAGTTCCCCAGGACAGGGAGATCCTTTTCGTGCCCGACCAGAACCTCGGGCAATGGGTCATCGGACAGACCGGTCGACCGATGCGTCTGTGGCCGGGCAGTTGCTACGCGCACGTACTCTTCACCAAGGAATCGATCGAACGGTGCAGAATCGAGTATCCCGACGCACCCGTGGTCGCTCATCCCGAGTGCGTGGAAACCGTGAGGGATTTGGCGGACGAAGTTTGCAGTACTGAAAAAATGGTTTCCTATTGCCGGGAAAGTTCGGCAAACAGTTTCATCATCCTGACGGAAGCCGGCATGATGCACCGCCTGACCCGGGAATTGCCCGACAAGTCTTTCGTGGCGGGTCCCACCGGTCATTGCGCTTGCAACGATTGCCGGTTCATGAAGATGAACACCCTGCCCAAGCTTCTGTCCTGCCTCAAGGGGCAGAGCCCTGAGATCACTTTGGACGACACCTTGATCGAGCAAGCCAAACTCCCTATCGAGCGCATGCTCGAGTGGAGTTAACCGATTGAAGAACCTGCCGTTCCGGGAAAATTTAGCAGGTCAGGCCTTTTGGTAATTTCATCTCGGGTTTTTCCGCTTTTTTTTGCGCTAGCTAACGGAAATAATTCCAAATAGGGTTCATGTCTCCTTCATGAGAATTTGCTTCATCCTGACAAAGGCACTCTTTACCACGGCTTGCTTCATTGGCTTGGGTAGCGGTGCACTGTCAGGAAATTCCTCAAACAAGGGAGCTCTTCAGTTCAACCGGGACGTCCGGCCGATACTGTCGGATCATTGCTATGCCTGCCACGGCCCCGACGAGCATTCGAGAGAAGCAAAGTTGCGCTTGGACAAAAGGGCATCGTCGCTCGGGACCAATGAGGCGGGAGCTGCCATTGTCCCTGGAAAACCCGAACTGAGCGAATTGGTTTTCCGGATAGAGAGTGAAGACAAGGACGATCTCATGCCTCCGCCCAAATTCCACAAGCCACTACGTTCAACTGAAAAGAAAATTCTCGTACGTTGGATTGCCGAAGGGGCCGAATACGAGAAACATTGGTCCTTCGAACAACCGAAAGCTCGCACCCCCCCGAAATCGAAGCATGACGCAAAGGTAAAAAACCCGATCGACTCTTTTGTATTCAAGCGATTGGAAGAAAGAGACCTCATGCCTTCCAATTCTGCGAACCGGGAAACTTTGATTCGACGAGTCACCCTGGATCTTACCGGATTGCCCCCTACCCCGTCGGAGATCGATGGGTTTTCAAACGACAAGCGTCCCGATGCCTATGGAAATCTGGTGGACCGCTTGATGGGCACGACGGCCTATGCCGAACGCCGGGCCCAGGACTGGTTGGATTTGGCCCGCTATGCGGATACCAGAGGATTTGCAGACGACAAGATGCGTAACGTCTGGCCTTGGAGAGACTGGGTCGTTCGAGCGCTTCACGAAAACATGCCC
>JABGWD010000257.1 GCA_018645725.1 Opitutia bacterium
CCCCAGACGTCCTCGATCGGAACACTGCTGATGGAGGCTCGGTCCGCTTCGTCGATTTGGAGGCAACCGGTTTTTTCCTTCTTGGCCAACCTGTTGGCCAACTTGGCCAAAGTCTTGGTCTTGCCCAAGCCGACTGAGATCGGAATGCCTGTCCATTTGCCGACCGTCTCCCGCATCCGCTTGCTTAGATCGAGCGGGTCAGGCAAACCGGCCAGGTTCAGAAAGGATTCGTCGATCGAGTAAATTTCCATTTCCGAGGCAAAGCGCGAAAGGACGGAAACCACTCGACGGGACATGTCCCCATAAAGCTCGTAATTCGAGGAAAGCACGACCACCCCGTTCCCTCCGCACAATCTCTTGATTTGATAAAAAGGAGCCCCCATGGGAATACCCAGTGTCTTGGCCTCGTTCGAACGGGCCACCGCGCACCCGTCGTTATTGGAGAGCACGATGACGGGCCGTCCCTCCAGCGAGGGCTGGAAGACCCGTTCGCAGGAGACGTAGAAATTATTGCAGTCGGCCAGTGCAATCACAAGGGATGGATCACGTTCGTGACCACTCCCCAGAGATGTGTTTCGTCTTCTTCGTTCAGGGCTATGGGGGGGTAGTCGGGGTTTTCGGGCAAGAGCCATGATTTGCCTTTGGCTCGGTGAAAGCGCTTGACCGTAAGCTCACCGTTTACGGAGACGATGACCACTTTGCCGTCGGTCGCCTCTACGCTCCGGTCCACTACGAGCAGATCGCCATCGTGAATTCCGGCGTCGATCATGGAATCTCCCCGGGCCCGCACGAAAAAAGTAGCGGTCGGTTCACGCACGAGATGGGCGTTCAAATCGAGAGCGCCCTCGAGGTAATCGTCGGCGGGGGAGGGGAAACCGGCGGACACTCCGCTCGCGTACAAAGGCAAGGCGTATTCCCGGTCCTGCACGAAGCGCAGGACGCGCTCGACCTGGCTTTCCGGAATGCGTACGGGCCGGGTCGGCTCACCATATCGGTTGCTCCCCTTCGGGCGTCCCGCCCCTTCTCTTCTTCCTCCTCGTACGCTCATTTTGATATTCGTTACAGTATTCAAATCACAGACAGGAAAGCAAATTGAAATTGTAATCGCGGGCATAAAGATTTTCGATGCGTTCACCGTGAAAAGCAGTAAGCAAAGAATTCATTCCCGGCCTAGCTCGAAGGCCTTTCAATCATCACCAGCATGACCGCAAGTCAAAGCAGAGGACGATCCGTCGTTTGGTTCAGGAAGGATTTGCGCCTGAACGACAATCCGTCCCTTGCCCGGACACTGATTTCGGGAAAGGAAATCGTCCCGGTCTTCATTTGGGACGAAGAAGAAGGGGGCGATTGGAAACCGGGATCCGCCTCGCGCTGGTGGTTGCATCATGCCTTGGAAAGTCTCTCGAGCTCGATCGAAAAACGGGGAGGAAGATTAATCCTCGCAAAAGGAAAGCCTGCGGAAATTCTTCCCTTGATCGCAAGGAAAACTCGAGCGGAGGAGGTTCTCTACGGACGGGTCTACGATCCGGGCGGACTAGCTACCCAGCAAGCGGTTGAAGAATCCCTCGAGACCGCGGGTATTCGACCCGAAAGTTTCAATGCATCACTCCTCAACGAACCATGGGAGATCAAGAACTTGAGCGGCCGCCCCTTTCAAGTATTCACACCGTACTGGAAAAAGGCGCGCTCCGGCATTCATCGGGCATCCGAATCCTACCAACCCGAAAACCTCTCCTTTGCGGACACGAACTCTTGTTCTTCACTGACAACGAACGGACTCGGGCTCGCTCCCGATCACCCATGGACCGAGAAACTTGCCCGCCACTGGGAAGTTTCCGAATCCGCCGGTCTTGCCTTGATCGAACGGACGGCGGAGAAAATCGCCGGTTCCTACTCCAAACTGAGAGACCTTCCCGGACAGGACGGGACCTCCCGGCTCGCCCCGTACCTCGCTTGGGGACTGATTAGCCCTCGCCAAGTTTGCCAGTCCGTTCTGCAAGTTCACCCCGAAGAAGAAGAGCCAGGCGCGAAGGTTTACCTTTCGGAGATCGGTTGGCGCGAATTTTCCTACCACTTGCTCTATCACTTTCCCTCCATCCCGAACGAACCCTTGCGCCCCAAATATGCCAACTTCCCCTGGCTGTCCGACAACAAAGCTCTCCGAAAATGGCAATCAGGACAAACCGGGTATCCCATGGTCGACGCCGGCATGCGCCAGCTCTACGAGACGGGTTGGATGCACAACCGGGTACGCATGATCGTCGCATCCTTCCTCGTCAAGCACCTGTTGATCTCATGGAGAGAGGGTGCCCGATGGTTTTGGGATACCTTGGTCGATGCGGACTTGGCAAGCAATACGCAAGGTTGGCAATGGGCGGCCGGTTGCGGAGCGGACGCGGCTCCTTACTTCCGGATTTTCAATCCGATCACCCAAGGGGAAAAATTCGATCCCGAGGGGAAATACGCACGCCATTGGATTCCTGCGCTCGAAAATATTCCGGACAAGTGGATTTTCCGTCCGTGGGAAGCGCCTGGCGAACTCTTGCCCGAACTTGGAAACGATTACCCGAACCCATGCGTTGATCACCCTGAAGCCCGGGCACGCGCTCTCGATGCGCTCTCAACCCTCAAAACGGAGTAATCTCTCCATGGCCGAAGCCCATCGAACCTTTCACCGCTGGCGCATTTTCTTTCTCGCCTGTGCCGAGACCTTCGGTTTTCGCAATGGACAGGAGTGGTGGGTGGCGCATTATTTATTTGAAAAATCATGAATACGAAAACATCGCTTCTACTTTTTGCCTTTTGCCTTGGCCTGCAATCGGCACCCTTTTCCGGCCATGCCGGTGATCTGGCCTGGCCGGAATGGCGCGGGCCGACCCGGGATGGCATGATCAAGGAAGGCGCACCTTGGCCCAAAAGCATTGCCAAGAAGAAGCTCAAGCTTTCCTGGCGCAAGGAAATCGCCAAGGGATACCCCGGACCGGTTGTCTCCGAAAACTTGGTCTTCACGGTCGAGACCAAAAGCAAAAACGAAATCGTCCGGGCCTTCGACCGGACAAGTGGCGAACAGAAATGGGAAACCCAATGGCCCGGCTCGATGAGCG
>JABGWD010000258.1 GCA_018645725.1 Opitutia bacterium
CACTTCCGTCAGGCTTGCCCGGTATCCGACCGTCAATGCGTGTTCGCACCATATCCAATCAAAGCCCTCCTTCGCCATACCGAGAGCTATGATGACGTCAACGTGATCCCTGTTGTTCTTTTGGATCGGGTCCTTGAGAGCGGTTATCACCTTTTCTCTTTCTGGGCCGTCGTTCACCAAGTCGGCCACCTTTAGAGTTCTGCCGCTCTTCCGTGAGTTGATGAGCTGGAACCCTGTTTTATCATCCGTGCCTTGCCAGTCGCCCAACTCTTCCATTATGTGCTCTGCTGATTTGTATTTATCTCCTTCAGCTTCCCGGGCGTTCACACTGGGTATATGAATGATCGTCTTTTCCTCGGGATTCAAGACGGAGAGAATTTCCTCGGAATACTTGCCCGAATAAAAGTAGTACCCGATATCCAGTTTTTTCAGGTGTTCGTAACCATTTAACTGCTCGTAGTAGGTGTAGGTGACTGTCTCGAAGTTCGCCTCATCCTCAGGGGACAATACGGGAACGGAATCGCCTCTGAAGTAAGAACCCGTCATGGCGACAACGTGTACCTTGTTCCGCTCTATGAAATTGGTCAGGTGTGCGCCCAGCTTGTTGTCCGGATTTGCCGAGACGTGGTGAAATTCATCCACGGCGATCAAGCGATCGTCGAAATGCTCCACTCCGAGCTCATCGACTGCGAACCTGAAGGTCGAATGGGTACAGACAAGGATCCTGCCATCGCTTTGAAGAAAAGAGCCAAGGGACTTGATCTTTCCACCATCGGTCCCCGGAGAATTGCATAGGTTCCACTTCGGCTCGACCTCCCAGTCCGCCCAGAATCCGAACTTGCTCAATGGTTCATTGGCAAAACTTGAACCAATGGATCTTTCCGGCACCACGATGATCGCCTGCTTGATTCCTTGGTTGTGCAACTTGTCCAGGGCGATGAACATCAAGGCTCGACTCTTTCCCGATGCCGGAGGGGATTTTATGAGCAAGTATTGCTCGCCTCTCTTCTCGTATGCCCGCTCCTGCATCGCACGCATGCCCAACTCATTGGACTTTATTGAATTCCCGTTTCGGGCATAGGAAACGGATACCGAGGGTACTGTCTTTATTTCGCTCATGAGTTGAATTCCAGTTTTTGCGGAGCCTCCGTCATCTTGACGTACAGCTCGAAGAGCTTTTCCAACCTTTCCGTGTCGTTCTTGAACCTTCTACCTATATAGATTCTTTCGAGCACTTCGTCATTTCTCTCATGGGCCTCTCGAAGATTTTCGGGCATATTTTCGGGATTGTAGAGATCAGCGATAGTGGCGGGGAAATGGGCCTCACGGGCTAGGAGGATATCCTCCGCACAGCGTGTCAGGTCTTCCTTGTTCTTTTCGGTTAGGACAGGTACAGGAAAAGTGTTCCAACCGAGGGTGTTTGAGTATGATAGTCTTTGCTCTAATCGCCCGCATATAGTAGTGGCCCAGATCAGGTGAACCTTAGAAGACAAAATCGCAAAATCATAAAGACTTCCATCATAGATTGCATAAACCCGATTAGAGCATGTGAACTGAGGATTTAAGCAATCTACGGGCAAGTACAAGCGATTCTCTGAAGAAACAGCACCTACAGCGACAGTCATATCGATTGCCTCAGATGCTAGATAGACAAACCTATATGGTTTTGCTGCCATATCGATGGTCGATTGCAATGGGCTTTCAAGTCGATTCTGCCTAACTTCATCAAATCTTTTAGCTAGATCTGAAATTGCAAAAGCATCATTGCTATCGGAATCTGAAACCCAAATATTATATCTTATATTTCCGTTTATAAGCTCATTTGAACCGATATACCTTCGGAGGAATCGTCTTGCCTCAGGACTAGTTGAATGAAGCGATTTCTTCTCTTCCATAGACAGAATCAGATGCCCACCATCTCGGGGCATAGCACCTGTCATCATACTGCTCATTCGAGAGATATGCTCCGAACGAGTCGAAACAAAAACATTTGCTCCGTTTATTAGGTAAGCATTGATGTTTTGTGCACTAATTTTTTCACGACCATCAATAATGAATGATCGACGAATGTCCCGATTTGATGAGACACCTACAACAACTACCGAAACACCAGCGTTTTTACTCGCAAGGTTTCTCCACTTAAACGGCCTTATGGCAAAAAAAATACGGCTTCCCTTGTTTATTATGTGCTTCCAAAGCAATGAAACATGAAGTCCCTCATTTAATGAACTTGTTGTAACAAAAGCAAAGGCTCCTTTTCTATTCTTTTGGTAAGAGTGCGCTAGGAATATCCATGCTGAAACGTAGTCCAGTGAACGCCATTTTTTCTCATAACTGGAAGCAATAAGTCTTAAATCTTCCTTATGGGATTTGCCTTGGCGCCTACTCCCAAGGTATGGAGGATTCCCGCAAATGTAAGTCTCCCCACCTTCATTTTCGAAATCGATCTGGTGCTCCTCCTTGGCCTCAAAAAATAGATCGTCCGCACGGTGCTGAACTGTTTCACCAGTCGGAGGGCAAACACTCAACCAGTCGATCCTTAGTGCATTGCCACTCGTGATCCAGTTTTCGTTTCGAAGGGGTAGGAAGTCTTGAATCGCTTCCTTTTGTCCCCTGTGCAGAACGTCGCATTGGTACTCAGCAATGATCAATGCCAAGCGTGCAATCTCCGCTGAAAAATCCCGAATTTCAATACCTCGAAAATTTGTGATGGGTATGACCGTTCGGTTCTCTTGCTCGTTCCTTCTGCGGTTAATCTCTGCTTCGATCCCCCGCATCTCCTTGTATGCGATGACCAAAAAGTTTCCCGATCCGCAGGCGGGGTCGAACACTCGAATCTTTGCCAAACGATTTCTTAGGTTAAGCAACTTTCGAGCATTGTCTTCGGCTTCTTCCAGTTGTACCCTCAGTTCGTCCAAGAACAATGGATTGAGCACCTTGAGGATATTCGGAACACTCGTGTAGTGCATGCCAAGCTCGCCCCGCTCCTCATCATCCGCAACAGCCTGGATCATGGAGCCGAAGATATCCGGATTGATCTTCTGCCAGTCCAACTCACCGATGTGCAGAAGGTAGCTTCTTGCGATCCTGCTGAAAGCCGGAACCTCTAACCCTCCCGCAAACAAGCCCCCGTTGACATAGGGGAAAACATTCGCCCATCTTGCGATGCCCGCCTTTTCCCTGTCGTCGAAATCGGTATTCATTGCACGGAACAACTCCTGAATGATTTCATGAGTATTCGAGGAGTCGGACTCGCTCATCGTGCGAATGGTATCCGTAAAGACGTCCGGTTTTGAAAAGATATCCGTGTCCTCCGAAAAGAAACAGAAGATCAACCGAGCCATGAAATGATTCATGTCGCTTCGCCGTTCGGCAGAAGCCCATTCGGGATTGTGCTTCAGTAGCTCAACGTAAAGGCGGTTGAGTCTGCCCGTGGCCTTGATATCGAAGGCATTCTCCCTGATCTCCTTGACCGTACTGATCCCTGCCAATGTCAGAAAGAATCCAAAATGATCAGGGAATTTGCCAAACTCACATGCAATCGTTTCCCCAGCCCGCAGATCCTCCGCCTCAAAACTTTCTCCATCCGTAGCCAAGATATAATGGGCTTTTGATTTTGTCGTGGCCGGACTTTCCCTCAGGGCGGACAAGGTAGCCTCCACCTCTCCGGAGCCACATACCTTGATGTGAATGTTGTTGGTCTGAAGAACGCCCCCAATATCAGACTTGTTCCTCTTTCCCGACCTTAGC
>JABGWD010000259.1 GCA_018645725.1 Opitutia bacterium
ACGAGGTGGTCGCCGCCAGGCAGCATGATACCGGGAACGTCCTGCACCGTGACCCAATCCGAACAACCCTCGAACCAGGCGGCATCGGCAACGGTCAATTGTCCCGCTTCGAGCCAAGCCTGGAGGTTCTCCAGCGTATATGGCCCCGAACGTTCACCATTTTGATGCAGGTAAATTTCCATCTCATCGAAAAACGTATTGAAGGAAGACGGGCTAGGCAAGGATTTCGAGAAGGAAATTCACGGGATCAAACACGCTTGATAATCATCAACAAAGAATCCCGACCTGCTTCGATTCACCACACTCCCCTCGCTTGGCAAACCTATGATATCGAATTCACCACCCCGCGCTTCAAGGACGGCAAGAAAGTGAAGAACGCCCGCATCACCACCCGGCACAACGGAGTCGTTATCCATGACGACTACGAACTCGACAAAGGAACGGGAGCCGGCGGTGGGCGCCCCGAAAAAGAAAAGGGCCAAATCCACCTCCAAGGCCACGGCAACCCCGTTAGGTTTCAGAATATCTGGTTGGTGGAGAAAAAGTAAGGCTCAACGGGGTTAACTCCACCAACCTTAGGCAACTACTTGCCGATTATTTCGGATAAACCCCAACCCCGTCCCAATCGTCGCCGGGCGGGTTTTCCTTCATCGCCTGGCAACGCTCGATCAAAACCATTGAGGGGTTTTTATCCGCCCCGGGAGTGACGTTCGGCTGGTTTGGCTCCAGGGGCTTGGCCTTCTCGAATTCTTCCAAGGCACTATCCCAGTCTTGGGCGAGGTACTTCTCGATGCCCTGACCAAAGCAATCGAGGCAGTCTTGAACCTCTTGAGTCAGATCACTCTTGAAGCCGACTGGTTCGTAAAAGGAAACGGGTTGTGGTCTACCCTTCACCACGATCTTGTCGAGGTAGCGGTAGGCGATGTCGTCCTTGGTGGCCTCGGCGGCCCGTTGAGTATCCTCGGTCACCATGCAGAAGGCGCCGTAAGCCCTGGCTGCCGATTCGCAGCGGGCGCCAAGGTTCACGGTGTCTCCCATCATGGAATACTCGAAATGGCCGACTGCGCCCATGTTTCCAACAATTGCATTTCCCGTGTTACATCCGACTCGGGTTTGCATGTTCGGACCAAAATCCGGCCACTTGTCGCCCTCGCCTTTCCATTTTTCGCGCAGTTCCGCTTGGCGCTTCAGCATGAGGAGGCCGGTTTTTACCGCTTGATAAGGGTGATCGGGAAAGGGAATGGGCGCCCCGAACATCGCCACGATGGCGTCGCCGATGTACTTTACAAAGGTCCCGCGTTGCTCATAGAGAACGTCTAACATGGCGGTGAGGTATTCATTCATGAAAGCCACGAGCTGGCTCGGTTCAAGCGACCCGGAAAAACTGGAGAATGCTTGGACGTCGCTGAAATACGCGGTAATCTGAGTCTCCTCGCCACCCAGGTTGGGCATTTCTCCAGACTCGACCATTTGCTCCAATAGTTCGGGCGAAAGGGAGGTCCCGAACATTTCCTTCATTAGCTTCTTGGTCGGTGCCGTTCCTAGGAGCTGGTAAAGAGCGCCTTGCGATTTCCTTTCGTAGCGGTCAACGGGAATGTTGTAGCGAAAGATGGCTTGCAGATCGCCCATGCGGAGCTGGAGGCCGGGTGGCAGTTCGGTCTCCTCAAGGTAGATGGCGAGAAAGGGCTTGTTCTTGTTGAGGGCCAGGTTGACCTCATTGCGGCAATTGACCGAGGCCGTGGCCCGCGGAGTGACGAAAATAAGGAACACAGCGCAACCGATAACGGCCTTTGCAATTTCCTCGGGCCACTCGTTACTCGCATCGATTCCCTCGTCGTACCATACGTTGCAGCCAGCCTCGTGGAAGCGCGTGATCTCCCCGTAGACCATGGCGGCGTCCTTGTGGGCGTAGCTTGCGAAGACATAGGGTTCGTCCCCTTGGTAAGCATCGAAGGGCGGAACGGTCGCAACTTGCGAGAGATGATCGCCACCAGGCAACAGGATTCCTGGGACGTCCTGCACCATGAGCCAATCAGAGCATCCCTCGAACCATGCGGGATCGGAAACGGAAAGCTCCCCCGTATCGAGCCGAGCCTGAATCTTCTCCAAGGTGAAGGGCCCGGCGCGTTCACCGTTCTTGTGCAGGTAGATTACCATTTAGTTGACAGAGTTAATCAAAGAAGACGGGCTAGGCAAGGATTTCGAGAAGGAAATTCACGGTATCAAACACGCTTGATAATCATCAACAAAGAATCCCGACCTGCTTCGATTCACCACAGTTGAAGGGAGATCGGTTTTTCAGCCCGAGGACTGATCCCGTTCAATTCT
>JABGWD010000260.1 GCA_018645725.1 Opitutia bacterium
CTGCGTTCTTTTCGACAAAATTCTCATCTACGGGGCCATTCATCAATTCGAGTGCCAGGTCAGCGTGTTCAACCTGGGCGACGGTCCGACTTATCGCTGTCTTTTTCCCGAACCTCCCCCTGCCGGGTCGGTACCGAACTGCGCGGAGATAGGAGTGGTCGGGGTTCTTCCGGGGATAATCGGGTCCATACAGGCGCTTGAGACGATCAAGGTGATTACCGGAACGGGAGACTCGCTGAGCGGAAAATTGCTTCTTTACGACGCCTTGAGCAATACGGCCAGGACTCTCGGGTTGTCTCCGGACCCGAAAAGCCGGGAAATAACGGAATTGCCCGAGGAAACTTCGTTTTGTGAGGCGAACCTAGCGCAACCCGATTCCGCAATCGTGGAGATCGAGCCGGAGGAACTTGTCGGGATGATGAAGGAAAACCCGGATCTCCTCTTGCTCGACGTACGGGAGGATTGGGAACGGGAACTTTCCCGGATCGATCCGTCGAGTCATTGCCCCGTCGGTCATTTCTCCCAACCCGCAGGGCCTTCTTTGCCCGCGGAATTTCAACCAGGTCGGGAAGTTGCCGTCTACTGCAAGGCCGGAGTCCGGAGCATGATGGCTTGTCAGGCGCTGGAGGCAATGGGGTACGAAAAGCTATACAATTTGAGCGGGGGGATGATGCGATGGACCGAGGATATCGGTTTTCCTCACCCTGTCGGCTAGAAGGCTGTGCCTCGTATACTTGTAATAGGAGGGTCCGACAGCTCGGGAGGGGCGGGTGTGTTTGCGGACGTGAAAACGTGTCATGACCTTGGTTGTGAGGTTTCCGTTGCGGTAACCGCAGTTACCGCTCAAAACTCCCGTAAGCATTACCATTCGCACGTATTGCCCAAGCATACTTTGCAGAGCCAGTTGTTCGCTCTCGGGGACTTCGGAATCGATGCCGTGAAGATCGGGATGTTGCCCAACCTCGAGTCCATCGAGGTGGTTCGCGATTTCCTGATCGATCATTCCTTCGGGCACGTGGTCTTGGATCCTGTTTTTTCCAGTTCTTCGGGAGGAAGCCTTTCGACAGAGGAAGGAATTGCGTCTTTGGACACTTGTCTTTTCCCTTGCGTCGGGTTGATTACGCCCAATCTTTTTGAAGCTACCCGCTTGGTCGAGCAAGCGGGTTTGCAGGCCGAAAGTCAGGAAGAATTGGCTGCGGCTTGCCTCAACCTCGGGGCCAATGCGGTTCTGCTCAAGGGCGGTCATTATTCGGGCGAGCAGTGTACGGACTTGCTGGTTACGGACGAAGAGCAGACCCATTCCTTTTCCCGCAAGCGGATCCCGGGTGGCTCGAAGGTCAGGGGCACGGGTTGCCGGTTGGCCACGGCCATTGCTTGCTTTCAGGCGATGGGGGATGATGGATTGAAAGACGCGATCGGCCGGGCTTGCGAGTACTTGGCCGGGTATATTGCCGGCGAAATGGGATCCGGTTAGCGACCGAGGGCTTTGCGGATCAGTTCCTCGGTGGTCGATCCTTTGCCAAGGGCATCTGCTGCCTTCCGGATGGCTTGGTCGGCGTCGGTCGCCTTGTACCCAAGGGTGAGCAGGGCGGAAAGAGCGTCCTGATAGGGGCCGAGGTCATTGACCGCTTCGGTTTCGCCGGTGGTCGCTCCGGGGGAGGAGACGGGAAGGGGTTCCGCAATCGAGCCCTTGGGCAAGACCTTGTCCTTGAGCTCGACGATGATTCTCTCGGCGGTCTTTTTGCCGAGGCCCTGAGCCTTGGAGAGCATGCCGACGTCACCGCTGGCAATGGACGTTTTCAAGGTGGGAAGGGAAAGGGAACCGAGCAGGTTGAGCGCGATCTTGGGGCCGATACCCGATACCTTGTCCACGATCATGCGGAAGAAATCTCGAGATTCGCGGTCTGCGAAACCATAAAGGGTCTGGGCGTCCTCCCGGTAAACCGCTTGGGTGAAGAGTTTGATCTCCTTCCCAAGGGCGGGTAATTTTTCCGAGGTGGTCAGTGGGATGTGTACCTCGTAGCCCATTCCTCCGACTTGAATGATCGCGAGGTTAAGTTGGCATTCGATCAAGTCTCCTTCGATAAAGGCAATCATGGTAAAGTTTTCCCAGTCATGCCTGTAGCCCGAGAACGTCCTGCATGGAGTACAGACCGGGTTCCTGATTGACTGCCCACTTGGCGGCCTTGAGGGCGCCTGCAGCGAAGATTATCCGGTCAGTGGCGCGGTGAGTGAGTTCGATTCGTTCGCCGATGCCCGCGAACATGACGGTGTGTTCCCCCACGACGTCCCCGCCGCGCAGGGCGTGGGATCCGATTTCGTCATCCTTTCGTTCGCCGACCATTCCGGAACGTCCGTGCGATACGTCTTCTTCGCCAAGCTTTCTCGAATCCTTGAGGATTTCGAGCAGGCGGTCCGCGGTGCCGCTTGGGGCGTCCTTTTTCAAGCGATGGTGCATCTCGATGACTTCGGGATCGAATCCGGAACGGGTATCGAGAACGCGGGCGGCCTGCTGGGTGAGGTAAAAGAGCAAGTTGACTCCGGTTGAGAAATTGCCCGCCCAGACCATGGCGATCCGTGACGTTGTTTTTTCGATGGCTTCTCGGTCATCCGCCTCGTGTCCGGTGGTGCCGATGACCATGGGTTTGCCGTGTTCGGCGGCTAATTCGGCGAGGGGTCGCGTGGCGTCACGGAGGGAGAAGTCGATCACCAAATCGCAACCTGCGATCAATTCGGATGGATCGTCCCCGAGATCGACCGGGTGGGTGATCTCGCATCCGTGCTCACCCGCAATCGAGCAAATGGCTTGGCCCATTCTGCCTTTGGCTCCGCTGAGTAGGATTTTCAATGACATGTCGAAGGGGGGGTTAGAGACTTAGAGATTCCGCGATCTTCCCCAGGAGTTCCGAGTTTTGCGGGGATGGTGGGGTGAGGGGCAAGCGGACCTGAGCCGAGGAAATGAGCCCCTTCGACTGCATGATCGTTTTGACCGGGACGGGGTTCGGTTCGCAAAAGAGGTCGTTGAAGAGCTGGTAGTGCTCGAGATGGACCGCCCGGGCTTTTTCATAGTCGCCTTCCAAGGCCAGTCGGACCAAGCGGCTGACCACGGAGGGAACGAGGTTCGATGCGACGCTGATCACGCCCTTGGCCCCGCAAGCCATGAAGGGCAGGGTGAGCCCGTCGTCGCCCGACAAGGTCACGAAGTCATCCCCGAGGGCACAAACAGTCTCCGAAACCTTGGATGATCGCCCGCCCGCTTCCTTGAGGGCGCAAACGTGGGGATACTTCTCGAACAAGCGGGCAACCGTGGAGGTTGATATTTCGATCCCGCATCGTGAGGGAATGGAATAAAGGATAATCGGCTTCTCCGTTCGCTCGGCCAAAGATCCGAAGTGAGCGAGCAGTCCTTCCTGGCTAGGCTTGTTGTAATAGGGGGCGACGAGGAGGAATCCGTCCGCTCCCGCCTTGTCGGCTTCCTCGGTCAGGTGGATGGCTTCCCTGGTCGAATTTGCTCCGGTGCCCGCGATGACGGGAATCTTTCCGTCCACCTGGGTAACGGTTTCCCTGATTACCTGAAGGTGTTCCTGCTTGGAAAGGGTAGGGGATTCCCCGGTCGTGCCGCAGGGCACGACTCCGGAAATGCCCGCATCCAGTTGTCTGGCTACAAGGCTTTCCAGGTCCGCATAGGAGACGGCCCTGTCTTTCATGGGTGTGATCAGAGCAGTGTGCGCTCCGTGAAGTAGTTTCTTGTCCATTTTCGATAAATATGTGAGAAAGGGAATTCCCGCGTTTATTTCTCTTGTCCTTTCTCGACAGGAAAATTTGAGTGGTCAACTTTTTAATGGTGGAAAAACAAAGGATTCGTAATTTTTGTATCATCGCTCACGTCGATCATGGCAAGACAACCTTGTCCGATCGACTGCTCGAGCGTACCAGTACGGTGATGGCCCGTGAGATGAAGGAACAACTTCTTGATTCCATGGACTTGGAGCGAGAACGGGGTATCACGATCAAATGCCACCCGGTCTCGATGACCTACTCCGCGGAGGATGGAAACGAATATTTGTTCAACCTGATCGATACCCCGGGTCACGTCGACTTTTCCTATGAGGTTTCCAGGAGTTTGGCGGCTTGCGAGGGAGCTTTGCTTTTGGTTGATGCATCGCAAGGAGTCGAAGCCCAGACCTTGGCCAATGCGCAATTGGCGGATGCCCAGGGCTTGGAAATTATCCCCGTGATCAATAAAGTCGACTTGCCTAGCGCCGATGTCGACAGGGTTTCAAAGCAAATCGAGGATATTCTTGCCATTCCTGCGGAGGATGCCATTCAAGCGAGCGGAAAGTCAGGCATCGGAGTGGATGAGATTCTTGAGGCGGTGGTGCATCGCTTGCCTCCTCCCAGATGGACGGAGCACTCGAAGCCAAGAGCCCTCGTTTTCGATAACCAGTTCGATGCGTTCAAGGGAGTGATTTGCTACGTCAGGGTTTTTTCGGGCCAATTCAACAAGAACGGAAATCTCATGCTCATGAGTGATTCCAGAAAGACGCAGATCAAGGAATTGGGCAAATTCTGTCCGCAACCCGTTCCCCGGGATTCGCTCACCGAAGGGGAGGTCGGTTACGTGGTGACTGGAATTCGTGACGTGTCCGAAATCAAGATCGGGGACACGTTGACCCTTTCCGATTCGGCCGCCGAGGAGATGCTGCCCGGATACAAGGAGGTTCGACCAATGGTGTTTAGCGGACTTTACCCGATCGATACCTCGGATTACGAAAAGCTGAAGAAAAGCGTTGGCAAGCTCCGGCTCAACGACGCGGCCTTTACTTTTCAGTCCGAGACATCCGTTGCGTTGGGCTTTGGTTTCCGTTGTGGCTTTCTTGGCCTCTTGCACATGGAGATCGTTCAGGAGCGTCTCCGCAGGGAATATGACATCGATTTGATTTCAACCTACCCGAGCGTCGTATACCGGGTACATCTGACCACGGGGGGGATTCTTGAGATCGACAACCCCCTTGAATTGCCCGACGTTACCGAGGTTCTCAAAATCGAGGAACCGACTATTTTGGCCAGGATTCATGCCCCCAACGCATCGATCGGAGACCTGCTTGCCCTCGTGACCGAAAAGAGGGGAACTTGCAGCGATACGGAAACCATTGACGAAACCCGCGTGATGATGACTTGTCATCTTCCTCTCAATGAGATTCTGGTCGACTTCAACGATCGGCTGAAGAGCGTAACCCATGGATACGGTTCGATGGATTACGATATGGACGAGTACGTCGAGTCTTCGCTTGTCCGCATGGAAATCCTCGTCAATGCCGAGCCTGTGGATGCTTTTTCCACCATCGTGCATCGTGACAAGGCGGAGACGCGGGGTAGGGCGCTTTGCTCCAAGCTCAAGGACATTCTTCCCCGTCAACTGTTCAAGATAGCCTTGCAGGCGGCCGTTGGAGGCAAGGTCATTGCCCGGGAAACCATCAGCGCCATGAGGAAGGATGTCACGGCCAAGTGCTATGGTGGCGACATAAGCAGAAAAAGAAAATTGCTTGAGAAGCAAAAGGAAGGCAAAAAGCGAATGAAGCAGATCGGGAACGTCAACATTCCGCAAGAAGCCTTCGTGCAGATTTTAAAAAGTTCGACCTGAACGCATACAATGATATCCGAAAAAAAAGCCACCCGTTCTCAAAAAAAAGGAGCCAAAGAAATTCTTCGCCTCGGGCTCAAGGCCCTGTCTTCCCGGCGCGTTATTCTTCCGCAGGATGAAGTGGACGCCCTGAGCTCGACATCCCGGGCTTTGCAGGAAAGCTTGGCCGTAAAATCCGTGACCGGCGGAGAATTGGAGGAGAAGGCCAAGGCGGTCGACAAGGCTTTGCAGAAGTCGGGCGGTCTTTACTACCACAAGAAGGGGTGGGTCGAAAACATCGAGATGTTGTTGGTTGCCGCCATCGTGGTGATAGGGATCAGGAGTTTTTTCCTGCAACCTTTCATCATCCCCACGAATTCCATGTATCCTTCCTTTTACGGGATGCAACCTCATGTCTATGAGGCTGAAGACGAGGTTCCGAACTTTGCCGAACGGGCGGTCGACAAACTGTTGTTGGGGGCTTCTCATTACAAATTGGAAGCTCAAAGCTCGGGTAATCTGTATCTTGCCAGGCAAGCCGGGGGAAGAACTCATCGTCAGGTGACAAGCACTTTCCCAAATGGCAGATTCTTCCTGATCCCAACGGTGGTGAGCGAATATGTCTTTGAAATCGGCGGGAAAGAGCATCTCCTTCAGGTTCCGGCCGAATTCGATTTGAACGAACTGTTGGCGAAGAAATTCGCCGGGGTCGATGACCTTAGGGATTTGCCTTTGATCGTTCCGCAAGACCAAGGTTATACGGGGAGCAGAATGAAGCTCTCCGAGCGTACGTTCAAGGAGGGTGAAGTCGCCTTGGCCTTCGATATTCTTCTTGGCGATGCCTTGTTCGTCGACCGGTTCACCTATAACTTCATCAAGCCCAAGGCAGGAGACCCGGCGGTCTTCCGAACCGGAACGATCGATCAATTCAACCATGAACTGGGCGCGTTCCCTCAAGACCCAATGCCAAGACCTCGAATCGGAGAGGACAAATACTATATCAAGCGCCTGGTCGGTGAACCCGGTGATGAACTGCAGTTAACTGTTCCGGAGAAGTTTCACACAAACAAATATACCGGCAATCAAAACTTCGCCAACCTCGTCGTACGCGGAGATCCCGGTTTCCTTGGGAGAAACGGTCAGCCAATCTCCGGTTGCATTGCATTTGACGAGAACCGGCTCTTTGTCGAATCCCTGATCAACGATCCGAACGCCACGAGCGAAAACGGTTACCCCGGATATCGAGCAGAGGGTCTTATGGCGGATGGAGAAACAGTCATAATTCCAACCAAGAATTCCCCCGGGAATCCGACTGGCCAAAACGCTTACTTCGCCATGGGTGACAATTCTACCAACAGCCTGGATGGTCGAGCATGGGGTTTCGTACCCGAAAACGCAATTATCGGTCGAGCTTTACTCATTTATTATCCCTTTACCAAACGCTGGGGTTTTGCAAACTGATCGCATAATGTTCTTTTGTATAGATGGTTACGATATACAGGCCCGTTGCTGATATTGCCTCAACTTCGCACAATATGCATTATGTCTAATTAGGGTTTTTCTGACTCAGGCATGAAAACAAATCATTCTCTTCCCTCGTGGATTTCGCAGAGAACTGCAGGAAGTCTTCTTCACCTGTCTTCCCTTCCCGGTTCGTATGGCATTGGCAATCTCGGTAGCGATGCCCGGTCTTTCGTGGACTTTTTGGCCCGATCGGGAATTCGTTTCTGGCAAACGTGTCCGGTCGGGCCGACTGGCTACGGGGATTCCCCTTACCAAGTTTTCTCCTCCTCTGCCGGAAACCCGTACTTCATTGATTGGGATCCCTTGATCAGGATCGGATTGATCTACGAGGAAGAATTGTCCGCTCTGCGGGAACTTTCTTCTCATGAGGTTGATTACGGACGCCTCTATCAGGAATTCTTCCCTTGCGCCAGGCTTGCCTTCTCGCGTTTTTCCGACCACATGGACGATCTGGAATCTCTCTATGGCAATCTGGAGAGCTTTTCGCAAGAGAACGCTTCCTGGCTGACGCCCTATGCCTGTTTTCAGGTTCTCAAACAACGCGAGGAAGGAAAACCTTGGTGGAAATGGTCTGAGTCTTCAAAAAATGCGGATTCCATTCTTCTCGCGGAAACAAGTGATGATCCGGACTTCGCCTTTCACGTCTTTCTCCAGTATCTCTTTTGGGGACAATGGAAGAGATTACGGGATTATGCCAACGGGAAAACCGTTTCCCTTCTGGGCGATCTTCCCATTTATGCGGCCCCCGACTCTTCCGATGTCTGGCAAAGGCCCGATCTTTTTCAAGTTGCGCCGGACTCCGCTTTTTCCCACGTGGCGGGTGTGCCGCCCGATTATTTCAATGAAAACGGTCAGTATTGGGGAAACCCTCTTTACGATTGGGAGCGCCACGAAGCCGAGGATTACGCCTGGTGGATGGATCGGTTGGCCGTGCAACTCAAGCTTTTCGACGTGGTACGAATCGATCATTTTCGTGGTTTTCACGATTATTGGAGTATTTCCACGAAAACGGATGATGCCCGTCTCGGTGCTTGGTGTGATGGCCCGGGCATGAAATTTTGGGAGGTTGCCCGCAAAAGATTTCCCGCCCTTCCCTTCCTTGCCGAGGATCTTGGATTGATCAGCGAGGAAGTACGTGATTTGCGAAGAAAGGCCGGGTTGCCGGGGATGGCCGTTCTGCAGTTCGCTTTCGATGGGGACGAAGAAAATCTTTATCTTCCTCATAATTTGGAAAAAGACCTCGTTTTGTACACGGGAACCCATGACAACGATACGACGACCGGCTGGTATGAGTCGGCGGGCGAAGAAGTACGGGGAAACTTCCGAACTTACTTGAACGTCAGCGGTTCGGCCCCCTCTTGGGAGATGCTAAGACTGGCCTACCGTTCGGTTGCCCCGCTGGTAGTCGTGCCCGTGCAGGATTTGCTTGGATTGGGTTCGGTTGCCCGGTTGAACGAGCCCGGTTTCGCCATGGGTAACTGGAAATGGAGATTGACGAGGGAGCAACTGGACCTGCTCGGGCGGGAAAGCGCTTCTTATCTTGCCGAGCAGGCGAAGATTACGGGCAGGCTCGCAATATCCGGGCAATTGGACTAGCCTGATTTCTTTCAACATGAAAAAAGACATGGAGAGCAAGGAGACGACCCGCGAAAAAAAGCCGGGTATCAAGAACTTGTTGCCTTATTTCGGCCTTCTCCGTCCTCATTGGTTGCCCTTCCTCGGGGCCCTTTTTTGTGGTGTCGTGTACGGGGTGGCGAGCGGATTCGGGCTGCCCACCATGATCGATCAGGTCTTCCCCAAAATCTTTCCTGCCCAGGTTGGTACGGATCCCCCCCTCTCCTTCTGGCAGCTTTTTCTCTATGTTTCCGTGTTTCCAGGTGTCTTCTTGATCCGTGGATTGAGCGGTTACTTCAATACTTACCTGATCAATTTTTGCGGGATACGCGTGCTGGAGCAAATCCGGATACGGATTTTCGAGAAACTTCAGAGGCTGCCCATCGCTTTTTTTCATAGGAACAAAGAGGGAGACTTGCTGAGTCGGGTGACCAACGATACCGGACAGTTGCAAACCGCAATCATTACCATCAGCAATGATTTGATCCGTCAGCCCGTTACTTTTCTCGGGGCCATATCCGCCTTGGTGTGCATGGCCTTGCAGCGGGAGGGAATGGCTTTTGTTCTGCTCTGTCTTCTCGTTATCCCCATTTGCATCTTTCCCATCCGGCGGGTCGGGGAAATTCTCATGAAAAAAGCCTTGGGGATGCAAGAGCGGGCGGGTGGCATGACCGCGGTTTTGAGCGAAAACCTTTCCGCTCCCCGTGAAATTCGGGCCTTCAACTTGGAGGACCGCGAGAACAAGAGATTCCAGGAGTCTTCGGGGAAATTTTTCGAGGCCAGGATGAAGGTCATCAAGTATGCGAACATGCTTACGCCGATTATCGAGATCATTACGGCTACGGGAATCGCGGTGGCCATCTTTCAAGCATCCCGCAAATCCATTCACCTTGATGCCGTGATTCCGGTGATTGCCGCCCTTTACCTTTCCTAT
Organism: Opitutia bacterium; assembly: GCA_018645725.1. Classification (GTDB taxonomy): domain Bacteria; phylum Verrucomicrobiota; class Verrucomicrobiia; order Opitutales; family Seribacteraceae; genus Seribacter. The sequence continues at coordinate 9,696 of JABGWD010000260.1, forward strand.
GAACCAATCAAAAAACTGGGGGGGATTCAGAACCAGTACAAGCAGGCTTTGGCTTCCCTTCTGCGGCTCGAGGAGGTGCTCGATGCGGAGGAATCCATTCGTGACCCCGAGCATCCCGTTGAGCTCTCGAAAGTCAGGGGGGAATTGCGTTTCGAAAACCTATCCTTTTCCTACCAAAACGATGAGGAAGACGGATCCGAAGAGAGAACCCCTGCTCTGAGCAAAATCAACCTGACCATCCCTTCGGGTGAAGTCGTTGCTCTGGTCGGGCCGAGCGGAGCGGGAAAGACTACCTTGGCCGGTATGCTTTCCCGTTTTAACGATCCTTCCGATGGGGCCATTCTGCTCGACGGACTTGACTTGCGTAGCCTTTCCCTACGGGATCTGAGGGATGCCGTTGCCTTGGTTCCCCAGAAACCTTTTCTTTTCGATGCAACGGTCCGGGAAAACATAGAGATGGGCAAATCGCCCTACACTGGTTCCACCGTTGAGGATGTGGCTGAGGCTTCTCATTCATCCGACTTTATCGCGGATTTTCCCGATCGCTTTGACCAACGACTCGGGGAAAACGGGAATCGTTTGTCCGGCGGGCAGTTGCAGCGGCTCGCCTTGGCCCGTGCTTTCTACAAGAATTCCCCCTTGCTGGTTCTCGATGAGGCCACCTCTGCCTTGGACTCGGAAAACGAGGAGAAGATCCACGAGGCCATGACCGAGTTGTCCAAAGACAAGACTACTTTGCTGATCGCTCACCGTTTCAGCTCGATTCGCCTTGCCACCCGTATCATCGTGATGGACAAGGGGAAAATCGTGGCGGATGGCCCGCACGATGAGGTTTATGGAAAGTGTGAGCTTTACCGAAATCTCTATGACAGGCAGCAGGACTCGGGTTCTTAGTTTTCTTCCTCCTGCTCGCTCTGCCCCTTTCCCGACAAAAGCCAAAGGAGTTGCAGGCCGTCGCTTGGGGGTCCCTCGGGGAATTTCTCGGTCGGTCTTAGCCTCATTGGCAAGGTTGCCCGTATGAAGGCGAGGGAGTTTGCGCAAAACCAGCTGACTCCCGTAATTTCGAGCCAAACGGGATGAACGGAGCTCAAGGTCAGCCAACCGGTCAGGCAACTCATTCCGAGCGAAAAAAAGGGCCCTCCCGAGATGATCAGAATCTTTGAGAGTCGCCCCAGGCCTTCGTCGGAATAAGAAGTATTGCCGCAGGACGACTTGCGGAAGGAGAATTCGATGCGGACCCGATTGCCCTGGTACAATGGGTTGCCGGCGGGATTGCCCACGGTTAGCCTGATCCCGTCCCTGGTAAGAATGAAGGCGGTCCAAAAATGACCGAGTTCGTGGATCAGGGTGGCAAAGGGGCGAAAGAAGTAAAGGCCGGCCCAGGCCATCAAAACCCAAGGCAATCCTTCCATGCTCAGGTAGTCGATGGATGAGGCGAGAGTCATTGGCAGGCAGTTTTTGGGATTGAACTTGATCGAAGCGATGCGTTGCGCAAGGTTGTCGATTCCTTGATTGATAAAGTATGTTTCGTTCCCTTATGCAAGCCTTCTCGGGCAAACCCAAGCTCGAGGTTCGCGTGCCTCACACCAGAGGACTCTCCTTGACCGACGAGAACAAATTCGGAGAGGAAGCCGAGTCCAAGCAGTGGATTGGGGTCGATTTGGACGGTACTCTGGCCCAAGCCGATCCCTGGCAAGGATTCGAGCATATCGGAAAGCCCGTGCCCAACATGATGAAGCGGGTCAAGATTTGGATCGAATTAGGATACCGGGTGAAGATCCTCACTGCCCGGGCTCAAGACCCCGATCTGGCGATTCCACCCATTCGGGCTTGGCTCGAGAAACACGGTCTGCCTGATCTCGAGATTACCAACGCCAAGGATATGGACATGATCGAACTCTGGGACGACCGTTGCGTACAGGTCGTGCCTAATACGGGCAACCCGGTCGGTCCCAATCCTGAACCCTATCGGCGATAGGATCTCCCCTGAAAGCTCTCCTTTTGCAATTTACTTGCAAAAGGGATTTCTTTTACCATCATGACCATCTTGATGAAATCGATTACTTGGAGAGCATTTGACCGCATGGGCATGACCTTGTCGATGGCTTGCGCCATCCATTGCTTGGCGATGCCCGTGCTGATCCCATTGCTTCCCTTGCTTGCCGGTTCCTTTCTTAC
>JABGWD010000261.1 GCA_018645725.1 Opitutia bacterium
AGGCAGGACGATTTGCCGGTCGTACCGTCAGCGGAAAGTTCATTCATGGCACGGACCTTCACTCCCTGGAGAGACAGTACAATCAGGGGGTGATCGCAATCGACGAAGGGGTTGGTAAGTTGATCAAGGCTCTTAAGGAAACTGGCCAATACGAGAATACCCTGATCGTTTTCGGTGCCGATCAGGGGATTGCCTGGGGACAAAAGGGATTTCAAATGAAGTTGGCTCCCTACGACGGTACCATCCGTGGGCCGCTCATTGTCAGCATGCCAAAAAAGTTCCCTGCGGGGAAAGTCTGTCCCAAGCCGGTCGGGGGGGCCGACCTGGTCCCCACTTTTTTCAAGACAGCCGGACTTGAACTTCCCTGGAATATGCACGGACGCGACCTCACTCCCCTTCTGGAGAAACCCGAACGAAGGGATTGGAAGAGCCCCCTCCTGCTTGCACATACAGGCATGAGCTTTGGAGAAAACTGCGACGAAGTGATCGATATGAACGACGATCCCATTTACCAAAAGCAAAGGGTACCCTGGTGGGTTTCCCTTCGAACGGATCACTATAAATATATAAGAAACCTTCTCCCCGGAGAAACCGAGGAATTGTACGACATGAAAAAGGATCCAGATGAATTGATTAATTTGGCGATGAATGACAAGCATCTGAATCTTCTTCGAAAGCTCAGAAAGAAAACGATTTCCGAACTCGAAAGAACGAACTGCTCCTTCGCAAAAAAAATGCCCGAAGTGCGTAACCCATAGCCAGAAAACTCAGCTCATGAGCAAACGTCTTTTGCCATTTGCCACATTCTGCTTGATGGGGTTTTGCCCAGTCTACGCCAAACCGAATATACTCTTCATCGCTATCGACGACCTTCGACCTGAACTCGGATGCTTTGGAGTAAAGGAGGTTCGTTCCCCAAATATCGACAAGCTTGCAACCGGAGGAACCATCTTCAAACGGGCATATTGCCAGGTTGCAGTCTGTGGTGCTTCGCGGGCCAGCTTGATGACCGGACTTCGGCCGACCCAAAAACGTTTTCTCAAGTACGACACTTTTGCTGAAAAGGATGCTCCCGGAGCCATGACTTTGGCCGAGGAACTGAAGAACTTTGGGTACCACTGCATTTCCAACGGGAAGATTTTTCACCACCTAAACGATACTGCAAAACGAAGCTGGAACGAGAATCCCTGGAAGCCCGACATGGGCGGTGCTTACTTTCTCGACCCAAAGTCAAAATCCATGATTGGCGGGCGAAAGAAACGCGGGCCGGTTTTGGAATCCCCCAAGGTAGATGACAACGCATACCCGGATGGCCAAATTGCGGACAAGACGATTGCCGATCTTAAACGCATGAAAAAGCAGGACAAGCCCTTCTTTATAGCCTGTGGGTTCAAGAAGCCCCACCTTCCCTTTTACGCACCTAAGAAATACTGGGATCTTTACGACCGGGCATCCCTTGAACTTGCGGAGAACCGCGAATATCCCCAAGACGCCCCCTCCTTGCTCAGAGGTTCGGGCGAGATTCATAACTACCACAACCGGGGAATGAAATACAACAGCGAGGAATGGCATCGGGCATGCCTGCACGGCTATTATGCATGCGTAAGCTACGTCGACGCCCAAGTCGGCAAGGTGTTGAAAACCCTGGACGACCTGAATCTCCGAAAAAACACCATCATCGTCCTTTGGGGAGACCACGGATGGCACCTGGGCGAGCACAATTTTTGGGGTAAGCACAACGTCATGCATCTGTCGACTCGATCGCCGTTGATCGTATCCGCTCCAGGATTCAAATCCGGACAAGCATGCGACCGCTTGGTTGAATTCGTTGACCTCTACCCCACCCTCATCGAAATGACAGGCTTAAGGTCGGTCAATAAAGGACTCGAGGGAACGAGCTTCAAGCCCTTGTTGGGAGACCCCCACTTGAAATGGAAAAGCGCCGCTTTCTCCAAGTTCGGCCCAGCCGAAAGCCTCATCACCAACCGATTCAATTATGCCGAGTTCGATGACGGACAGAAAATGCTCTTTGATTTGAAGGCGGATCCCGATGAAAACGTCAACTTGGCCGCCTCTCCTGAGTACAACAAAACTCTTAATCGTTTGGGAAAGATACTCAAGAATGGATGGCGCTCGGTCCTTCCTCCTGAAACAAAACCATAGACTTCGCCCGATTACGCATCGGTCAAACTCGACACGTGCAAGACCCTCTTTCTGATTTCCAAAACAATAATATTGAAATGTCATTAAAACACCTAGCATACATCATACTTCTTTGTTCGGGCGGTTTCCTTTCCCCGTCATATGGAGAAAAGACCGGAAGACCCAACGTCATCGTCTTTCTGGTTGATGATTACGACAAGCCCGAGACCAGCCCCTACGGAGGCAAGGTCCTGACTCCCAACCTCGACCGTTTGGCCAAGGAAGGAATGATCTGCCACAATGCCCATGTGACCAGTACGGTGTGCACGCCTTCGCGCTACACCTTCCTGACCGGACGTTACGCCAGTTCATCCCACTCCAAGACCTTTCTCGGAGAATGCCCCAAAGGCACGCAGGCGCTGCCCGCCTTCAACGTCGGACTGGAGTCCGACCGGATGAACGTGGGAAGAGTTCTCGCGGATGCCGGGTACGCCACCGGTTTTGTAGGGAAATATCACGTTCACGACATGGACCACGGGAATGAAGGGGCGCTCTTCGGTGACCTCGAGGTGCCAAAGAACGCGAAGTACACCAAGGGACTCAACGAGCGGAAATTCAAACTCGAGAAATTACAAAGAGACTTAGTGAAAAAGAACGGGTTTACCTGGGCCAAGAATATTTACTGGGGGAATCTCAAGAGTCCCTTCAAGGGACATAACCCGGACTGGACCGCACAGGCCGCGTTAGAGTTTATCGAGGAACACAAGGATCAGCCCTTCTATTTGCACTGCTGTTCCACCTTGTTGCACGGTCCAAATGGTGAATGGTTCAAATCAATGATGGAAAAAGAGCTCGTTACCGGAGAGGGCTTCTTGAAAAAACCCTTGGGGTTGATCGATCGCGAATCCGTATGGAAACGGATCCAAAAGGCAGGCCTGACCGAAGCGGAGGTTGGCTACCTCTGGATGGACGACAGCCTCGGATTGATCCTCGACAAACTAGATACCCTTGGGATTGCCGATAACACGATCGTGGTCTTCGTATCGGATCACGGCTCGGAGAGAAAAGGATCGTTGATCAAGACCCGGGGAACGGAAATTCCCTGCCTCATCCGCTGGCCAAAAGTCATCAAGCCCGGCTCGATCAGCAACGGACTTCTTCAAAATACCGATTTCGTTCCGACCTGGTTCGAATTGGCCGGAGCCAAGATACCCGAAGACTACCATATCGATGGGAAAAGCCTACTACCCATGTTCCAGGATCCATCCGTTTCCGTCCGAAAATTCATTTATGCCGAACAGGGAGCTGCCCGGGCAATCAAAACGGATGAGTGGGAATACATCAGTCTTCGTTACACCGACGAACAAATTGCGTCGGCCCAAGGAAACCGGTCGGACCGGGCATTCAAAACTTTCCTGGGCTTGAGCGGTGGAATTTCCAGGGCCAAGGATTTCCACCCCGGAACTTTTTCCGCCGACCAACTCTATCATCTCACTCATGATCCGACGTCGCAAAAGAACTTGGCAGGTGACCAAGGCTACGCCCGGCAACTTCGCAAGATGAAGAGCATGCTCACCAATACGGTCAAG
>JABGWD010000262.1 GCA_018645725.1 Opitutia bacterium
ATCGATTACCGCGAGGAGATCACCGTTCTTGGCCGTGATGAGGGCGGGAATCCGGAAGTACTTGGATCCACCGTCTCCCTGAGGGAAGATCACCTTGCGAAAAGCATCGGACAGGAGAGGGAACTCGTATTCTTTTTGAAAGGCGGATTGACCGAAAGAACTTAGAGAAAAAAATGCGAAAAAACAAAGCGCATTGAACGGATTTAAGTTTTTAGAGGTCATGATTAGTTGTACTCGCGATGCTTTAACCAGCTGTCGTGCAGAGGCGTTTCTTTGATTCCCGGCCCGGAAAGCCGGAAGCTGGGGATGCCCTGCCAAACTTGTCCTTCCTGCCAGGGCAGCCAGTATTCGCTTTTGAATGTTTTACTCCTGAAATCAACGAAGGCGACCTTGAAGTCGTGGGCTCCTTTCTTCAGTGCCACCGACCAGGTATTCCGAGCATGCAAACCCGGCTCGGGGAACCATTCCTTGCCATCCACCCAAATGCGCAGATCGTAGCCGGCATCCATCGTTACGTCGAATAGATGGGCAGGCGCGTGAAAAACGTAGATTCCGTCCTTTGGGATTTCAAGGATGCCCTTATAGCGCACTGCATAGGCTTGATTCGTTTTGCGAACCGTAGCGATGTCTTTTGCGTTCAGCAAGCTGCTCACGTGTTCCTTCTTCAGGACGGGGATGACCTCGCTATGGCCCGCGTTCATGAAGAGGTCGGGCCAATCGCCTTCGAGATACTCCAATTTAAGCCCCGGTTTGAGGTCTGTGGTTTGGATGGCCGGCTGGTAGTCGATCTTGGTGAAAATGGCGGACATTGTTTTGCCGGCGTCCATTCCCGGGAAGTTCCATGGCGTTTCCCTGAGGCCTTTGCGAAAGGGGCGAACCTTGACCATGCAGGTTTGGTCTATGCGCAACGGTTGGGTATAGAGATCCGATTCGAGCGTGGGATCACTTCCATCCAGGCTGTATCGAAATTCCAGGTCCTGCCGGCCATCCTGACCGGGTATGTCAAAACGGATTTCAAGGCTGTCCACGAAGGCAGTTTGGGCAGGAGAAATGCGTACGGTATCAATAGGCCGGCGGATTGGTTGACTGCTGAAGTTACCGGCATCATCGAGACTGAACTCAGCGTCGTTTGTAGCCAAGGCATGTACGTTTCCTCCAATCCGTATGGATTTTGCCCCCAGAACGATTCCACTGAGTACGCCGTTTTTCTTCATCACCAGCAATGCCTCCCCGTTTGCTTCGACCAATCCGGCACGAAGAGCATTGCGTGCCCGGGGACCTGTCTGGAACCAAACGCGCGTACCTTTTTGCGTGGTGATTGAGCAACCCAGCAAGCCGTTTTCACCTCGAGTTTTCTCGTAAGCTTGCAGCCCACCGGACAGTGGGGATGCGATTTCATTTGCGGAGGCTTTTCTCGTAGAGAATGTCATGAGGAACACCTGGGAAGCTTTGCCGTACCAGCGAACGGATAGGGGGCGCAGTAGTTGGGACAGCCATCTTTGGGGGAATTCCTTTTCGCTCATCTTGCGGCTTTCCCATTTCTTCAGGTTCTCTTCCATCAGTTCCAGTTGCGGTTTGCTTGGGATATGCTCGCCTTTGCCGTTGAGCCCATTGGCATAGACAAGAGGCGAGTTGGATTCGAGATGAATGGAAACGTTTTCGCGAGCGGGGTTCGAGGTGGCTAGAAAACCGGCTTTCTCATCCTTGACGATCAAGCGATGCCTGATTTCGCTCAGGGCCCGGACCTTCTCCTTCGCCTCCTTCATCTTCTTGGCGGGAACCCATGTGGGCAGCCCCAGAAATTGAGTGTATTCGCGCTCTTTGTCATTCTCCGTGCCAATGCGCGTATTGACGAAATACAAACCCTCGTCGCGCAGCGCGAAAACCTGTCGCGTCGTCCGGACGTCGGTCACCGGTTCGTTATCGAGTCCTTGAATCACGTTGTAGAGGTTAAAAAGATGACTGTCCGTGCGAACACCCTTGGGTGGGCGCTGGTACGGGTTGCGCTGCACGGATTCGGCAAAATCAAAACGTTCGGAACTATGAAACCGATTGCCCGCGACGGTGTGGCCAGGCTGCGCGCAGTAGCGGGTTTTCCCACCGGTCTTGGCCCAACCATAGTAGAAGTTGCCTGGCTTGCGTTCCACGGCAAGGCCATCGCCGACCAACAAGTTACAGCCGCTCTTCGAAAGGTCGAAGCGCCCATTGGCGCGCCCAAAGACCACTGATTTGGCGGCAACGTAGCGCATCGCAAGATTGGCTGAGGATCCCTGGTAATCGCTTAATTGAAAATAGTGCGCGTCCTTGTTCCAACTCTCCCGC
>JABGWD010000263.1 GCA_018645725.1 Opitutia bacterium
AAGGAATAGAATCGAGTCTGGGCATGTTCATGCAAGCCCCGCATGTAACCCACTGCATACAGCGTGGTGGCAATCCAAAGAACGGAAGCAACCGAAGCAAAGAGAAGCCCGGGACCATCCACCCGCAGAAGGAGAGGAACGTTCGTGAAGACCTGCCAGATATTGTATTCGAAATTCACACCGCCCAGAACCGCAGGGATCATCGAAAGAACGATCGACGCCTGAGCAATGGCCGCCACGAAAGTGAAGATCTCCCGCAAGTTCTTTCGTTTTTCGCCTGCCCAGACGATTCCAAGCACGCCAACCAAAGGAACGACAAAGGCGAGAAAAGGACGAATGTCCTCGATGATCACGGGATCGGTCATTTGCTTAGCGGTTCCCCCGGCAGGTCGAACGGATCGAGAAAGATCTCGATCAAGTCGACGAATTCTTGGTTATAGATACCAATTGCGAGAACGACCGCGGCTGCGGACAGGAGTGGGACAAGCATCGTAAGAGGGCCTTCCGAGAATCGGGTTTGTTCTTTGGTCAAACCAAGATCCCCATGCCCCTTCCCGAGATTTTCTCCACTCTCGTTCACAGCCAAATGAATACGCTCGATCAACCGAAAGAACAACACGACCATGACCATGGTGGAGAAAAGAAGAGCCACCATGTATTCCCAGCGCTCGGCGACCATAGCCCCCGTTATGAGATACCACTTGCTGAAAAATCCACAAGTTGGAGGAAGTCCGATAATGGAAAAGCCTCCCACGAAGAACCCGGTCATTGTCAGGGGCATCTTGGAGAACAAACCACGCAAACCGTCAAAACGAGTGGTCTTGCATTTTCGCAGGATCAAACCCGCACCAAGAAAAAGACACAAGGTCATGCAGGCATCGCTTATTATGTGAAAAATCGAGCCGACCATTCCATAATAGTTGTAAATCCAGACACCACCGACCATATATCCTACCTCTGCCACGATAAGATAAGTAAGCATGCGCTTGATCTCCCGCTGAGCCAATGCCATCACGGCCGCCGAAACGATGGCGATGACGACCAACCAGGGAAGCACCGAAGACCAAAGGGTGGATTCAAAAGAAAAATCTACCCCAAAGACCGTGAGAACCATCCTGATCATGACGTAAATCATGACCTTGGTCACCAAAGGAGCAAGCAGGCAGGACGTTGCCGTCGGGGCATGACAGTAGGCATTGGGCAACCAAGCATGCAAGGGGAAGAAGGCCATCTTGATCAGGATGCCCAGACAGATCAGAACGAAGGCGACTTGCATCGTCGGGGATTCCTTCAGGCCCTCCGTCGCCCCGATGAATTCATTGATCCCGACCATGTTGAGTGTGCCTGTCTTGATATAGAGGTAACCCACGCCCAGCAGGTAGAGCGAGGCGCCGATCGTACCGAGGATGACGTAATTGAAAGTGGCCGCGGCGGCCCGTTTGCTCCCCATTGCGATCAACCCGTAACCGGTCAGAGCGGCGACCTCGATCAGCACGTACAAGTTGAACGCATCTCCGGTCAGGCAAATCCCGGCCAACCCCGTTATTTGAAGAAGGAACAGGGGATAGAAAAAACCTTCTTTTTCGGGTGTCTCTTGCTCAACCGGAAGCTTGGAATAAATCGCCACGCACAAACCCACCCCAAGAACGATCAAAGTAATCAGGATGGCAAGCAAGTCCGCCCGGAATTCGATTCCCACACCCCGCGGAAAGGAATCGAGAGTCCAGCCTCCAAAAAGATAGACTACCATGTGATCAGGTGAGTCAATCACCCGAATCAAGGTCATGATTCCCGCCCCGAAAGCACCTAGCGCGGACAGGACTCCAATCGGCCAGCAAACCTTCCGGTTGGCCATGCCGAGTAAGGAAGACAAGACCGCCCCGAAAAGAGGGAAAAGCAAAATCCAGGCGATCGAATTCTCCATCATTTCGAGTCTCCTTTTTTCTGGTCGGACTTTCGGGTCGCCTTCTTCACAGGAGCTTTGGTCTTTCGGGCACCTGAACTTTTCTTGGCCTGAGGAGCGGTGGTCTTTCCGACCGAATTCGTGCCGGAGCGCTTCGCTCGAGACGAAACCTCGGGCTTGGATGAGGATTTGCCGGCGGGATGGGTTTTAGGCTTACGACTACTGGCATCCTCCTTCTCGAGCTTGGCCATAAGCTCGTCTTCCTCCACCGTTCCGTAACCCTGATAAATTTTTTGGCATAGAGCCAAGGCCAAACCGAGGGTGGCCACTCCCACTACGATCGCGGTAAGCATGAGAACGTGCGGGAGAGGATTGGCATAAGAAGTGACCTGCTCAACGGTAAGAGCTTCCGGGCCTCCGGTTGCGTAGGCTTGCTCCCCATGCGGATCATGTTCGGGTAGATAAATGGGAATAGTCGCACCCTCCTTCACCCCAATTGAAACATAAAAAAGAATGATGGCCGTTTGAAAAATCGACATGCCTATCAACTTCTTGATGAAATTGTTCTTCGCGATCATGGCATGAAGCCCGATCAGAAGCAAAACGACGTAAATTACATAATTCAGCCGCTCCAAAAACAACTCGTTTAAAAAAATTAATCCGTCTTCAAACATCGCTTGATCGAGTCATCGAAATCAAAGGCCGCCCTCTAGGCGGCCCCTCGAGGACAGGTTTGCATAGAGGGCGAACATAATTGCGGTAACGGTGAACCCGACCCCGATCTCTACCCCCAGCATGGCATGATAACGGGCCATTTCACGGGAGACCGGCAGTACTTTTTCCAACTCGGCGTAGTCGAGAAACTCTCCCCCCAACGCCATCGACAACACACCGATCCCTGCATAAAGAAGAATGCCCAACGCCGCCACTACCATGCAACGGTTGATGGGAAAGCGGGTCAGGGCCCTTTCCAGGTCCCAGGAAAGAGCAATCAGGATGAAACTGGCTCCCATCAGCACACCGCCCTGGAAACCTCCGCCCGGGCTGACGTGACCGTGAGCAAGGACGTAAAAAGAAAATATTTGAATGACGGGAACGACAAGGCGAACGGTGTTCGTAACAATAAGGTCGGGCTCCACGCTCACCTCGTGGCCCCGCTTGACCGGTTTTTTTCGGGAGAAATTCCTGAGGATCGCCAAAACCGCCATTCCCGCGATGAAAACGACCACCGTCTCAAGCATGGTGTCAAAGCCACGGTAGTCGGCCAATACCGCCGTGACCATATTCGGTACCTCCGTGTCAACTCCGGTCTTGGCAATGAAATGAGAGGAAACCGGGGAACTCGATGCAGGTGATTGAGGATCGCCCCACTCAGGAAAATCAGTGGACGCATAAAAGAGCAGAAACCCCACGAGAACCACTGGAATCAAGCTAGTGTTCTTCATCAATCGGAAGATTTTCTCTTGAGGTTGAAAATCGTAGCGACAAGCACGACCGTACTGATTCCCGCACCCACGGTGGCCTCGGTAAAGGCCACGTCCACCGCACCCATTTCGGCCCACAGCAAACACATCAAAAAGCTGTATACCCCGAAGACGACCGAGGCCGTGATCAAATCCTTGACCCGCAAGGCAACCAAGGCGGCCACCACGAGTAACAACAGGATCAGAGTATTGATAATTTCCAGACCCATTCTAATTCCTCTTCTTTCCCTTGTTGCTTGATTTCTTCCCGTCGGCCTCCGTCAGAGGCATCTCGTCATCTTCCGAAGCAGCCCTCATGAGAACGTGAGAGACAGTCGGACTGGCGATGAAGATAAAAAGAACGACTCCCATTATTTTGACGAACAACAGCCAGCTTCCCAAGGAGAAGTCTTCCATCGTGACCAGGCCGAACCCCGTAAGCATGAGCATCGTGGAGAGTGTGTCTCCCTTGCCCGCAGCATGCATGCGGGTATAAAAATCGGGGAACCTGATCAACCCGACCGCCGCGCCAAGAAAAAAGACCAAACCCAGAGAGCCGAAAAACATACCGAGCAAATGAAGAGGAAAGAGCGAAACCTCCCCGGACGCGGCAATGACTTGAAAATCAATCATGCTCATGTCCCTGCCTTCTTTTCCCTCGTCTCCATCTCTTTTTGTGAAATCGTTCTGTTCAAGTAGCGGGACACCACGATCGCAGTAACGAAACTAAGCAAAGCATAAGCAATTGCGAAGTCCACGAACATATCCACCCGATCGTAGAGGGTTCCGATAACAACGAGCAACACCGCGGTCTTGGTACCGATCACGTTCACGCCGAGAATCCGGTCGTAACTCGTGGGCCCCACCCAAATCCGGTAGAACACCGGAATCATCAAAACCAAGAGGGCCGCGCCCATGACGATTGCAAAATACTCAATCATGTCTTTTTCAAGGATTCCGGTTCGAAAACCTCCGCCACCTTGCGCTCGATCGCACCGGTCAACAAATCGTCTTCCAAAAATTGGCTCATCGTATGGACGTGAAAAACGTCTCCCCGGATCAGCATGGTAATGGTCCCCGGGGTCAAAGTGATCGAATTGGCCAAGACAAACTTTGCGAAATCCGTCTTCAAGTACGTCTCGAAGGTAACCACCCGGGGGGACATTTCCTCGTACCCCTCTTTCGTCATGGCCAACTTGAAGACATGGAGGTTCGCCTTGACCACTTCCCATATGATCCAAGGGAGATATCGCAGGAAAGACCAAGCCTCGAGCAAACGTCTTTCCAGTCCTTTCTTCCGGTCGTGGTAAAGCAAGTCATGGGACAAATAGGTTACGATCAGACAGGACACCACCCCCAAGCCCAAATGGAACGCATCGAACTTTCCCGAAAGGACGACCCAATTCAGGAAAAGAAGCAGAAATACGGCTACCGGATACACGAAAGAAATGATAAGTGAATAAGTTTCGAGTATCGAAAAAAAGGGATTTTGGGAATTGGGCAACCTTGAACGAAAATTTTTCTTTCGCCCGGGACGAGCGAAAGCAGGACGGATGCAAAGAATTTTATGGATCGGAAGGAGAAACCCAGGACTTGGTGGCCTCGTCGTAGAAGGAAGCCTCGCCAAGGTCAGGGGAATCTCCAAAGAAAAGCCATTCCGATTTTCCATCCCTGACCCTCAAGACGTAAGGAAAAGCCTGATTGTTGGTGAAAAGCCACCCCCACTGAGGCTGGTAGTACCAACCGCGGGTATGGGGACGGGCCTGCTGGGTGAATGCCTTGACGGATAAAAATCCATCGGTGGACAATTCCTCCCGCACCTTCAGCTTCCCCGCAAGCGTCCCCTCGGGCAGACCTTGGGCATACCCTCTTGCGTATTCCGAAACCTCCGTGGCGTTGACCTCGGAGGTCGAGTAAAGGGAATAAGTTGCCGGGTTGGCCTGAACGTATGCGATCCCACTCGCATTGCCCTCCGCCCGGGCGGTTGCCTCCCGGC
>JABGWD010000264.1 GCA_018645725.1 Opitutia bacterium
AAGAACACCCAAGCTCCCATGTTCTCCGGTTCTTCCTGGCACCAGACAATTCTCTTGGTCTTGGCGTAAGGTTCGATCATCGACGCGAACTTTTCCTTGTTGAAAGGATAGAACTGCTCGACCCTGATTATCGATGCCTTGGGCGTCCTGATTGATTCCCTTGCTTCCAACAGGTCGTAATAGATTTTCCCCGAGCACAAGACCAGGGTGTCCGTACGGGGCGCCGGCGTAGGATCGGGCAAAAACTCCTCGAACGCGCCCCGGGTCAATTCCTTGAGTTCGGAAACGCACGATTTGTGGCGAAGGAGGCTCTTGGGGGCCATCAAAATCAAGGGCTTGGCAAATTCCTTCTTCTTTTGACGACGCAGGGCATGGAAATACTGAGCCGGGGTAGTCAGATTACCCACCACCACGTTATCTTCGGCGCATCCCTGAAGAAAACGCTCGAGACGGGCGGAACTGTGCTCCGGTCCCTGGCCCTCAAAGCCGTGAGGAAGGAGCAAGACGAGGTCGGAAACCGCACCCCACTTGTCTTCGGCGCTCATGATGAACTGGTCGATAATCACCTGCGCACCGTTGGCAAAATCACCAAATTGGTCTTCCCAAATGGCAAGCATACTGGGATAGTCGAGGGAATATCCGTAGTCGAATGCAAGTACGGCAGCTTCCGAGAGCAGGGAATTGTATACGCAAAACTGCCCTTGGCGGTCCTCCATGTTAAGGAGTGGAACGTGTCGAGTACGGTCTTCCGAATCGTACCAGGCGGCATGACGGTGACTGAAAGTTCCCCGCTCACTGTCTTGCCCGGACAAACGGATAGGGGTCCCCTCCAGCATGAGGGAACCAAAGGCAAGTAGTTCGGCCAACCCCCAGTCAATTCCCTGTCCGGCTTTGTAGTTCTTTGCCTTGGCATCGACTTGACGCTTGATCTTGTGGTTCAGGTTAAAACCGTCGGGGCAGGTCGAAAGAGCCTTGATGACCTTGTCCAACTCCTTTTTGGGTACAGCCGTTTCCACAGGGCTGAAGTCATAGGGAATCTGGTGAACTGCGACCGACCCTTCGAAAGTGCTGGATTTCTTGACCGTCTTGACTTTTTCCAGCGATGCATCCAATTGCCTGCGCAACCGCTTGTGAATTTCCACGCATTCTTCCTTGTTCAAATCTCCTTCCGCGACCAGTTTTTCCGAAAGAATGTCGGAAATACAAGGCATCGAGTGGATTTTTTTATACAGAATCGGTTGAGTGAATGCAGGATCGTCGGCCTCATTGTGACCATATTTTCGGTAACAGTTGATGTCGATCACGACGTCTTCGCTGAATTTCTGGCGATAAGCCAGAGCAAGCTCAGCCACCATGGCAACGGCCAGGGGATCGTTCCCGTTGACGTGAAAGATGGGAGCCTCGATAGCCTTGGCAACGTCCGTGCAATACAAGCTCGAACGAGCATCGGTCGGGTCCGTGGTAAAACCGATCTGGTTATTGACCACGACGTGCACGGTACCGCCCGTCCGATAGCCCGGAAGTTTGGAAAAATTGAAGACCTCCGCAACCACGCCTTGTCCGGCCATAGCGGCATCGCCGTGGACAAGGATGGGGAGGACACGCTTGCGCTCGCGGTCCCCACGAAGGCGCTGGCGGGCCCGGGCTTTTCCTTCGACGACCCCGTTGACCGCCTCCAAATGACTGGGGTTGGGAGAAAGATGAACAACCACTTGCTGACCGCTCGAGGTTGTCCGGAGCGACTCGTACCCCAAGTGATACTTGACGTCCCCGCTCCCGTGAGCCCCGTCGGGCACGAAGTTTTCCGAAAATTCCCGAAAGATAAATTCGTAAGACTTCCCCATGACGTTAGCCAGAACGTTCAGCCTACCTCGATGGGCCATCCCCATGACGATTTCATCAACCCCCTCGTCGGGGCATTTTTGAAAGATCGAATCCAAGGCGGTAATCAGGGTTTCCCCACCTTCCAGGGAAAAGCGCTTCTGTCCGACATAGCGGGTGTGCAGGAAATTCTCGAACTCCTCGGCTTGTACAATCTTTCGCAGGATTCGAAGCTTTTCATCGTGGGCAAAGGAAGGTTGGTTGTCATTGGGCTCGATCTTCGACTGGATCCAACGTCTTTTCGCGGTCGCCTGAATGTGCAGATATTCGACTCCGACATTTCCGCAATAGATTCTCTTCAAGCGTTCCACAACTTCACCGATGGACAAGCGCGTACCACCAAGAAAATTCCCGGTGAAATGGATTTCAGCCAAATCGGATGCCTCGAATCCCAACCGTTCCAGACTCAACCGGGGGTTTCCCTCAAGATTCAACTGCAGGGGGTCAAAGGTCCCCTGGGTATGCCCGATATCGCGAAAGGCATAGATTGCCCCGTATAGCCTAGCGTGTTTCTCAATCCCCGAGTCATTGGAATTAACGGATGAAGAAGGAGATGACTGCTCAGGCAATGCGGAAGATCCGCCCTCGTTGCCGAGATGAAAGCCTTCGAAGAAATATTGCCATTTCGGATCCAGTTCGGCAGGCGACTCCAACCACCTAAGGTATTTGTCCTCGATCTCATCGACGTTCCAACGGGTGGCAAAACTGGGATTATTCATAGTTTGAAGAATTCAACGGGACTCCTCTCGTATTCGCGAAAGAACGTAAAAACAAGTAAAACTTGAAAAAAGGATCGATCATTGAACGATTTGACGAAATCAACCTTCGGGAAAAAAAAAGCCGAGACTCCCGGAATCCGCGCAAATTTCCATCTCCTTTCCGTAATCCGCCAAGGGAATTCTTGGAGCAAGAACCTCCAGGACGTGAGGATCCTGGTGAAACCCCGGCTTGGTCGATGGATGCGGCCAGTAAACCAAGGCTTCGACAAAATCCACCTCGCCAAGCAATCGAACCCTGCATCGGTAAAACGAGAAGTTCTCGGGCGGAAAACTTTCTGCCCACTTGACTTGGGGAAACGAATGAACGGGGGCACCCAGACGGTAGGAACAAGGATGCACCGACAGGTTCAGCGTGCCGGGAAAGAAACCTGACAAATCCAGCCCCAAATCCTGAAAAAAAGGGGCCTGCATGGCCAAAGTACCCCCGGGGAAACGGGTATCCCGGGTTTTTCCGGAGGCAATGCCATGCCCACGGGTTATAACTGCCTTTGCGCAAAGATGGAATCGATCGCCCAAGAGAATCCCCTGGCCCTCAAGGACAAAAACACTTGAAGAAACGATTGCCCGTGCCACCGGGCCCGATTCGCACCCGGACAGGGTGCATGCAGCGAGGGCAGTTGCCCGCGTAAGAATCACCGCTCTTGTTCTTGTAAATTCGGCCATAAGCCCCACAGCGAACGTAATGTATCCCAAGAAAAGGGCGTTCTTTTCCTCCGAGTGACGGCATCGAAGAGGGGCGAATCTGATTCATTCCGAACTCAGTCCTTGAATTCCACGAATCAGTCCGTCCACGCGCTTGCCAAGCAAGTTGGCTTGAACGGTCAGTCCATCATGCCCCTCAATGACTTCGGACACCCAAGTCTTGACCCGTTCCTCGAGAAACTTGAGTTTCTTCTGGGCTGCGGGATCGGCGGAGAGAGCCTCGAAACTGGTTTGCAAATCGTTTTCAGCGGCATCCGATTGTCCAAGCATTTCCTGCAAAGCTTGAAGGGATTTTTGAATTTGGTCGGCATTTACCTTCTCATCCGAATCCTGAAGAGGGTCAAGGAAATGAGGAGCCGCGGGTTGATTCACCTTTGGAGCGCTCGGACTCGCATCCTTGAAAAGCTTGAAGGAGCTATCGGCTCCATTTTGGCTGAATAGGCTCTTTTGATTGAACTCCAAGCTACAAAGCCACTTCAATTCTTGCCTGAGTTCCTTGAATTTGTCGCGCGATTTTTTTTCGTCCTCCAAGGTAATGGAACGAATGATGTCCGCCTTCATGGTTGCCGCCAATTCCCCTATCTCCTCAAGAATCTCGACCGTCCTGACAAGCACGTTCTGCTGCGTCTGGAGAAAGGAGACGGCTGATTGCAGATGCTCCTCAAGGTTTTGCTTGGTCTTGAGTGGGGTTTGATCATCCCCGATAGGCAATTTTTTCCGAGCTTTCTTGGATAGGCGTAATCGCATGTTGTAGAGAATAGGGTCTTGGTTCCAATATCCATTAGTGATCGAAGAAGGGTTGGGAATCAAGCGGAAATGCAAGGCAAAAGAGGCAAATCGGCCCGACCGCAGGAAGAAAGGGCATAGGTTCCGCCACCCAAAAGCCTCTCCCCGTAGTACAGGGCAAGGACTTGTCCCGGAGCAAGGGCTCTTTGTGGTTCCCGAAAGATAACCTCGGCGCGACCGGGATCAAGCGAACGAAAGGAAAGATCGACGGAAGGATCCCGATATCGGGTCTTTCCCAAAAGTTCGACTTCTCCCGAAAGGGGCTGGTCCAAAAGAAAGGAAAGGTTCTCGATCTCATACCGCCTGCCCCAGAGGGTCGGTTCGTCCGGGCTTTCAAAGGCCACGATCAACCGATTGGAAGATTCTTCCTTCCCGGTAACCACGAAATTCTCGTGATCCGTGTTCGAAGGTACTCCAATCCCCCTGCGTTGCCCCAGGGTATATCGATGAAGGCCTTGATGGCGACCTACTGCCACACCCTTCGTCGTGACGATATCGCCCGGCTTGTCATCGATGAAGTTAGAGAGAAACTCGGGTACCTTGACCTTCCCGAGAAAGCAAATGCCTTGACTGTCTTTCTTGTCGGCAACCGGAAGGTTGAGTTCCCGGGCAATTTCACGACCCCTCGGCTTTTCAATTTCACCGAGCGGGAAACGGGCCCCGGACAGTTGATCCGGCGTGATGCGGGCAAGAAAATACGATTGATCCTTGTTCTTGTCACATCCCTCCCAAAGCTCGGGCTTTTCGCCAACCGTCTTCTTGCGGATGCAATAATGACCGGTTGCCAAACCATCAAAACCGTTTTCGCGGGCATACTCGAGCAAGGCCCCGAATTTCATCGACCGGTTGCAAAGAACGTCCGGATTGGGAGTTATGCCATCCTCGTAACCGTTCACCATGGGCAAAACGACTTCCCGCTGATAGAAGTCAATGAAGTTCACCACTCGAAAGGGAATGTCCAGAGCCTCGGCAACCGCTTCCGCATCAGCCAAGTCTTTGGCCCCAGGGCAGTCTCCGAGCAAATCTTCCTCATGCTCCCAAGTTCTCACGTAAACACCCTCGACCTCATGCCCTTGATCCTTCAGCAGGGCAGCCGAAACCGAGCTATCCACTCCCCCCGAAAGAGCTACCAACAGGCGTTCCGTGACTGATTTCGACATAGGAAGCCATCATGGTGACTGTTTGCAAAAAGGGCAAAATTTTTCGATTGGCGTTCGATCGATGCTTCGGTTTGCTTGTCGGCGGTGTACGAAGGAGGAGGAAAGATTTGGCAACGTGAGGATACTCAGGGCATCGTTTTTTTGGAGACGGACTGGGATGGTTCCAGCCTACCCATGGATCTGGTTAAGAACGCGGGCATGGAGGGTTCCCAGTTCGAGACGGTCGACCCTTGGGAACGGGCGAAATTGGGAGGGTACGCAAAAATCGGAACCAAAGTCGTCTTCCTCCTCGAACCCGAACGATTCCCTTTCCTGTTCAAGGGGAAGGACTGCCAAGTATTTTTGGCATCCGAATGGAACGGGTGGGAGGAAGCCCGGACAGAAGAGTGCTGGAAATTGGACTGGGAAGGAGAAAATCTTTGCCTATGGATGAACTGGGAGGATCTTATCCACCTTGGTTCCTTTGCGTTTAAATTTATTACTGACGATGGTTTTTGGCTCGATCCTCCGGATTCCTTTCCCGGGGTGGAGGAAAAATCCCCGGGTGCCGTCAATTTTGTTTTCGAACCATCCCGGACCGGCAAGGATTTGGTCAGTTTCCAGATAACCGGTTCCCCGGAACGCCAAAGACTGGATTTCTTGAAAGGACAGAGACCGAAAGGGGAATTCGGATACAGGGAACGTTCGAACGGAAGCTGGTTCCGAACTTATGCACCGAGGGCCAAGCGCGTAGACTTGGTGATCATTGAAGACGGAAACGAGAAAATTGAGTCCGTGAGCCCGATGGTCTTGCAGGACGACGGAAGCTGGACGATCGAATTCCCCGAAACCTCAACCGGACGGTTATATCGTTTGGCCGTTACTCATCATGAACACGAAAACCCCCGGGAAAGCCTGACTAAGGAGGCACTCGACCCCTATGCCTTGGCAACGGTCGGAAGAGACGGTCCGGGCATTGCCTTGCATCCCTTGGATCCGGTTCCCCAGAGCGAAGCATACGTTCCCCCTGCCATGGCTAACCTTGTCATTGCGGAAGCCCATTTGCGGGATCTGCTGGCAAAGGCTTCCATCGAGTTGAGTGATGAGGAACGCATGGAATTCCGAGGCCTCGCAAAATGGCTGACGTCGGAAGACTGCTACCTGCGCAAGCTGGGCGTCAACGCAGTCGAACTCCAGCCCGTTCTCGAATTCGATTCGCAATCCAAGGAGGAATACCACTGGGGATACATGCCGGTCAGTTTCATGGCGCCCGCTTCCGCTTACGCGAGCAACCCGCGCAATGGATCCGCAATCCATGAATTCAAGGATCTGGTCAAAGCCTTCCACGACGCGGGGTTGGCGGTAATCCTGGACATCGTCTATAACCATGTCGGTATCCCCAACCACTTGGCTTTGCTCGACCGGGAATTATACTTCTCGACCGATCGAATCGGGAGACTGACAAATCACAGTGGTTGCGGAAACGATTTGAATTGCCAATCGGAACCCGCCCGCAAACTGGCACTTGATAGCGTCAAGTATCTCGTGGAGACGTTCGACGTAGACGGCTTTCGTTTCGATTTGGGCGAATTGCTCGGAATCGATCTACTGAGTGAAATGGAGACTGAGCTAAGGGAAATCAAACCGGGTATAATCCTGATTGCCGAACCATGGAGCTTCAGGGGGCGTTTGCCTGGCGAGATGAAAGAGACCGGATACTCGCTTTGGAGCGACTCCTGTCGTGAAGGAATCCTCGAGTACGTAAAGAAAGGATGCCCCGATCCAAGAGTCGCCCTTGATCTTCTCCAAAGCAGGCTAGACCAAGAGAACAAACATCCCTGGCAATCCGTCAATTACCTGGAATCTCATGATGACTACGCATTTGTCGACCGCCTCTGCAAAACGAGTGAATGGAAGGACGGAAAGCCACCCGCCGAAATTGAAAAACAAGCCCGCTTGGCTTTGGGCTTGGTCTTGCTTGCCCCTGGCATCCCAATGCTATCGGCCGGTCAGGATTTTCTTCGCGGGAAGAAAGGAGTAAGAAATACCTATCTCAGGGGGGATCTCAATGCATTGGATTATTCCGCGGCAAACAAGTTCGAGGAATTGGGCGAATGGCTGCGATCACTGATCAAGTTCAGGCTTTCTTCGGAAGGTCGGTTTCTCCGCCCCGAAAAGCTCGATGATTTTGCATACGAGGAAATCCTGCCCGAAGCGGGTGGGGCATTCGGCCTCGTCATACGGGAGAGGAAGAGCTCCGTTTCCTGGCTGATCTTCGTAAACCCGACGGATTCTTATTTGGATTCCGCTCCCCCGTCTTTTCCCGATCTTGCCCAGGCCAAGTTGCTTTTCGGGAAAAAGACCGAAAAACCAGGGCAAATCGCACCCATGGAAATGCAAGCATGGAAGCTTTCCGGTTAACCTCTCAAATATAAATATCTTCTGGCTGACAAAAAATACTGCAAAAGATGCAAAAAACCTACTAAATCAGCAACATGACACCAAGTAGTCCGAATCGCAGGAGTTTTCTTAAAGCTGCCGGAGTTGCATTAGCCCTGCCCATGCTCGAGTCAATGCCCGGAGTTCAGGCAGCCCAGAGGGCGGGCAAGCCAGTCAAGCGCTTCGTCTGTCTCTCCAATAATTACGGCGTTTACCAAAAAGCGTTTTTCCCCGACGTCAACCAACCCGGGGCGAAGTACGACATGCCCGAGACTCTCAAGTCTCTCGAAAAACACCGTAAGGACCTCACTTTGTTCCAAAACTTGGACCATGGATTCACCGGAGGGCACCAAGGGGTTCCGGTCTTTCTCAGCGGCGTGCGGCCGATCCTGGCCCACAATTATGCGGAGGGGAACGTCAGCCTGGACCAAAAACTGGCGGAGCATCATGGAGCGGCCACCCGCTTCCCCTCAATGACACTCGGTGTGCGCGAGCGCAACCTGCTCAGTTTCACCCGGACAGGGGTACAGGTACCAAGTATCGACATGCGGGCAGCTTACAAGGCAATGTTTTACGAGGATACCCCGCAGCAAAAGATTTCTGCAACCGAGCGTTTCAAGCGCCATAACAGCATTCTCGACGTGGTTATGAATCAGGCCAAATCCCTGAACCGCGAACTGGGCAAACAGGACCAACGCAAGCTCGAAGAGTACTTTGATTCGGTTCGCACTTTGGAGGGTAAAATTCAGCAGCAGGAACCTTGGGTCAACCGTCCCAAGCCGAAAGCCCCCGTCGATGAGCCGAAGCCTGGCAACGGCACGGCGGAACAACTCAAGGCAATGATAGAAATCATCGCCTTGGCCATCCAAACCGATTCCACCCGGGCCATTACCTGTACCAGTGGCTTTGCCAACGGAGACTTTGGTCTGAACGGAGGGTATCACGGGTTCTCCCACCATGGCGAACGAGAGGAACCGGTTGCCGCCTTGAAGAAAATCGAGGGCTTCCAAGTTTCAATGATGTCCTACCTGATTGACCTCCTGAAGGCACAGGAAGACCCCATCAACGGAGGCACATTGCTTGACCATACCTCCATCCTCTACGGATGCGGAATGGCGACCGGAGGACATTCGACCCGGAACTTGCCCCTCGTATTGGCTGGGGGAGGATTCAAACACGGGGAACACAAGGTATACCCCGGTCCGCATCTCAAGGATTTGAAGAGTTCGGACAGACTGGTCAGTCAGGAAAAACGACTGGCAGAAGGCGTATCCGAAGTACCGGCTGCAAACCTGCTTCTGTCCATCCTTCAAAACTGCGGCTTGGAAATCGACCGGTTCGGGACAAGCTCGGGTACACTCTCCGGCTTGGAATGGTCTTAAGCTAGAACGGTTTTTTTGTGTATGA
The DNA here is from genome assembly GCA_018645725.1 of Opitutia bacterium. GTDB lineage: Bacteria > Verrucomicrobiota > Verrucomicrobiia > Opitutales > Seribacteraceae > Seribacter. The sequence continues at coordinate 9,134 of JABGWD010000264.1, forward strand.
AGGTCCGGTTTTCATTTTCGGGCATACTGATGCTTTCGGGCGTCTCTTTCTCGCTTCTTGCTTCTTACCCTGTAGCCTTCGGAGATGATTCGCTCGCAAAACTTGAGCCCTTTCTCAAGCAACACTGCCACAACTGCCATGGATCCGAGAAACAGAAGGGCGACATTAGATTCGACAGCCTGGGCAAGGATCTGACGAAAGTACAAAATCTTGAGATTTGGCAAGGCATGCTCGACCAGTTGAACTTGGGCGAAATGCCTCCCAAGAAAGAACCGCAACCGAGGACCGACGAGGTCAAGGTTGTGGTCGACCTCCTGACCAAACGCTTGGCATTGGCCTACGAAAAGGCAAAGAGTACGGGCGGACAAACGGTTTTGCGCCGGCTCAACCGCCACGAATTGCGCAACACCTTTCGTGACCTCCTTTTTCTCAGGGGAGCGGAATACAGGCCCGACGCCACGGGATCCCGATTGGTCGACAACAACGGGAACGGAAGCGTCGAGCGAACCGGCAACGACCCCTTGCGCTTCTTCCCGGAAGACGAAGAGGACGAAGGGTTCTACAATATCGGTGACAAGCTGGTCATGTCTGATTTCCTTCTGAAACTCACCCTTGGAGCCGCCGAAGACGTCCTCAACCAGGCAACTCGACTCGAAGCCGAACCCAAGGTAGAGAAGAGGGTCTTCGCGGGTCACCTGATCAAAGGAAAAGGGCAGGGGGAGCACCCATTGGAAGCTGTTTCACGGGAATTCAATCCTGGCTTCGACATGATGGTCAAAGGCTATGAGCGCTATGGACGAATTTCCCCGACCGATCTGAGGCAAGGGGTAGGGGTGGCATCCCGTTACAAGATTACGATCGAGGCTTCCGCTCACAACGGAAAGCACCCCTATGGCGAGATGATCCAGTTTGGTCCCGAAGAAAATTTCCAGCTTTGCCTGAACATGTCGGATACTGGCAATGGAGGGATTTCCGGCCCCACCTCCACACCTTTGGCCATTTGGTCTCTCCCTGGCGACGGCAAAAAGAGGACCTTCACGAAGGAAGCCTGGTTGGACAAGAGATGGACCCCTTGGATCGGTTGGGAAAACGGTCCCGACGACCGTGGTTTCCGGATCGAGAAGCTGGTTGAGAAATACCTCCCTGATTCCTATTTCAAGCGTCCTGATAAAAAAATCGACAAGCCGGGCCATGATACTTGGCAATTCGCCTTGGCCAAGCTTTTGGTCAAGGATGGATACAAAGGCCCGCACCTGCGGATTCACAGCCTGACCGTCACACCCTTGCTGAGCGTTTGGCCTCCTCGGAGTCATACTGCGCTCTATGGATCGGGGGAGGGGACCGAAGGAGAAATCCGCAAACTCCTGAAGACCTTTGCCGAACGGGCCTATCGGCGGCCGGTCACTTCGGAACAGATCGAACCCTATGTCCAGTTGGTGCTTCGCCAGAAGGTGGAACCGGTGGTCACGTTGGAGGGAGGCATCAATGATCTGAAATACCGCGTCTATGAGGGACAATGGGAAAGACTGCCCGAGTTCGACAAGCTTGAACCGGTTTCCGAAGGAACTTTGCCCAATGGACTTGTCGACTTGGCGGTATCCAAGCGGAAGGAAAAATACGGGATGGTTTTCACGGGTAAGTTGGAGGCACCCAAGACCGGGGAATACGTTTTTGAAATTGCATCGGATGATGGGGGACGCTTGTTGATAGACGGGAAGAAAGTCGTCGAGCACGATGGCCTTCATGGCGCCCAACTCAAAAAAGGCTCGATCAAACTCGAGCCAGGGAAGCACGCGATAAGGATTGAGTATTTTGCCTACGGTCAGCCGAACAGCTTTCGGGCCGGTTGGGGCGGAACTGGCATGGCTCATACCCAGCTCTCAGTAGACAGCTTGCGAGACCCGAAGAACAACAATAAAAAGACCGCCAACGAAGTACCTTTGCTCATCCGGGCCATGCAGGACGGATACTCTGCCATCCTCTGTTCCCCTCAATTTCTTTACCTGAAGGAAAAACCCGGCCGCCTCGACGCATTCGGAATTGCCTCCCGCCTGAGCTATTTCCTTTGGTCTTCCATGCCGGACGAAGAGCTATTTGACGCCGCCCGATCCGGTAAGATCAATAACCCCGAGGAACTTGACCGACAAGTTGGGAGGATGCTCAAGGACAAGAAGGCTCAAGCGTTTGTCCGGCATTTTCCGTCCTCCTGGCTACGACTCGACAAACTTGGCGACATGCCTCCCTCGGGGGGCGAGTTTCAATTCTACAAGAACGTCAAGATCGAGCCCATGTTGGCCAAGCAGGTCACGACCTATTTTCAAGAGATCCTAGAAACCAACGGTCGTATCGAACAGTTCATCGATTCCGACTACACCTACATGAACCATACTCTGGCCAAATGGATCTACAGGCGGGAGGACATCCGTGGAGCGCGACTGCGCAAGGTCAAACTGGACGATCCCCG
>JABGWD010000027.1 GCA_018645725.1 Opitutia bacterium
GGTGAGGCCGAGCCAAGCCGAACCGGTGGTCTCGAGGCGATCCATGACTGCGGCGACCCGCCATTGCTCCTGATCGGTCCCGCCCTCGGTATTGGTCAGAGTCTGCCGGTGAAAGGCAGTGGCGAGACGTTGTTTCGGGGTCGCATTGGGCAGAAGGTCACCGGCCAGTTGCTCGACCGTGAATTGGTCGTAGGGAAGATCCTCGTTGATCGCTTCGATCACCCAGTCCCGATAGCGCCAGGCGTTGGGCCGCGGCTTGTCCTTCTCGTAACCGTCCGAGTCCGCATAACGGGCCATGTCCAACCAATGCCGTCCCCAGCGTTCCCCGAAGTGCGGGGATTGCAACAGTTCGTCGACTAGCTTGGAGTAGGCGTCAGGGGCAGGGTCCTTTGCGAAGTCTTCCACGCGAGCGGGAGTCGGTGGCAACCCGAGGAGGTCGTAGTGAAGTCGCTTTGCGAGGATTCTGCGGTCGGCCTCGGGCGAAGGTGAGTGACCCAAGCTTTCCAACTTGGCGGACACGAATTGATCGATTGGGTTTTGAACCCCTTCCATGTTTTTGAGCTTGGGTGGGGCAGGGGGCTGGATGGGGCGATAGGACCAGTGCACAGGATAGGCGGCGCCTTCCTTGATCCATTGCCTGAGGGTTTCGATTTCTTCCTTGCTCAGCGACTTGCCGGTTTTCATCGGCGGCATGAGTTCGTCTTCGTCTTTTGTGATGAGGCGGGCGATCAATTCGCTCTGGTCGGGCTTGCCCGGCATTACCGATTGGTAACCACCCAAGTCCTTGACGGCTCCCTCCCGGACGTCCAAACGCAATTTCGCCTTTCTTTGCTCCTTGTCCGGGCCATGGCAATCGAAACAGTTTTCCGCCATGATTGCTCGGGCCTTGGCTGCAATGCCGTTTTCCGCATTAACCGGAAATGCGAAAAGAGCGAGAAAGGCCATGGGCGTTAGAATGGAAAACTTCACTTTTATTACCCTAGTGCCCAAGTTTCTCTTGGAAAAGCCGAAACCGCTTTTGATCGGGCATTTTGCCAAGAGCCTCGCAGAAGACTGCACCAACTTCTTTCTTTTCAATAACCCGCAAATTGGCTAGTAAAAGGATCGGCTGAAATTTTTAGCCCGTACCAGGAGAGGTGGCAGAGTGGTCGAATGTGCCCGACTCGAAATCGGGTGTGCCGAAAGGTACCGGGGGTTCGAATCCCTCCCTCTCCGCCATTTGTACGGGATCCCTCAGGACTTTTGCTCGTAGAAGGCGTTGATCTTTTCGGAAACGTCCCGGAAGGAAATGTCCGCGGAATAAACCAACTTGTACTCCTCGATGGCTTTTTCGGGACTTCCCATCGCCTCGAAACAACAACCGAGTTCGTAAATGGCTTCCTTTTTGCGTTCATCCATTATTTGAATCTCGTTCTTCAAGGAAGTGAATTGCTCGACCGCAAGGTCATGGAATCCTTTTCGACTATAAGATCTTCCAAGGTAAAGAATGGCATTAAGCCTGACTTTGGCGTTGCGCTGAGCCAATTGAAAATGAGGGAGAGCATCATCGTAACTGCCGTTTTCAAAGAGAAGTAAACCAAGTTCGTAGCGATTGCCGTAATCATTGGGATACCGCTGGACCAACGACTCGAGTTGGGTTTTCTGGTATACTTGTTTATGGTTCTTGGCTTCTTCAAGAGAAGTTTGGGCATTCGGGTCGTCGGGGTTGTCGTTGCAGGCTTTTTCCCAAGCTTCGATCGATTGATCGTAGTATTCAAGGGTGAGTTGCCTTTCCTTTTCTTCGAGGGAGACGTCACCTTGTCCGCCTTCTTGTTTGCGGGCTTCTTGAATCCAGGCAATTGCATTTTGCAAGTCACCGTATCGTTGGTAATAATCGGAAAGTTGACGATAGTGGTTAAGGTTATCGGGTTCTTCCTCGACTTTTTGGTAGGTCTGCCTGATCAGATCCTCCAGGCTTTTGGAATCGTTCACGGTCTTCGATGCTTGCTCCAGGGATTGGGCCTCCGATTCATCCTTGAGTTGCGCCCGGTAATCCTCCGATTCCTCCCACTTGCCCTTGTTCATCGCCACTGCGACCGATGCTCTTTTGAGCAAATCCTCGGCATCTCCGTCGTTCGGGTTGATCTGCCGTATGGTATTTCCCGTCTTGATAGCCATGTCGGAGTCGCCCGCATCCAGGTAGGCATTCCCGAGTTGTTTTAAATTCTTGATATCCTTGGGCTGAATTTTCCGGATGGTTTCATACGCAAAAACGACGGTATTGACCATGCCGAGAATGGATGAGCCCTCGGCAAGCATTTGGTGCGCGAGGACATTGGCAGGCGATTTTTCCAAGAGTCCCTCCGCCTTTGCGATCGTTCCCTCCGGATCCTTGTCGCCTTTGCCCCGGAACATAAAAGGAGCCGAAGTTACCTTGGTGAGGATGCCGGACAAACCTTTGGTGGATCCTTGGAGTTTCTTGAGTTGCAAGTCTCGGAGCTTTTGTCGCAGTTCCAGGCATCCTTGGTTTTGCTTCAGGATTGCCCCGTAGATTTCCAATGCATAGTTCGGGTTGGCCTTAGCCACCTCGTCGGCGGATTCCAGTTGCTTGATCTGCCTTGGGTCTAGCTTTGCAATCGGAATTTCTTCAATCATTTATGGAATAAGGGGGCTGGGGAACGTAAGAATCGAGACAGTCAAATTGAATCACCCCATACAAAAAGCGGAAAATTACAATATTTTTTCAATAGAAGTTGAAAGCAGAGAAAAAATTTCCGCGACCAATTGTTCGTCTTCACCTTCCACCAAGAGCCTGATCTTAGGCTCCGTGCCCGAATATCTGACAAGAATACGCCCCTTGTTTTCAAGCCGAGTTCTTGCCTCGTCCAATGCCTTTGCCAAATCAGGTTTTTCGGTAACCGGAACCTTTTCCTCGACCTCGAAAGAACCAACTTTGCTTGGCCAGAGAGTGATTGCCTGGGCAAGCTCTCGAAGCGACTTTTGGTTTCGAACGATTGCATGCGCCACCCGCAAGCCGGTGAACAATCCGTCCCCTGTCGGCAGGTAGTCGCTGGAAACAACGTGTCCGGAAGATTCTCCCCCCAGGTTGCAACCCTTTTCCTTCATGAGAAGAGAAACGTTCCTGTCACCGACCTGAGACCTGAAGAAATCGATACCTTCCTTGGCCAGGCTTGCCCCGAGTCCGGAGTTGCTATGCTCGGTTGCCACCAACCCATTTCCCTCCAGGGTATTCCCCAGCCTCGAGTCAAGAGCGAGCAAACCCAGCACTTGATCGCCATGAACACAGTTCCCGTCCCCGTCGGCAAAGATTACGCGGTCTCCGTCCCCGTCATGGGCAAGACCGAAGTCGGCCTTTGTTTCCTTGACCCGTTCTTGCATGAGCTCGGGGTGTTCCGAGCCCACCCCGTCGTTGATGATGCCTTCTCCCTCGTGCATGGCGCAGACCTCGGCGCCAAACCGAGACAGGACTCTTGCCGTCGTTTCAATCGTCGCGCCGTTGGCCAAGTCGGCAACGATCTTCCGTCCGCTGAGAAAGTTCTCGGGAAAGAACCCCATGAGTCGCTCGACGTATCCCGCGAGGGCATCCGATTTTTCCACAAAACACCCCCCTTTATCCGGAAGATGCAGGGATCGATCCAGTTTGGATTCGATGAACTCCTCTTCCTCAACCGGCAGCTTTTCTCCTTTCCCGGAAAAAATCTTGAATCCATTGTCCGGGGAGGGGTTGTGGGATGCCGTGATCATGACCCCCAAGTCGAATGCCCCGTCAATCACGCCAAAAGCCAGGGCCGGGGTAGGGAGGATTCCTGCTTCAAATGGTTGTGACCCTCCGTCTTTCAAGCCAATGCTCAAGGCGGACGCGAGGCTTTCGCCCGACGGTCTCGTGTCCCGGCCCAAAAGAACCTTTTTTGCGTGCCCATGGGAAGCGTTCAGGTACTTGCTCAAAGCCCGCCCGAAGGAATAGGCGAAGTCTTCGTTGACGACCGCCCCCTTGTATTGGCCCCGAATACCGTCCGTGCCGAAATATTTCATTGGGAATACTTTTTGAAAAATGCGGAGACTTCGCCAATCCATGCTTTGACCTTGCCGTCCGAAATGAGAGAGTCGGTGAGTTCGATTCCCTCCTCGAGAGACTTTGTTTTCCCGCAGGTCAGGAAGGCAATCGAGGCGTTCATCGCTACGGTCGCCCGCAATCCTTTTGGGGCCTGTCCATCGAGGAGGCTTTGCATGATTGCCAGGTTTTCGGATAGATCCCCTCCCGAAAGGTGCTCGAATGGGTATGTCTCCATGCCCCATTTCGCAGGGGACCATCTCTCGACGTTTTGGGTCGCAATTTCCCCGAACCCAAAGAGAAGGTTTTCCCCACAGGCTGTGATCTCGTCCACACCCGCAACTTCCGAGTTTTCAATCGCGCCATGGACAACAGTTGCTCCCGTCAGGTCGTTGCCCTGCAGGGCTTGTCCGATTTTCTCAAGGTATTTGGGGTCGTATACCCCCAGGACCTGAAAGGCCGGACGGGCGGGGTTGATCATGGGGCCAAGCAGGTTGAAGATCGTGATGATGCCACGGGTCGCCAGTTCCTTGCGGACAGGGGCAATGTGCTTGAAGGCGGGGTGGAAGGATGGAGCAAACAAAAAGGCGAAGCTCAGTTCCTCGAGTCCTTCTTGCAAAATTTTCAAATCCGGAGCAAGGGGAACTCCGATCGCCTCGAGCAAGTCGGCGCTCCCGCATTTGGAACTGATCGACCTGTTGCCGTGCTTGATGACGGGCACACCCGCGGAAGCCAAAACGAAGGAAACAAAAGTGGAAACGTTGAAGCTTCCGGCCTTGTCTCCTCCGGTTCCGCAAAGATCGATGGCCCGAGGCGCGAATTCCTGCAATTCGGGATCAAGGGACAATTCCCGGAAACAGGAGACGAACTCAGACAGTTCACGGGCGGTTTCTCCTTTTTTGGCCAAAGCTTCCAGGAAATCAATTTTCTGATCACGCCCCGTTTCCTCGTTGACGAGCAGATCGATAGAGCTACGGACCTGACTGCGGTCAAGGTCTGATCCTTGGAGCAGAAGGTTCGTGAGTTGGGAAAGTTCGTTAAGTTCCATGGTTGGCAATCGGTGGGTGAATCCTTTGGTTGGACGAAAGATAGGTCTTGATCTTTTCGGAATCTCGTTTTGTAGACCTTACTGTGCTCGTTGGACAACATTTTTCATTCCTCATTGCGTTTGCCTGCGTTTTTTTCCTTTCCCACCACGGCTTTGGGCAGGGAGTGGAATCCAATGGCACCTTTGCGGAGGAGGAGAGCATGGGCTACGGAGATGCCCTTGTTTACGGCTTGGTCGAGGGGGTTACCGAGTTTCTTCCCATTTCATCAACCGGTCACTTGATTCTAACGAAGGAATGGTTGACGGAAATTGGAGACCCCCGTGATTGGACGAATGAGAATGGAACGACTTTTCGGGGGGGATTCCTTCGCCTCGAGGTGGAGGACGGGTGTGCCGATGCCAAGGCACCTCACGCAGAAGGTTGCGTTTGCACGGTGCTGATTGAGTCCGCAGTGGCGAAGGAAATCAAGCTGCAGGAATTGAGCGCGGAGTCCAGGGACACGGCGGTTTCCCTGTTCGGCCAAAACAGTGCCCTCGATGCGTATCTGATCGTTATTCAGGCAGGAGCCATTTTTGCCGTGACCCTTCTTTATCGCAAGCAAGTCTGGTCGATCCTGCTTGGCTTTGTTGGCTTGGATCCGCGCGGCAGACGCTTGGGTACGAATCTTTTGCTTGCCTTTCTGCCGGCAGCCTTGCTTGGACCGTTTCTGGACGACTTGATCGAGGGCTACCTTCTTTTTCCCCGCCCCATCGCGTGCGCCCTGTTTGCCGGTGCGATCTTGATGTATTGGGTCGAACGAAAAAGGAAGAAAGAAAACTCCTTCGGGATGTCCGATTCGGGTAAGTCGCTGGATGACCTGACGGCACGATCCTCTTTGCTGATAGGGTTTCTCCAGTGCCTGGCGATGTGGCCGGGCACAAGCCGGTCGATGATGACCATAGTGGGCGGATATCTCGTGGGGTTGACGAGGGCCAAGGCTGCCGAGTTCAGTTTCCTCCTCGGTTTGATTACCTTGACTGCCGCCGCCGCCTACAAATCCTTGACGAAATGGGAGGTGATGCAGGCAAACCTGGAAATCGGCCCTGTCCTTTTCGGTTGTTTGGTTGCAGGGGCCTCCGCTGCGGCATCAGTCGTCTGGTTGATCGGTTACCTTGCCAGGCGAGGCTTGGGCATTTTCGTCTGGTATAGGATTGTTCTCGCGACGATCATTCTGGGCTTTTGTTTTTGGCAGAATTGATCTTTTCCTTGGCTTGACGCCCGATCCATTTGTTGTTTTAGTTTAACCTTAATTTATTTGCCATGGGACAACCTAAAAGAAAACATTCCAAGCAGCGCAGTAGAAAGCGTCGCGGAGCCAATCGTTTCCAAGCCCCCCTTCTCGTCAAGGAAGCCGATGGAAGCATGAGTCGACCTCATCGCGTAAATCCCGAAACGGGACAGTACCGCGGCAAGCAAGTTCTCGATCTAGAGGTTTAACTTGTTTACTAAGCTTCGGCATGGATAAGACCGAGGCGAGGTTGACCCTTGCGATCGATGCTATGGGCAGCGATCGGGGACCCGAGGAGATTTTGGAAGGCGTCGCTCAAGCTGTCGAGGTTTCTCCCCGCAGCACCGAGTTCATGCTCTTTGGCCGAGAAGAAATTCTTGGCTCTTTTGTCGAAGGGAATTCAGTTCTTTCGAATGCGAGGGTGTCGATCAGGCATGCGCCTGAAGTAGTGGGAATGGACGAAAAGCCGATTGCGGGGATAAAAGGCAAAAAAAACTCTTCCATGTCCCTTGCTTTGCTCGCGCTCAAGGATGGTGAGGCAGATGCCATGCTGAGCTGTGGCAACACGGGCTGTCTCATGGCGGGCGGGGCCATTCGCTTGCGGACTCTGGATGGAGTGGAAAGACCCGCCCTTTGTACGATATGGCCCGGGAGGGAGAGGTATTTTACCTTGCTTGACGCGGGAGCGAACCCTCATGCAAAACCTTTTCACATCGTGCAGAGCGCGGTACTCGGGTCCAACTATGCCCGCTTGGCATTGGGTTTGGTTCGCCCCAAAGTCGGTTTGCTGACAATCGGAACAGAGGAAGGCAAGGGTAACGAGGTTATTCACGAGACCCATTCGATGCTCAAGGACATTGACGGAAGCATACTCAACTACGCCGGTCTCATCGAAGGCTTTCAAATCTTCGAGAACGTCGTTGACGTAGTGGTTTGCGACGGATTCGTAGGTAACATTGTCCTCAAGGCTTGTGAGTCCCTTAGCAAGCTGATAGGCAGTTTTCTTGACGAAGAGTTGAAAAGAAACGCTCTTCGAAAAACCGGGGCATTGCTCTCAAAGGGAGCATTCAGGAGCTTGAAGCAAAGAATCAATCCGGAACAATTCGGCGGAGCCCCTTTGCTTGGCTTGACGAAGAACGTCATCAAGGCTCATGGGTCCTCAAACCGGAATCACATAAGCGGTGCGATCAAGATCGCGCTTGACCTCATTCAGCACGACATGCTCTCTCAAGTTACGGTGGACATCAGGGAGACCAATGAAATTTTGCGACCCGAACCTCTTCCCTCGAGAGGAACGGCCCCCGCCGGTTCATGAGTGCTTCGGTCTCCAGTATTCTGCGGGGGATTGGTTCCTACGTCCCAGCAAGGAAAGTCGACAACCATGAATTGAGTGAAAAGGTCGACACGAGCGATGAGTGGATTACGAGCCGTACAGGAATCAAGGAAAGACGATTTGCCGGCGAAGACGAAAACACGAGTGATTTGGCTGTGCGCGCCTCGCGGCGAGCCATCGACATGGCGGGGGTTTCCCCCGAGGAAATCGATTTGGTTCTTGTTGCCACGATTACCCCCGACATGGCTTTTCCTTCGACCGCTTGTCTGCTCCAGCACAAGCTAGGCATTCCCAAGGTGGCTTGCTTCGATTTGGAAGCCGCTTGCTCGGGTTTCCTTTACGCGCTCGACGTTGCCGACGGGATGTTGAGTTCCGGTCGGTACAAGTGCGCCTTGGTGGTCGGAGCGGAGAAACTTTCCAGCATTATGGATTGGGAAGACCGGACGACTTGCGTACTTTTTGGCGATGGCGCCGGAGCAGCCGTTTTGACCAAGGGTGGCGAAGGTTCCGAGTTGCTCGGGTTTCAGTGCGGTGCGGATGGATCGAATCCCTCTCTTTTGCATCAACCGGCCGGTGGTTCGGCGTTGCCGGCCTCGGTCGACACGATACGTGACCGTGGGCATTTTCTGAAAATGAACGGCCGTGAAATTTTCAAGTCCGCGGTCCGAGTCATGGAACGGGCCTCACGCGAATTGCTTGCCCGTCATGGTCTTGACAAAAGCGAGGTGGATCACGTTATCCCTCATCAGGCAAATGCCAGAATCGTCGAAAGTTTGTCTCAAAGGCTGGAGATTCCGCTGGATAAGTTTTTTTGTAATCTTCACAAATATGGAAATACATCCGCCGCCTCGATTCCTATCGCCCTGGATGAAGCCTTCAAGGCCGAAAAGTTCAATAAAGGTGATCTAGGATTGCTCGTGGCGTTTGGTGCAGGCTTGACTTGGTCGTCTGCACTTGTTCGATTCTAATGCAGCAAAAACTTCAATGAAAGCCTCTTCCATATTCCTGATCCTCTCCTTTGCCTTGGGCCTCTTGGAACTGTCCGGCGTTTCCCCGGGAGACCGCAGGCGTTACCAGTCAAACCCTTCCTCGGACAAGGACTATCTTTTTCCGGGAACCGGTTTTTTCAAAAAGAACCGCGATCCCATCGATGCCAAACAAGCAAAGGAATGGTTCCTTGCCGCAGAATCGAAAGAGCAGGCAGGCGACTTGGGGAAGGCTTTGGATCTTTACGAAAATTTTTCAAAGAGAAGATCGGATGCAACCCTGACCCGTGAAAACATAGAGATTCAAATCGGCCCCGAATCCCTTTTTCGAGCTGCAATCATCAGGGAAAAGCGGGGAGATTGGCAGAAATCATTCGAGCATTTGAAACTGGTAGCCGAAGCATACACTGACTATGACTTCGAGCGTGTTGCGGAATCTCTCATGAGAATTGCCGAGAGATTGGCCAAGGAAAAGCTTCCCCGCAAATGGGGTTTCGTTCCCCGCATCCGTTCAGGCAATCGGGATCGTATGCGCCTGGACCAAATTGCCGGCTTGGCCAGAGGTCCGAAGTTTGCCCCGCGAGCTCTTATGGCCCTTGCTGAAATCGCTGCCAAGGACAAGAAGGATGACGAGTCGATCGATGCATTGGAACGATTGGTCAATCTTTATCCGGAGAACTATCTTTGTGAGGAAGCGTATTTTCTTTTGGCCAAAATTTATGAAACGCGGGTATCCGGCCCCGCTTATGATCAAGGCGCCACCCTCAAGGCTCTTAATTTCTACGAAGATTACATCATTCTGTATTCCAAATCACCACCCCGGAGCAAGCACGAGCAGGAAGATGATTATCGAATTCGCCTGAAGGAGGCGGAGGAGAGGAGGTCATTGGCTGAAAAGGGTCGGAAGAAAATGAGGGAAACCTTGTCCGCAAGCAAGGTTGTCGTTGGTCAATTCGTTGAGAAATACGGAAGGTACTACATGGTGCGATGGAAAGAACTCGGTAACAAACCGGCTCTACAGTTCTACAACGAGGCGATCACCACTGCACCGGAATCAGACGCTGCTCGCGTGGCTGAGAAAAAAGTGGCTGAATTGCGGGCAGGCGATGACTAAATTTTACATCTGTGTCCTGCTTTCGTTTTTCGGTCTCGTATCCTCCTGTCGCTATCAGTCGGGATTGGGTAATGCCAAGGGGTCGGAAACCTTGTTCGTACAAGTAGTTTCCAATGATACCCTACTGCCCCAGGCCGGCGCAATCGTTAGCCGGACGGTCAGGGAAGAGTTTTTGCGCAAAGGATCCTTCGACCTCGTTCATGCGCCTGAGGAAGCTGACCTTTTGTTGCGGGTCAACCTGTATGAATTCAACAAATCCCCCGAAGTATTTCGAGCTGACGATACACTTTTGGCCGCTGGGTTCGATATGGAGGTCGCAGCCTCACTCGATTTGTATTCTTCGAGAAAGAAGTCCTTGGTAATGGATAACTACGTCGTTCGGGCCAATGCATCGGCTCTGAGGGAAAACCTGACCAGTCAGCCGGCGGGACGTCAGCCTACGATGGCCATTGCCCGCGAACTGGGCCTTAAGATTGCCTCAAGGGTTTCGAATTACTCTTGGTAAGCTTTTTGACCTTCTCATGAAAAGAATATTGGCGCCCTCTATTTTGGCCGGTGATCACGCTTGCCTGAAGGATTCGCTGCTGAGTGCCGATAAGGACGGGAGAAGCTGGATACATTTGGACATTATGGACGGTCATTTCGTACCCAACCTTAGTTTCGGACCTCAGACTGTTGCGGACCTTAGAAAACACTCGGGCATTTTTTTTGACGTTCATCTCATGCTCGACCAGCCGCAAAAATATATCGAGCCTTTTGCTCAAGCCGGCGCCGACCTGATCTCCATTCACGTGGAGCCCAAGTACGATATTTTGGAAACCTTGCGAAATATCAAGTCTTTGGGAAAAAAGGCCGGAATCGTATTGAATCCGGATACGCCGGTGGAAGAAGCGTTTCCTTATTTGAATGACGTGGAATTGGTTCTTTGCATGACGGTAGTTCCCGGTTTTGGCGGCCAAAGCTTCATGGAGAAGGTACTTTCCAAGACCCGGACTTTATCTGACCTTCGTGAGCAAAACCGGCAGTCCTTCCTGATCGAAGTGGATGGTGGGGTCGGCCCCAGTCAAGTCCCGGCATGCTTGGAATCAGGCGTGGACGTGCTTGTTGCCGGAACAGCTTACTTCAAGGGAGACAAGAAATCCCGAGACGAATTCGCCTCCTCCGTCGAGAACTCGTGAAGTCGGGTCCTCTTCTCAGGGGACTTTGATGAACGGAGCCAAGACCAAGGCGACCACGGACATCAACTTAAGCAATATGTTCAGAGAAGGGCCGGAAGTGTCCTTGAGCGGATCTCCGACGGTATCGCCAACCACCGTGGCTTTGTGAACTTCAGAACCTTTCCCGTGCTTTTCCCCGTTGATTTCGTAACCCTCCTCGACCATTTTTTTGGCATTGTCCCATGCGCCTCCGGCATTGGATTGAAACAGAGCCATCAGGACACCTGATGCCGTCACTCCTGCAAGGAGGCCTCCAAGCATCACGGCTCCACTTCCTGGGAAAAAATAGTTGCCTCCGAGCCCTATGATGACTGGCGTAAGAATGGCAACCAGGCCGGGGGCGATCATTTCCTTGATTGCCGACTGGGTGGAGATTTCCACGCACTTGCCGTATTCGGCAGAATCGATGGCTTCGTCGAATTGTTTTCGTTCTTCCTCGCTCCAATCTTCGGATGGTTTTCCTTCATTGCGGTCCATGACTTCCAGTGCTTTCTTCAAGGCGGGTATGTCCTTGAACTGCCTTCTTACCTCCTGAATCATGGCCATAGCCGCTCGGCCGACGGCACCCATGGCCAAGGCGCTGAAGAGGAAGGGCAGCATCGCTCCGATAAACAATCCGGCCATGACCTTAGGGGCTGAAACGTCGATCACAGTGATATTTGCCTCCACTTTGAAGGCGGCAAAGAGCGCCAAAGCGGTAAGGGCGGCCGAACCGATGGCGAATCCTTTTCCGATTGCTGCCGTGGTGTTGCCCACCGCGTCCAATTTATCCGTGCGCTGGCGAACCTCGCTAGGTAATTCGGACATTTCCGCAATACCTCCTGCGTTATCGGAAATGGGTCCGTATGCGTCTACCGCCAATTGGATCCCCGTGTTGGAAAGCATTCCCACCGCGGCGATGGCAATGCCGTACAGGCCTGCAAACTCATAGGCTCCAACAACGGCCGCCGCCAAGATGAGGATTGGAAAGGTCGTGGAAATCATGCCAACGCCCAACCCGGAAATGATATTCGTGGCGTAGCCGGTGACTGATTGGTCAACGATCGACCGTACGGGCTTGGTGCCGGTGCCAGTGTAATGTTCCGTTATCTTGCCTATGGCAAGACCGGCAATCAGGCCTATGATGATTGCATAAAAGACTCCGTCGGATGAGTATTTCATCAGTTCGTCTCCGGTGCCGGTTGTCCACGATTCGGGAAGCAATTTTCCAATGACGAAATAGGCCGCCACGATCATTGCAAACGATGAGGCGAACTCGCCTGCATTCAAAGCCTTGTGAGGGTCTCCGCCGTCCTTTACCCGAACGAGGAAGGTTCCGAGAATGGAGGTGACGATGCCAATGGCCCCCAAGACCAAGGGGAGAAGGACTGGAGAAAGTCCTGCGAGGTTGTCCGTAAAGCTCTCCCCGGCTGCAGCGACCATAGCGGCCCCCAAAATCATGGTTCCGATGATCGAGCCGACGTAGGATTCGAACAAATCCGCTCCCATCCCTGCGACGTCCCCCACGTTATCCCCCACGTTGTCGGCAATCGTGGCTGGGTTCAAGGGGTGATCTTCCGGAATGCCGGCCTCTACTTTTCCTACTAAATCGGCTCCGACGTCAGCGGCTTTGGTGTAAATGCCTCCGCCCACGCGGGCAAACAGGGCAATGGACGATGCTCCGAATGAAAAACCCGTTAGAACGGATAGGGTAGTGGACAAGCTCTTCCCCGGGCCGAACGCGTCAAAGTGATAACCGAAGAAGGCAAACAAACCTCCCAAACCCAAGATGCCAAGTCCCACCACGCCAAGCCCCATGACGGAACCGCCCGCGAAAGCAACTTCCAGGGCCTTGCCCAAGCTATCTTGGGCTGCGTTGGCCGTGCGCACGTTGGCTTTGGTCGCTACTTTCATTCCCAAATATCCCGCCAAGGCCGAGCAGATGGCGCCAACGACAAAGGCCACGGCAATCAGTCCCTTGCTTTGGGGGTCGTTTGTGGATCCGCTCCAATAGAGCAGGGCGGCGACACCGACTACGAACCAAAGCAAAATCCTGTATTCCGCTTTCAAAAAAGCCATGGCCCCATCCTGGATGCTCTTGGCTATCTTGGCCATACGGGGCGAACCTTCCGGCGCGTTGTTGATTTCCTTGGTTTTCCACCAAGTGAAAAGAAGGGCTAATACTCCGAAAGCTGGCAAGATGATAGGCAAATCGGCTAGTGTCATGATACGAGAGTCAGGTTAATGATTTTGTTAACGGGGCAGGAGACAGGTTTAAAAAACGTAAAATCGGGCAACTTACAACAAGATTGTCCCGTGTCCATGTTCAACCTTGCAAATCTTACCTTCATAAACAGTATAATAAGAATGAAAGTATCTCTGCTGAACACCTTGTCTCTCGTCGCCCTGCTGTTTCTCACGGCTTGCCAAAATAAATATAGGCAGACAAAAGCCCCTTCTCCCAGTGTGTCGGATGGTGCCGTAAGCGTGTCCGGAGACGCGTACCAAGTTACCGCTCAGGAGTACGATCAATTTTTCGAGACACGCTATGGATTGCTTTTTCAGAAGTTTTCCGACGGTCCTTTCACTGGCCGTGTCCTTACGGTGGAAAAGAGTGCGGATGGGGGCGAGTACGTGGCCTCTGACGAATCTTGGGCAAAAGGAAGAAAACACGGAGTCAGTTCCCGCTGGTTCTCGAATGGCGTGAAAATGTACGAGAGAAACTATGATGACGGGAAATGGCACGGAACCGTAACTCGTTGGTGGCCCAACGGGCAAAAGATGTACGTTCGTGCGTACAGCGACGGGCTTAAGCGCGGAAAGGAAGCAACCTGGCGCTCGGACGGAACCCCTATTGATTTGGTGTCGCGTGGCGAAACCGACAAACCTTCTGCAGATGAACCTGTAACACCTCAGGAGGTAACGCCGCCGCTGGATTCCTTCCCCCCTTCCAACGTCACCTCTGACGAACCGCCTGCGCTTCCGGGCATAGAAGATTCACCTGCCTTTCCACCGACTGACTCAAGTCCCGGTGATCTGCCTGCTCTTCCCGGAGGAGACGAGCCCCCTGCCTTCCCTCCGCTTGATTCGGGATCCGGCGATCTACCTCCTCTTCCCGGAGGAGACGAACCTGCCTTGCCACCCATTCCTGCA